>JAJYXY010000151.1 GCA_021801465.1 Pseudomonadota bacterium
GTTGGCGGCGCTCGATAGCGGCGAATTGCGGGTCGCGGTTCCCGGTGATGGCGGCTGGCAGGTCGAGGAGTGGCTCAAGAAAGCGGTGCTGCTCTCATTTAGGATCAACGCCTCAATGCCGATTCCTGCCGCCGGCGCGCCCGTCTATGACAAGGTCGCGCTCAAAACCAGCGGCTGGGACGCGGCCCGCTTCGCCGAGGCCGGGTTCCGCGCCGTTCCCGGCGCGGTGGTGCGGCATTCGGCCTATATCGCGCCGGGCGTCGTGCTCATGCCGTGTTTCGTCAATGTCGGCGCCCATGTCGGGCGCGGAACGATGATCGATACCTGGGCGACCGTCGGGAGCTGCGCGCAGATCGGCGCCAACTGCCATATTAGCGGCGGGGTTGGCATCGGCGGAGTTTTGGAGCCGCTCCAAGCAAGCCCGGTGATCATAGAGGATGATTGCTTCATCGGCGCGCGTTCGGAAGTCGCCGAGGGGGTGATCGTCGAGCGCGGCGCGGTACTGGCGATGGGGGTTTTTCTTGGCGCCTCGACGAAAATCATCGACCGCGCAAGCGGTGAGGTGTTTTACGGCCGCGTCCCGGCCTATTCTGTGGTGGTGCCGGGCGCCCTTCCCGGCGCACCGCTCGCCGATGGCCGGCCCGGCCCCTCGCTCGCCTGCGCCGTCATTGTCAAGCGGGTTGACGCCCGCACGCGAGCCAAGACCGCGATCAACGAACTGCTCCGCGATTGACGCAAGCCGACCCCGTTTGGCTGGCGGCTGAGCTCATTCGCCGCCCATCCGTCACCCCGCAAGATGCCGGGGCGCAAGACGTGCTGGCCGAGGCGCTCACCGGCCTCGGGTTCGCGGTCACGCGGCTACGTTTTGGCGAAATCGACAATCTTTACGCGCGGATCGGCGAAGGGGCGCCGCATTTCGCCTTCGCCGGTCATACCGATGTCGTGCCGCCGGGGGCGATCGGGGCGTGGTCGTATGATCCCTTCGCCGGGGCGATGCGCGCGGGGACGCTCTATGGCCGGGGCGCCGTCGACATGAAGGGGGGAATCGCCGCTTTCGTCGCTGCCTGCGCCCAACATCTCGCCCAAGCCCCGCGGCGCGGGTCGATCAGCCTTCTCATCACTGGCGATGAAGAAGGGGCGGCGATCGACGGCACGGCACGGCTTCTTGCATGGCTCAAGGAACGCGGTGATCTGCCCGAATTCTGCTTGGTCGGGGAGCCAACCTCGCGCGTGCGACTTGGCGATGTCGTGAAAATTGGGCGGCGCGGCAGCCTCAACGCCACGATCACGGTGTTTGGCACGCAAGGCCACGTCGCCTATCCCGACCGCGCCGATAACCCCGCCCATCGCCTTGCCCGCGCCCTGGCCGCGCTGACCGCCGTGCCGCTCGACGCCGGAAGTGAGCATTTCGAGCCATCCTCCTTGCAAATCACCAGCATCGATATCGGCAATCCGGCGCCCAACGTAATCCCAGCGAGTGCCGTGGCGCGGCTCAATATCCGCTTCAACGACCGCCATAGCGGCGCCGGCCTCGATGCTTGGCTGCGTGCGAGCCTCGCGCGATACGCCGATCGTTTTGAAATCGAGACCACAGTCAGCGGTGAGTCCTTTCTCACCGAGCCGGGGCCGGCCTTGGCGATGCTCGCCGCAGCGATTGCCGCCGAATGCGGCGCACCGCCTGCGTTCGAGACCGGGGGTGGCACGTCGGATGCGCGGTTTATCGCGCGTTATTGCCCGGTGGCGGAATTTGGGCTGGTCGGCGATACCATGCACCAGGTGGATGAACGGGTGGCGATCGACGATCTCTGGCGGCTGAAGGCGATTTACCGCCGCATCCTTGCCGAGTTCCTCGCGTGAACGGCCACGTCGCCGCGCTCGCCTCGGGTCTGCGCATCGCGGCTTTGCTGGCGGCCGGGCGGCCAGACGGGATCGCCGGGATCGAGCCCGGCATGGCTGGCGCGCGGCAGAGTTTTCTCGCGGCCCTGCTCTCGTTTCCGCTTTTCGTTTTGCTACGCTTTCTCGATTGGTCGGAAGGCGGAATCCCGCCGCACCCGGGCCACGCCGCGGCGCTCGATATGCTCGGCTTCGTCGCCGGCTGGGCGGGATTTGCGCTGCTCACCCGCCCCCTGGTCGCCGCGATCGGGCGCGCGCCGCTCTGGCCGCGCTATCTCGCGGTCTGGAACTGGTGCAATTTCGCACAATACGTGCTGCTTTCGCTCGGCGCCCTGCCAGAACTGCTCGGCGCGCCGTCGCTCGTTCAGCAAACCGCGGCTTTGGTGACCTTCGGCTGGGCGATCTGGCTCGAATGGTATGGAACTCGACTCGCGCTCGCGATTGGCGGGCTTCCGGCCGCGCTCTTCACTCTGCTCGACCTTGCCATCGGCGTCGCCCTCGCCGGCCTAAGCGACGCCTTGACGTAATTTGTGTCGCGACCGCAGACACTCAATCGCGCGTGGGGAAATGCAGCCCATGGGCGAGCGGCAAGGTGAGGATCGCCCCGCCGAGGCCAATCTCAAACAGCGGTAAATGGCTTCCCGTCGTGGCATAGAGGCAAGCGAGAACGAACCCAATGAGGGTCTGCGCGGCACCATACGCGGCGGTCGCCAAGCTCCAAAGCGCCGGCGCGCCCTCCCCGCCGACGCTCCGCGTGCACAGCAAAAACAGGCCCGAAACCCCGGTTGCGGTCGCGCCGGCGACGATCGTCGAGAGGCTGAGGGCCGGCAGCCCGCGCGCAAACAGTGGCAAGGCGGTGTCGATCACCTGCGCAAGAAGCGCAAGCACCAAGGCCCACCGCAGGCCGAGAAAATCGGCAAGCCGCCCCCAGAGCGCGGGACCAGCCGCGGCACTGACACCAAACAGCAGCCAGAATGCGCTGCCCGCGTTGGTCCCGCGCGCGAGGCCTCGGGTAATGAAATCGGGCCACCATAGCATGTGCGGCGTCGCAGCGACCGCGGCCATGGCGTAGGCGGCGATCAGCCGCAGCGAGGCGCCGTGGCGCAGGCCCGAAAACAGTGCCCGTCGCGGCGCCGGGGCGACGGCGGGCCAAAGGCGCCAGGCCATCGCACAGAGCAGAAACGCGGCCGCTCCCAGCACGGCCCAGGTTGCGGCGAGACCGACATGTAACAATAGCGGCACCGCTAGTGCGCCAAACACGATGCCGCTGCCAACGCCGGTGAAGGTGAAGCCGGCGGCGAGACCGCGCCAGCGCGGCGCGATCGCCGCCTGCACCGCTGGCCCCGCGAGCACCATCAGCGCCCCTCCAGCGATACCGGCGAGCACCCGCCAGAAGCAAAACCAGAGAAATCCGCCATCGACGGCGCACAGCACGAAACTTCCGGCGGCAGCGAGCATCGCAGCACGCAAAGCCGGGATCAGGCCAAATTTTTGCCCGAGCGGTGGGCCAAGCAAAGCGCCTGCGAGGTAGCCACCGAGATTGGCGGCACCCAGCGCGCCGGCCGCCCCCGCGCCAAGCCAGCCCGCGCCGATCATCGCGGGCAAAAGCAAGGAATAGGCGAAACGCTGCATACCAACACCAAGAAACGTGGCGCTCGCCCCGGCCAGCATCAAACGCGCGGCGCCTTGCCCTTCCTTCGTTATTGCGAGTTGGCGCCCACTCCTCATCGCATGAGCCAGGCCAGCCAAGCGCTCGCCGTGCCTGCGGCGATCCCGAGTGCGATATTGCCGGAAAGACGAACGGTGAGCAGCGTCGCCGCCGCCCCCACCCATTCCTTGATTCCTCCCGCCGCGAGTGCCGGCGCGACATAGCCGACAAACAACGTCCCCGGGACATAGCCGAGCATCGCGCGCAGGAATGGTGTCGGGCGGAAAGCGCGGAAGAGAAAATAGCCGCCGATCCGGCAAGCGAGCGTCGCCACCGCCATCCCGAGAATGGCGACGAGATTACTTGTCTCGATCACGGTGTCATGCGCCGTGTCTCGCGCCAGGCACCAACCAAGCTGCCCGCAAGCGCCGCGGCGACAACATGCCAGGCGCCGGGCGGTGCGATCCGCGCAACCAGCAACGCAACGAGGGCGGCGATGAGCCAGGGAAGTGCTTCCTTTCGGCCACGCCAAAGTGGTACGAGGAGGCTCACGAAGGCGGCGAGAGCGGCGAAGAACAGGGGGTGGTCGCGCGGCGGATGAAATGCCACGCCGAGCAGGTGGCCAATCACGCTGCATGTTATCCACGAGAGCCAGAGAACCAGGCTCACGCCGAACAAAAATCCGCCATCGCGCTCCCCTTTTCTACTCTCGGCGATGGCGAGCGCGAATCCTTGATCGACGAGCAAGGCAAGATTGGCCCAAAGCCGCCAGCCGGCGAGACGCTCGAGCCATGGCGTCAGGGCCGGTCCCATCAGCGCCATGCGGAGATTGACAGCGAAGGCGGCAATGCTCGCGGCGAGCACCGGGGCGGGATGGGTCCAGAGATCGAGCGCGAGGATTTGGCTCGCGCCGGCAAATACTAGGGCGCTCATCAGGCCAGTTTCGGTCAGTGAAAGCCCCTTGCTCGCGGCCAGCACGCCGACGACGAGGCCGAACGGTGCCAGCCCGAGCGCGATCGCGATACTCCGCTGCGCGCCACGCATGACACCGGCGAAGGTGAAGGGCGCGGCGCTCACGTCCCGCCGCGCTGGAACCGTAGCACGATCTCGAGCGCCGCTTCGGCCGGCATCGCCAAGGCGCGCTCTACGATGGCGCGGGGAAAGCCGGCGCGTGCGAGTAGGGCGGCATCGCGCCCCGACATCTCGCCCATTGCCTCGCCGCCGACCGCAGACTTTCTTGGCACGGCCGCCGCGACAGTGCGGAATGGGCCAAGCCGGCGTCGGCGGGCGAAGGCCAACGCCGCCGCGAGCTCGCTTTCTGGATCTTCGGGAAGAGCATCGCGTAAGCTCGCCCCCGTGACCCCCTTTGCCGCCAAATGGGCCGCGATCACCCGGCGCGAGCGGCCGGCGCGATGCAAGCGCGCGGCCCGCGCAGCGGCAAACGCGGCATCATCGACGAGACCCTCGACCTTAAGCTTGGCGACCACACGATGCGCAGTCGCGCGCGCGGCCGCTTCCGCTTCTGCCGATCGTTCCACCTCCCCGATGGCGCCCCGCCGCCAGCGCGCGATGCGTCGCTCGAGAACGCGGCACAACCCAGCCTCCGTGCTGGCATAACGCGCAAGATGCGACAGCGCCGCCTCGCGCAAGGCAGCCTCACTCGGCGCCGACGCACCCGCACCCCCGTCTTCCTCGGCGGCGCTCACTCCAGAAACGGCAGGATCATCTCTCACAGAGAAAGAGAATGCCATGCACCGGATGCCGCGCAAACCTCTCACATCGCGCGATGAGCATGGCAAAAGACGCATGGCAGGGTCCGCGCTGATTTATCGCTCGCATTCCGCCCTCTGCCTCGCTATCTGTGCGGCGCAGCATTCGAGGCCTCAGCACTTCCCATGAGCTTACGCAACATCGCCATCATCGCCCATGTCGACCACGGCAAGACCACGCTGGTCGATCAGCTTCTCCGCCAATCTGGCGCGATTCGCGACCATCAGCAGGTGGCTGAGCGCGCGCTCGATCGCAACGATCTCGAGCGCGAGCGCGGCATCACCATCCTCGCTAAGGTCGCGAGCGTGCTCTGGGGTGAGACCCGGATAAATCTCGTCGACACTCCCGGCCACGCCGATTTCGGCGGCGAGGTCGAGCGGATCCTCAATATGGTCGATGGCGCCCTGGTTCTGGTGGATGCCGCCGAAGGGGTGCTGCCACAGACCAAATTCGTCGTCGGCAAAGCGCTGGCACGCGGGCTGCGCCCGATCGTCGTGGTCAATAAGGTCGATCGCGCCGATGCCCGCCCTGACGAGGTGCATGACGAGGTGTTCGACCTCTTCGCCGCCCTCGGCGCCGATGAACGCCAGCTCGATTTCCCGATGCTCTACGCTTCCGGCCGCCAGGGCTGGGCGGATGCGACTCTGGAGGGGCCGCGCAGCGATCTCTCGGCGCTGTTCGATCTCATTCTGCGCCATGTGCCCGCGCCGAAGGTCGAGACCGAAGCACCGTTCGCGATGTTGGCCGCGATTCTCGAATACGATAATTTCCTCGGCCGCGTGCTTACCGGCCGCATTGAGCAGGGCCGGGCGCGGCTCAACATGCCGCTCAAAGTTCTTCGTGCCGATGGCAGTACCGTCGAGACCGGGCGGTTGACCAAGCTCTTGTCTTTTCGCGGCCTTGAGCGAGTTGCGGTCGAGGAAGCCGAGGCGGGCGACATCGTCGCCATTGCTGGCCTCGCCGAGGCGACGGTACCAGAAACCATCGGCGCGCCTGATCTCGCGGCGGCCTTACCTGCGACACCGATTGACCCGCCGACGCTCGCAATGACCTTTCGCATCAATGACGGGCCACTTGCCGGGCGTGAAGGCAGCAAAGTCACCTCTCGCCAGATCCGTGACCGGCTCTATCGCGAGGCGGAGGGCAATGCCGCTATACGCATCAGCGACAGTAGCGAGACCGAGGCTTTCGAGGTGGCCGGACGTGGGGAATTGCAGCTCGGCGTTCTGATCGAGACCATGCGCCGTGAGGGATTTGAACTCACCATCGGCCGCCCTCGCGTGCTCACCCGCGCCAACCCGGAAACCGGTGAGCGCGAGGAGCCACTTGAAGAGGTGGTAATCGATGTCGATGAGCCCTATGCTGGGGTGGTGGTCGAGAAACTGGGCCGCCGCAAGGGGGAATTGACCGAAATGCGCCCCTCGGGTGGGGGCAAGACGCGGCTCGTATTCTCCATCCCGTCGCGAGGCCTGATCGGCTATCATGGCGAGTTCCTGACCGATACGCGCGGCAGCGGCATCATGAACCGGATATTCGCCGGCTACACCCCCTGGCGCGGCGTGATCGAGGGGCGGCGGAATGGCGCGCTGATTTCCAACGCCGACGGCGTGGCCGTGCATTACGCGCTGTTTTACCTACAAGAACGCGGCGCTCTCTTCATCGGGCCGGGAGAAAAAGTCTATGTCGGCATGATCCTTGGCGAGCACTCGCGCGAGAATGATCTCGAGGTCAATCCGATCAAGGAAAAAAAGCTCACCAATATCCGCGCCGCCGGCAAGGACGACGCCATGCTGCTCACGCCGCCCCGCCGGATGTCGCTTGAACAAGCGATTGCCTATGTCGAGGACGATGAATTGGTGGAGGTGACCCCAGGCGCGGTCCGGCTGCGCAAACGCCATCTCGACCCGCACACGCGAAAGCGCGCCGAGCGCAGCCCCGAAGCGGCCTGAACGCCAGGGGCCTGAACGCCAGGGGCCTGAACGTCAACAGCCTGGGCCTCGCGTTATCGCGCGCCGGCTCAGGCGGGATCGGCGCAGCGACGATCCAGCGCCGCGAGCGCGGTCGCCACGTCGAGGCGACCATCATAAAGCGCGCGGCCAGCGATAACGCCTTCAATCTGGCCATGTTCAAGGCCTCGGGCGGCGCGGGTGAGCGCGGTGAGGTCTTCCACACCGGCGACACCGCCGGAGGCGATCACCGGCACGTCGAGCCGGGCGGCAAGCGCCGCGGTGGCCGAGACATTGACGCCGGTGAGCATGCCGTCGCGGCCGATATCGGTGAAAATGATCGCGGCAATCCCGGCGTCCTGGATGCGGAGCGCCAGGTCTTCGGCCGTGAGCGCCGAGGTCTCGGCCCAGCCCTCGGTCGCAACCAGCCCGTCGCGGGCATCGATGCCGACCGCGATACGACCGGGAAAGGCGCGCGCGGCATCGCGCACCAAGCTTGGGTTCTTGACCGCGGCACTTCCCAGAATGACGCGTGCGATGCCGAGCGTAAGCCAGTGTTCGATCGCTGCGAGATCGCGAATCCCGCCGCCGAGCTGCACCGGAACGCGACTTGCCGCGAGGATCGCCGCGACCGCCGTGGCATTCACAGACCGCCCGGCAAACGCGCCGTTGAGATCGACGACATGGAGCCAGCGGCAGCCCGCATCCTGAAACGCCCGTGCCGGTACCACTGGATCGGCGGCATAGAGTGTCGCGGCTGCCATCTCGCCGCGCTGGAGCCGCACGCAGGCGCCGTCCTTGAGGTCGATCGCCGGATAGAGCGTGAGGGTCATGCGATTTTCCCGCCCGGCTGAAGGAGTTTGTAGAAATAGAATCCGCGCACCGTGCGGCCCTGGATGCGGGCATAGACCGGATGCGTGCCCCAGCGTGTATAGCCGAGCGATTCATAGAGCCGGATCGCCGCCTCTTGCGTTTCGCGCACGTCGAGATTGATGACGTGATAACCGAGCGCCCGCGCCCCTTCCTCGGCCCGTTCGGTGAGAAGGCGTGCCAGGCCATGGCCGCGCGCGTAGGGCGCGATGAAACTGTGCATCAGGGTCGCGGCGAAGGCTTGCGCCTCGTTGTTACGCGGCGGGCGAACGAGCTGCGCCGAGCCGACGACGATACCATCGAGCCGCGCGATGTAAAGCTCGCGCTCCGGCACCAAAAGCAGCCCTTGGAAATAGCGCTCCAGCGCTGTGCGCCCCGGTGGGGTAACCCAGCCGAAGCCACCGCCTTCGAGGATCGCGGCATCCGCCGCCTCGCACAAGGCCGCGAGATCATCCTCGTCGAGCACGCTCGCGCGCTCGACCATCAGCTCCATCCGGCGTTCACTCATGGCTGCCAGCGCAGGAAATTTCCAAGGATGCGCAAGCCGACCTCCTGGCTTTTCTCGACATGGAACTGCGTGCCGGCGCGGTTGCCGGCGGCGACCATGGCGATTACCTCGCGCCCGTAATCGGTCGTTGCCAGCACCTGATCGGGGCGGGCGCCGGTGAGGGCATAGCTATGCACGAAATAGGCGTGATCGCCAGGGACCAGCCCGGCGAGCAGCGGATGCGCGGGCTGGGCGAAGGCAAGCGTGTTCCAACCCATTTGCGGCAGGCGCAGCCCGGGCGCATCGAGCGGCGCGATCTCGCCCTGGATCCAGCCGAAACCCGGCGTCACGGTATGCTCCAACCCGCGTTCGGCCATCAGCTGCATGCCGACACAAATACCGAGAAAGGGCGCCCCGCGCGCGGTCGCGGCCTCAATCCCTGCCCACAGGCCGGGAATCGCGGCGAGCCCAGTGGCGCAATCGGCGAAGGCGCCCTGGCCCGGCAGCACGATGCGATCGGCGCCGGCGACGAGGGTGGGGTCAGCGGTGATCCGTACCTCGGCTGCCATCCCCTCGCGCTCAGCGGCAACCGCGAGGGCGCGGGCGGCAGAGGCGAGATTACCGCTACCGTAATCGACCACCGCGATTTTCATGACCGGCCCGCCTCCGCAAGGAATGCCGGCTCGAGTTCGGGCCGCGCGGCGAGCAGCCTCGCGCATGCCTCCATCTCGTTCCGCGCGGCGATCACGGCGCTTTCGCCATAGCCGCGCCGGGCGAGGCCAAAGCGGCGCAAATCCTGCCCAAACAGACCCAGCAGCCAATGTAGCCCGATCGTGAGCGGCCAGAACGCCGGGTCACGCGCAATGGCCGTCGCGGTCGCGACGTCGGCCACGACCATCAGAATGCCCGCGATCCAGGCGCGATGCGCGAACAGCCAAAGCGGGCCGAAGACCAGGGCGCCGAGCGAAAACCCCTCCCGCACCAGCACCGGCGCCCGATTTTGGGCGAGATGCGCGGTATAAAATTTCACAAGCTCTCCTTAGTGGATGGCACCGCCTCGCCGAGCCGAGGATCGCGCGCGAGTGCCATGCGCAAGGCCCGTGCCGTCGCCTTGAAACATGCCTCGGCGAGGTGATGGGTGTTGTGCCCGGCACGCGCGGTCAGGTGCAGCGTGATCCGTGCATTGCCGGCGAACGCACGGAAGAACTCCTCGAACAATTCGCTATCCATCTCGCCAACCTTGGCGCGCGGAAAGGCGACAGCGAAGGCGAGATAGGCGCGGCCCGAGCAATCGAGCGCCGCCTCGACCAAGGCCTCGTCCATCGGCACCAACGCCTGGCCGAACCGGGTCAGGCCCCGCTTGTCGCCCATCGCCTCGAAAAGCGCCGCGCCGAGCACGATCCCAACATCCTCGACGGTGTGATGGAAATCGACATGGAGGTCGCCGCGCGCCTGGAGGTTAAGATCAAATAGCGCGTGGCGGGCGAGCGCTGTCAGCATATGGTCGAAAAACCCTATGCCGGTCGCAATCTCGGCCCGCCCCGTGCCGTCAAGGTCAAGGGTGAGAGCGATCTCGGTCTCCGCCGTTCGGCGGCTCTGGGTTACGATCCGCGACATCGGCGCAGCACTAGCCCGAATGCTAGGGAAAATAAAGCGGAGAAGCATTGCGACCAGGGGTATCGCATTTGACTGTTTGTTAGCTGCGACGGGAGGTGGCATGGACTCGGTTGTCCCAGCCGGCGCTTTTAAGCTTTCCCTTGATGGACTCTTTTGAGCGCTCCAGCGGGCAGGCTTTCGTTGCCCCCCGGCACAAGAGCGCGGTTCTGTTCTGAAATGGCGCACCCGACACGATTCGAACGTGCGACCTCCACCTTCGGAGGGTGGCGCTCTATCCAGCTGAGCTACGGGTGCGAAGATTTTATCTAGCCCCACTGACCGTCGATGGTCAACGGATATACCGAGCTGCCTTCGGGGCAATCGGATGAACCTTGTCAGCGCGCGATAATGGTGGCGAGGAAAATCCTTCGCATCGCGAAGGCTCACTAGCCCATCGCGGCGCGCAGGTGGGTTTTTCCCTCGATGAGAAGCCGATTATGGTTGGGGGGTGAACATCTTAGCCGGTGCCGGCTGGGGCAGCGCGACGAGCCTCCGCCTCCTCGTCGGCCTCACCAAGTCCCATCGTTTGGTGCCGGAGATTTTTCCGCTCTCGCCCGATCTCGCCGCCCCGCCTCAGAGCGGGGTATGGCCCACAAACCTAAGCAAGAGGGTAAAGTTTTTTGGTTCTTTTTTCAAAAAAACATTGATCTTATTTTTTATAAAAAAGAAGCAAAAAATTTCTTCTCTTGCGCGCTTGGCGCCGCTATCTCGCTTTGTGTTGGCACGGGAGTGTTCATGCGTATTCTCTATAGCCATCGCATCCAGTCACGCGATGGGCAAAGCGTTCATGTCGAGGAGCTGATCGCAGCGCTGCGTGCCGCGGGGGCGGAGGTGATGGTCATCGGGCCGGGCTTTTATGAGCAATCCGGCTTCGGGGGCGAGAGCCGCCTGGTTGCGTTGGCGCGCCGTTTTCTGCCGGGGGCCCTCGCAGAGATTGCGGAACTTGCCTACAATATTCCCGCCTTTCGACGCCTTCGCAGCGCGCAGCGCGAATTCCGCCCCGATCTCATCTATGAGCGCTATAACCTCTATTATCTCGCCGGCGCCGCCCTCGCCCGCCGCGCTGGGATTCCTTATTTCCTTGAGGTCAATGCCCCGCTCGCGGCAGAGCGGGCTCGGTTTGGTGGACTTCGTCTCCGCGCCCTCGCCCGCTGGGCGGAGCGTTTTGTCTGGTGCGCCGCCGATCGCGTCTATGCCGTGACCGGGGTGCTCGCGGAAATGATCGCGCGAAGCGGTGTCGCGAAAGCGCGCATCAGCATCACGCCGAACGGGATCGATCTCGCCGCCTATCCCGAGGCGCTCTGCGCGCACCGCACAGGCGAAAGCGTGGTGCTCGGCTTCACCGGGTTCGTGCGCGACTGGCACGGGCTCGATCGGGTCATCTCGGCGCTGGCCAAACCGGGGGCAGATCCACGGCTTCGCCTGGTCATCGCAGGCGACGGGCCGGCGCGCCCAGCGCTCGAACGCCAGGCCGCGTCTCTTAGCATTGACGCGCGCGTGCGTTTTACCGGGCTGATCGGACGCGCGGAGATTCCGGCTCTGGTCGCGGGGTTCGATATCGCGTTGCAGCCGCGCGTTGTGGATTATGCCTCACCGCTGAAAATTTTCGAATACATGGCCGCGGGCCGCGCCATCGTCGCCCCGGATCAGCCGAATATCCGCGAAATTCTGACCCATGAGGAAAATGCGCTGCTGTTCGACCCGGCCCATGATGATGCGCTGTGGGCGGCGGTGATGCGGCTGGCCGGCGATGCGGGGTTGCGGGCACGCCTTGGTGCGGCGGCTCGCGCCAGCCTCATCCGCGCCGATCACACTTGGGCCGGCAATGCGCGGCATATTTTGGCCGAGGCGGCGGAGGTCGCGAAAAACCGCGCGCTATGATCTATCGCCCGCGGGCCATGTCGGGGAAGCGCAAAGCCGCGATCAAATCGGCGCGCTCGGCGCGGCAGGCGATATAGTTGGGGCCGAGGAAATCCTCATCGGCGAGCGTGTAATCCTTGAACATCACCCCATCGGGATAGAGCTTTCCAACCACAAAGCCGCGCGCGGTGAAAAATTTATAGTAATCCTCCAGAAAATCGCGGGTTTTGAGGTTGATTTCGCCATATTCGAACTGCACCAGGTCTATCGCGTTGCGGGCGAACGCGTTTTGGAAGCCGCTAAGCACCGAAAATTCCGCCCCTTCGACATCGATTTTGAGAAAATCGAGATGCGCAATCCCGTGCTCGGCAAGAAACGCATCGCCGGTGGTGATGCGTGCCGCGACCTCGGCGATCGTTGCATCCTCATTCCCGTCGGAGGAAATTGCGACGGCGTCGCGGAGCGTGCTGTTGGCGGTATCGTCACGCGGCGAGAGATAGACCGTGATTTCCCCCTCAT
>JAJYXY010000233.1 GCA_021801465.1 Pseudomonadota bacterium
TCGAAACCTCCGTCCCCGGCACCGCCGCGGCGACGGCGGCGGCGAGATCGCGGACCTGGAAATTCCACGCATCCGACCCGGCATTGACCGAAAGCCGCCGCCCGCCGGCGCTCTCGTCGCGGGTCAGCGCCCAGATGATGGCGCGCGCCATGTCGTTGACATCGATCAGCGGCCGCCAGGGCGAGCCATCGGAGAGCACGCTGATGCGGCGCGCGGCAAGGGCTGCGGCAACGAAATCATTGAGCACGAGATCGAGCCGAAGCCGCGGCGAGAATCCGCACGCGGTCGCGAAGCGGAGCGACGTCGTCACCATCGCGCCGAGATCGGCCTGACGGAGCCCCTCCTCGGTTGCGATTTTCGAGCGCGCATAGGCGGTGAGCGGGTTGAGCGCATCGCCCTCGCGCCGCGGCGTTGCATCAGCAAGCCCATAGACGCTGCAGGAGGAGGCGAACACGAAATGCTTGACGCCGCGCGCTGCCGCGAGTTCGGCGAGACGGACGCTGGCGCGGTGATTGATCGCATCCGTCACTTCCTCGAAACGATTGCCCATGGGATCGTTCGAGACCGCGGCGAGATGCACAATTGCATCGACGCCGTCGAGCAGATCGCCGGGGAGATCGCGGACATCGCCGAAATGCTGGCGCTCGAGACAATGCTCGGGGAGCGGTGCCCGCGCGGTCAGGCAATGGGCGAAAAACGCCGCATCGAAGCCGATCAGGCGCGCCTCCGGTAGCGCCCGCCGCAGATGGCCGACGAGCACCGAGCCGACATAGCCGAGATTACCGGTTATCAGAATGCGCATGGGTCACCAGATCTTCCAAGGCGCCTGGCCAGAGGCCCAAAGCCCCTCGAGCAAGCGGCGGTCACGCAGCGTATCCATCGGGTGCCAGAAGCCCTGATGGAAATGGACCGAGAGCTGCCCCTCCTCGGCCAGCCGCTCCAAGGGTTCGCGCTCCCAAACCGTATCATCGCCGGCGATATAGGCGCCGACGGCGGGGCTTGCGACGAAGAAGCCGCCATTGATCCAGCCGCCATCGCCGACCGGCTTTTCGGCAAAGCGCGTCACCCGCGCGCCCTCATGGCGAATGGCGCCGAAGCGACCGGGCGGCTGCACGGCGGTGACGGTGCAGAGCCGCCCCTCCTTGCGATGGAAATCGATCAGGCCGCGGACATCGATATTGGCGACACCGTCACCATAGGTGAGGCAGAACGCCTCGTCATCGGCGACATGCGGCAGGATGCGCCGGAGGCGGCCGCCGATCTCGGTGGCCTCGCCGGTTTCAACCAGGGTGACGCGCCAGGGCTCGGCCTGCGGGCGGATCACCTCGACGGCGTTGCGGCCGAGATCGACGGTGATATCAGAGCTATGGACAAAATAATTGATGAAGAATTCTTTGATTACATAGCCCTTGTAGCCAAGACAAATAATGAAGTCGTTGATCCCGTGCGTCGCATAGATTTTCATGATGTGCCAAAGAATGGGACGGCCGCCGATTTCGACCATTGGCTTCGGTTTGGTTTCCGTCTCTTCAGCTAACCTGGTCCCGAGACCGCCCGCCAGAATGACTGCTTTCATTTTATGAGGTCTTTTTCCATTTTGGTGATGCCCTATTCGCAGCTCGATTTGGTTGGCGGTTAATTGCCCGCCGCCTCGACGCCTGTCTTCTAACATGGCGTGCAATCGCGGCGCCAGAGTAGGCCGAGAGTAGGTCCAGAGTAGGCCCAGAGCAGGCACCAAAAAAGCCGCAACGCCGCGGACCATCGGCGCACGCGGCTTGCCGGCGGCGCGTGAGCCGGGTAGGGTCACGCGGTTTTTTTTGCTGTAAAAAGACGATCCCTTTCCACGCACGCAGGGTTCCATGAGCTTCATCGCCGACCGCCTCGGCCGCATCAGCCCGAGCCAGACCATCGCCATCTCCACCAAGGCGCGCGCGCTCAAAGCCGCCGGGCGCGACATCATCAGCCTCTCCGCCGGCGAGCCCGATTTCGACACTCCGGCAAACGTCAAGGAAGCCGCCATCCGTGCGATCGCGGCCGGTGAGACGAAATATACCGATGTCGCCGGAACGCCTGCGCTCCGCGCCGCGATCGCGGCCAAATTCCGCGCCGATTCCGGGCTTGATTACAAACCGGAGGAGATCATCGTCGGCACCGGCGGCAAGCAGGTGATCTATAACGCCATGGTCGCGACGCTGAACCAAGGCGACGAGGCGATCATCCCAACCCCGTGCTGGGTGAGCTATCCCGATATCGTAGCACTCGCCGACGGCACCCCGGTCCCGGTGCCGTGCAGCCAGAATAGCGGCTTCAAGCTTCGCGCCGAAGACCTCGAGCAAGCGATCACGGCGCGGACCAAATGGTTTTTCCTCAACAGCCCCTGCAATCCGACCGGCGCCGCCTATTCGGCGGAGGAATTGCGGCCGATCTGCGAGGTGTTGCTGCGCCATCCGAACGTCTGGATCTTCACGGACGATATCTACGAAAAACTCGCCTATGACGGGTTCCGCCCCGCAACCATCGCCGCCGTCGAGCCGCGGCTCAAATCCCGCACGGTGACGATGAATGGCTGCTCGAAAGCCTATGCCATGACCGGCTGGCGCATCGGCTATGCCGGGGCGCCGCGCGAATTGATCAAGGCGATGGACACGCTGCAGAGCCAGTCCACCTCCAACCCCTCCTCGATCAGCCAGGCAGCGGCGCTGGAAGCGCTTTCTGGGCCGCAGGAGTCGATCGCGGCGATGGTCAAGGTCTATCAGGAGCGGCGCGATCTCGTCGTCGCCATGCTGAACGCAGCGCCGGGCATCTCGTGCCATAAGCCCGAAGGCGCATTTTATGTCTATCCCGCGATCCATGGCTGCCTCGGCAAGAAAACCCGCGCCGGCACCGCGATCGAGAGCGACGAGGATTTCGTCACCGCCCTCTTGGAAGAAGAAGGGGTCGCGGCCGTGCATGGCGCGGCATTCCTCTATCCCGGCTATATCCGTATCAGCTACGCGACCTCGACCGAGGCGCTGCGCGAGGCCTGCACGCGCATCCAGCGCTTCTGCCAGGGTCTTTCCTGACTTTGAGCCCGCCGCTCGCCGAGCGTCTGACCCGCGTGCCCACCGCCGCCACTGCGGCGATGACGGCGCGCGCCCGCGCCTTGCGTGAGGGCGGCGCCGATGTCATCGCGCTTTCGATCGGCGAGCCCGATTTCGCAACCCCGGCACACGCGATCGCGGCGGCGGAAGCAGCGGCGCGGCGCGGCGAGACCAAATACCCGCCGCAGGACGGCACGCGGGCGCTGAAAGAGGCCATCCAGCGCAAATTCCGGCGCGACCAGGGGCTCGACTACGCGCTCGATGAAATCATGGTCGGCAATGGCGGCAAGCAGGTGATTTTCGATGCTCTGATGGCCGCCGTCGATCCCGGAGCGGAGGTCGTCATCCCGGCGCCCTACTGGGCTTCCTATGCGCTGATGGCCGAACTCGCCGGCGGGCGGGTGGTTCCGGTCTCGTGCCCGGAAAATGCCGGTTTTCATCTGCGCGCCGAGGATCTCGCGCACGCGATCACGCCCCGCACCCGGCTCCTTATCCTGAATTTTCCCAATAACCCGACCGGTGCTGCCTGCGGGCCGGAGGAGATGGCGGCGATCGGGCGGGTGTTGCTCGAACACCCCGATGTCTGGGTGCTGGCCGACGATATTTACGAGCATTTGCTCTATGACGGGTTCCGCTATGTCACGCTCGCCGCCGCTGAACCTCGGCTCCGCGAGCGGGTGGTGACGGTCTCGGGCGTCTCCAAGACCTATGCCATGACCGGCTGGCGGATCGGGTTCTGCGCCGGGCCGCGGCCCTTGATCCGCGCCATGGTCAACATGCAGGGCCAGGCGACGGCCGGCGTCTCCAGCATCGGCCAGGCGGCGGCGGCTGCCGCCCTTGACGGGCCGCAGGATTTTCTCGTGGAACAGCGCGCGACCTATCGCCGCCGCCGCGATCTTCTCCTCGATCTGCTCAGCGCGGCGCCAGGCATCACCTGCCACAAGCCCGAGGGCGCGTTCTATCTCTATCCCAACATCGCCGGCTGTATCGGCCGCCGCAGCGCAGCCGGGCGGGAGATCGCGACCGACACCGATTTTGCGGAAGCCCTGCTCGAAGAACAGCATGTCGCGGTGGTGCAAGGGGCGGCGTTCGGCATGAGCCCTTATGTCCGCGTAAGCTATGCGACCTCGGAGGCGGCGCTGGAGACGGCGGGACAGCGCATCATCCGCTTTTGTCAGGGCTTGCGCTGATCCGGGGCGAACCCCGCGCCGAATTGCGCATCCGCCCGGCGCGGGAAGGCGATTCGGCCGGAATTTCAGCCCTGCTCGCCACATCCCTCGCGGAAATCCCGGGCGCCACGCCGGGGCGCCCGCTTGCCGCGCCGCAGGCAGGCGGCGTTTTCGTCGCGAGCGAAGGGGGGCGCATCGTCGGGCTCGCCGCGATCGCGCCGCATGACGCCGAAGGCACGTTCGAGATCACCCATCTCGTTGTCACGCACGCGGCGCGCGGGCGGGGGCTGGCCTCGCGGCTGCTCGCGGCGGCCGAAGGGTGGGTGCCGGAGGCGCGGCGCCTGATCCTCTGGTGCGACACCAGGGCGGATGCGGCGCAGCGGTTTTTCGAAAAACACTCGTTCCTGCGCGAAGGCCCGATCCGTGTCGATGCCGGCCAGACGTTGGCTTTCGGCTATGCCAAGCCGGCAGCCGGCATCGCGGTCGCCGAACTCGACGCCGCCGCCGCGTCGTCTGCCGATCGCCGTCTCGGCGATATCCTGGCCGCCTCCGCCGCCGAGGACGAGGCAGTGCCGCTCGCCTCGCCGGCCGAGGCGCGGCGCTATTGGCGCGGGGTTTCGGCCGAGGTCGCTGGCGGCCAGAGAGTTCTCATCGCCGGCTGGGTCGATGGCGTGCTCGCGGGTTCGGTGCAGCTCGACATCAACACCCCGCCTTATCAGGACCACCGCGCCGAGGTGCAGCATCTCCTAATCCTGCCGGGCTATCGCGGCGGCGGCCTTGCGGAGGCCTTGATGCGGGCGGTGGAGGCGGCGGCGCAGCGGCATGGGCGGCGGCTTTTGACGCTGAACGCGATCGCTGGCGGCCCGGCAGAGGCGCTGGCGCGTGATCTCGGCTGGATCGAGGGCGGGCGCATCCCCGGATTCAGCGTGACCAAACGCGGCGTCTCATGCGATGCGTTGTTCTTCTGGAAAGCGCTTGCCGGCCTGATGCGCTGACCGGGGGCGGTGCTGCGATGTTGCGGCGCTACCACAGCGGCGGAAAATCTCCCTGACCCGGACCAATCTTTGATCGAGATCAAAGTCTGATAGGTAAAAATGCTTGAACTTCCACGTCGCGATACCGTGAAGGAGGTTCGTAATGAACGACTATCGAAGAGCCCGCCGAATGGGCGGGAGATTGCCTTGGCTTTCGGGGTTGGTGGTGGCCCTTGGGGTATTGTTCTCGGTCAATAAGGCAGAAGCCGTTCCGGCCTTTGCCCGCCAGACCGATCAGCCGTGCAGCGCTTGCCATATCGGCGCTTTTGGCCCGCAGCTTACGCCATTCGGGATTGCGTTCAAGCTTGGGGGGTATGTGCTCGCCGCACCCGATACACCTTACCCTTATATCCCGATCTCGGCGATGGCATTCGCGTCATTCAACAACACGGCAACCCCTGTCGAGGGGGGATCTCCGGCCAATGACTATCGTGCCAACAACAATTTCAACCTCGATCAAATGTCCCTGTTCATCGCCGGGCGGCTTTCGGACTATGCCGGCGGCATGATCCAGATCACCGCCGCGCAAGATGGCAGCTCGGTCGCTCTTGACGATAGCGACCTTCGCTTGCAGCATGATTTTGCGATTTCCAACCAGGACGTCGAAATCGGCCTCGATTTAAACGATGGGCCGACGGTGCAGGATCCCTACAACACCCTTTATCACTACGCCTATCCGTACGCCAGTTCAGCGGTTTCGCCCGGCCCGGTCACGGCGCCCTTGGCGATCCAGGCTTTGGGCGGGGCGAACACGATCGGCCTCACCAACTATTGGTGGATCAACCAGACCTGGTATATCGAGGGTGGTGCCTATAAATCGCTGAGCCCGACCTGGTTCCAAGCACTTGGTGAAGGCTCGGTGCCGTCACTCGGTGAGGTCGAGGGCGCGGCGCCTTATGTTCGGGTCGCTTGGCAGAAGCAGTGGGGCCATAACTTCCTCGAACTCGGCGGTGTTGCCTTCTACGCGCCGATGGCCGCGAACGTCATCGCCGAGCCCGGGACAAACACCTATCTCGATTATGGCGTTGATGCCAACTACCAATATACCAACGGCAATCATATCTTCGCCATCGATACCAATCTGCTCCAGCAGCAAGCGCAGCTCGATGCCACGCGCAATGCCGGCCTCGCTAGCAAGGCCTATAACGAGCTGGAGAATTTCCGCATCGCCGGTGACTATTGGTATAAAAATACGTATGGCCTCACCATGGCCTATAATGGCACCTGGGGCACGTCTGACAAAACGCTCTATGCGCCAGCGTCTATCGTCGGGAGCGCCAATGGCAGCCCCAACACCCAGGCTTTGATCTGGGAGGCGGATTGGGTTCCCTTCGGCAAATCGGCGAACACCGTCTGGGATTTCGAAAAGAACCTGAAGCTCGGCGTGCAATATACCGACTATCTCGAATTCAACGGTGGCACCAACAACTTCGACGGCTTCGGCCACAATGCTAGCGGCATGAACACGCTCTACCTCTATGTCTGGCTGGCATGGTAAGGAGGAAACATGCTATGCAACGATCAATAGATAGAGGGAGGTGTGACGTGTTGACCCAAACCCCTGCTACCGGACTGCGCTATGGCGGTTGGAAACGTGCCGTTACTCTCGGGCTCGGTGCCTTCGCCTTTAGCCTCGTGCTCGTAACTGGCATGATGGCGCGCGCGCAAATCGCCGACGAGGAGGACGAGAACAACAAGCCGGCGATGATCGCCCATGGGCACGACGTGTTCAATAAAATCTGCGCCCAGTGTCATTCCGACAAGAAAGGCGTCAATCGCGTGGGGCCGAGCCTCTATGGCGTCGTTGGACGCAAGGCGGGGACCGAACCCGGCTTCGCCTATTCCGATGCGATGAAGAATTTCGGCAAAGTTTGGACCTCCGACGAACTCACGCATTATCTCTGGGATCCGCAGGCCTGGGTTCCAGGGGTCGCGATGCATTTCGCCGGCCTCAAGCGCAAATGGAATCGCCACGCCGTCATCGCCTATCTCGAAACCCTGCACGATTGACGGCATTCGCCGCCAGTGCGACCGGCCGGGGAAACCCGGCCGGTTTTTTTGCGTCATCGCATCCGGGGGATCGTCAGCGCGGCGCAGCCTTGAGCAGGTCTCGAATTTCCCCGAGCAGACTCTCGCTTTTACTCGGCGCGGCGGGCGGCGGCGTGTTGCGCAGATTGAGCCGGGTCAGCCCCTTGATCACCCAGAAGATCGCGAAGCTCACGATCAGGAATTGGACAATGGCGTTGATGAACAAGCCGAGATTGATCGTCGCCGCGCCCGCCGCCTTGGCTTGCTCGAGCGAATCGTAATGCTTGCCGTTGAGCGCGACAAAAACGTTGGAAAAATCGATCCCGCCGATGAGAATGCCGATCAAGGGGTTGATGATATCCTTGACCAAGCTGTTGACGACGGCGGTGAAGGCCGCGCCAATGACGATGCCGACGGCGAGATCAACGACGCTGCCGCGCATGATGAAGGCTTTGAATTCGGAAATCCAGGATGGTGGGCGAAGGTCTGAGAGCGCTCGCGACATGGTTGTCTCCGCATTTATTGTGACAGTGGGATTGTGATGATAGCGCATCCAATTAACCCGCAAAGCGTAACGGATTTAGCGCAAGACTGTAAAGTGGCGGCGTGACCGGGCGGCGCCATCACTGATTTGTGAGGGTCGCGTTGATACCGATCAAGGCACGCGGCAGGAAACCCGCTTAAGGAACATCGCGTCACGTTGATGATGCAACATAAACCGTGGAGAAACGACATGGCCGAGATGAGTTCTTCTGAAATGCTTCGCCGTCCCGCTCCTTCGAGTGTGCCAAACGCTGACATTTGGGCAAGCTGGAAGCAGCTCTGGCAGCGCGCTGGCGATGTCGGCGCCAGCTTGGGGACGAGCCGGGACAATGGCGTCGCATGGCAGGCGGGCTGGCAGCATCTGACGGAGGCGAATATGCGCCTGATGCAAAAACTTGTTGCCGTATCACAACATCAGGCATCAGAGATCCAGCGCCTGGTCGCCGAAGATTATGGCGAGCTGACACGCGTTCGCGATGGCGGGGCGACGCTGCCCTTACCGGCGCAGCAAATCGCACTCGCGCACAAGCGCTTTACCCGTAACGTCGCGACGATGCGGAGCCTTGCCGATGAAATGGCGGAATGCCTCTTCGAAGCCTGGGAGACAGCAGCCAGCGGCTGGGCGCGCGAGGTTGCGACCGAATTGCCCAAGGATGAGCCTATTCACGCCCCGCATCCGCGCGCGCCCGCAGCCAAGCTCGCGAGCTGACGCAACGCACCCCATCCCACCCAACCTTAGCCAGCAGAAGGTTGGGTGGCAGGCGCTTCCGAAAAATACAACTATACGGCGTATTTTTCGGATCATTTTGAAAGGTTTTCATCAAATTTATAGCCTAAGTTCGGAACAGAATCCGCACATTGGGATTTTTTTGCCGTTAATAAACCGTTCTTACTTTGTTCTGTTGTCACTCGGCGGCGAAATGGCAGGCCACACCAAGCCTGCGCGCATCCCAGTCAGCGAGATCGCTGACCGGAATTACATACCGCTCGGGTAATTGGGTCCACCGCCGCCCTCTGGCGTGCACCAATCGATGTTTTGCGTCGGGTCCTTGATGTCGCAAGTTTTGCAATGGACGCAGTTTTGCGCGTTGATTTGCAGCCGCGGCGCGCCCTCCTCGACGCCGACCGCTTCATAGACTCCGGCAGGGCAATAGCGGCTTTCGGGGGCGGCGAAACGCTGCCAATTCACCGCTTGCCAGCGCGCCGGCTCACGCAGTTTGAGATGCGCCGGCTGCTCTTCCTCGTGATTGGTGTTGCTGATGAAGACCGAGGACAGGCGATCGAAGGTGAGTTTGCCATCCGGCTTCGGATAGGCGATGCGCGGCGCCCGGTCGGCGGGGAGCAGGGTTGCATGATCGGGGTGCGGGTGATGCAATGTCCATGGTGCCCGCCCGCGAAAAACATAGGTATCGAGCGCGGCATTGACGAGCCCGCCCCAAAGGCCAAAGCGGGCGAAGCCAGGGCGGATATTACGGGCGGCCCGCAATTCCTCCCAAAGCCAGCTCGCGCGCAGCCGCTCGGGGTAGCTCGTGAGCCGGGCCGGCCGCGCGCCGCCCAATGCCTCGGCCAACGCCTCGGCGGCGATGATCCCGGATTTCATCGCCATGTGCGTGCCCTTGATCTTCGGCACATTGAGAAGCCCAGCGGCATCCCCAATCAGAATGCCGCCAGGAAAATCGAGCCGTGGCAGCGATTGCAGCCCGCCTTCGACCAACGCCCGCGCGCCATAGCTCACCCGCCGCCCGCCGGCGAAATTGCCGGCCAAGGCGGGATGGGTCTTGAGGCGCTGCATCTCCTCGAAGGGCGAGAGCCAAGGATTGCGATAATCGAGGCCGACGACGAAGCCATAGGACACCAGATTGGCACCGAAATGATAGAGAAACGAGCCGCCATAGGTGCGCCGGTCGAGCGGCCAGCCGATGGTATGGGTGATCTCGCCCGGGCGATGGTTTTCCGCCGGCACCTCCCACAATTCCTTAATTCCGATCGCGAAGGTGGGCGCATCGGCGCCCTCGGCGAGGCCGAAGCGGGCGATCGCTTGTTTGCTGAGCGAGCCGCGGCAGCCCTCGGCGAGAACGGTGTAGGCGGCGCGGAGTTCCATACCCGGCTGATAATTGGGGCCGTGTTCGCCGGTTTTGGTCACCCCCATATCGCCGGTGATGACGCCAGCGACGCGCCCCTCCTCCTCGATCAGGGCGGCGGCGGGAAACCCGGGATAAATCTCGACCCCGAGCGCTTCGGCGCGGGTTGCGAGCCACCGGCAGAGATCGCCGAGGCTCGCGACGAAATTGCCCGCGTTATGCATTTGCGCCGGCGTTGGCAGGCGGCGCGCGCCGGTTTGGGTGAGGAAGAGAAACCGATCCTCGGCCGCCGGCGTCGTCAAGGGCGCGCCCTCGCTCTGCCAATCGGGGATCAGCTCGGCGAGCGCGCGCGGCTCGATCACCGCGCCGGAGAGGATATGGGCGCCGATTTCGCTGCCTTTTTCAACGAGGCAGACAGATGCGTCCGGCATCAGCTGCTTGAGACGAATGGCGCTCGCAAGCCCCGCCGGCCCGCCGCCGGCGATGACAACGTCGAAATCCATCTTCTCGCGACCGATATCTCCCTCACCCATACGTCACCTTCCTTTCTTCTTGGGAAAGTCTAGCCGACCCTCCCGGTTTGTGCAAAACCCTGGCGATGGATGCTCGAACGGCGTTGATCGAGGCTCTGCGCTGGCAGCTCTTCTGGGGGGCGGATGAGGCCATCGCGGAAGCGGCCGTGGATCGTTTCGCCGCTCCCTCTTTGCCCGCTTCCGCCGCGCCCGCAAGCCCCGTGCGCGCCCTTTTGCCGATGGATCGCACGATACCGGCGCCGCAGGCGCGGGCGGTGGCGATCGCGGCGGCGGCGGGCACGCTCGATCAGTTGCGGCAGGCGCTCGCGGCGTTTGATGGCTGCCCGCTGAGCGAAACGGCGACCAATCTCGTGTTCAATGATGGCAACCCGGAGACGGGTCTCATGCTGATCGGCGAGGCACCCGGGGCCGAGGAGGATCGTCTTGGCAAGCCGTTCGTTGGGCCTTCCGGGCAATTACTCGACCGGATGCTGGCGAGCATCGGCTTCGCGCGCGATCGGTATTTGATCACCAATGTGTTGCCTTGGCGCCCGCCCGGCAATCGCAGCCCGACGGATGCCGAAGTGGCGGTGTGTCTGCCGTTTTTGCATCGTCAGATCGCTTTGGTGCGCCCGCGCCTGGTGTTGCTGCTTGGCGGCTTGGCGGCCAAGGCACTATTGGGCGGCAATGCAGGTATCACGCGGGTCCGCGGCGTTTGGCGCGCGGTTGAGGTGCCTGGTGTGGAGGGGCCGATTCCGATGCTTGCGACCTATCATCCGGCCTATTTGTTGCGCTCACCTGGGGCCAAGCGCCAGGCTTGGGCCGACCTCATCGCCCTGCGGCGAAAATGGGATAGTCTTCATTAGAAAAGTTTTTTGGAGAAAAGTTTTTTGGCTCTTTTTTCCAAAAAAGACCGCCTTCGCCTCTATACCACCTGAAACCCGGCCCAAAACGGATCGCGCGGATCGACGAGGATGGTGTTGAGCCCGTGCAGGCGCGCCCAACCAGCAACGCTCGGGCGGATCGCGGGTTTGCCGCCGACCGTTGCGGCGCTTTCGACGCGGCCTTCGAACAACGAGCCGATGATGCTTTCGTGGATGAAGTCGTCGCCGATCCGAAGCCGCCCGCGCGCGACGAGCTGCGCCATGCGTGCCGAGGTGCCGGTGCCGCAGGGCGAGCGGTCGATGGCGCGGGCGCCGTAGAAGACGGCGTTCCGCGCGCTGGCCCGCGGATCGCGCGGCGCGCCGGCCCAGAGAATGTGGGAAACCCCGCGGATCGTCTCGTCCTCGGGGTGGGTGACGGCGATCGCGCGGTTGACGGCGTCGCGCAGCGCCGGGCTCAGGCGGAGGATAGCGTCAGCCGAAAGCGATTCGAGCCCGTCATAGCCCGGCTGCTTCTCGACGATCGCGTAGAAATTGCCGCCATAGGCGATATCGACGGTGATGTCGCCCAGACCCGGGCAGGTAACCCGAAGATCGGCGGCGGCGAGGAACGCGGGAACGTTATAGAGCCGCACCTCCTCGATGAACCGCCCCTCGCGCCGATAATGGGCGACGACCCGCCCGGCGGGGGCGTCGAGCGCCACCTCGCCCTCGCGCGCTGGCGTGATGAGGCCGTGTTCGAGCGCCATGGTCACCGTCCCGATGGTGCCGTGGCCGCACATCGGCAAGGCGCCGGAAACTTCGATGAACAGGATCGCCGCATCGCAATCGGCGCGGAGCGGGGGATAAAGGATGGCGCCCGACATCACGTCATGCCCGCGCGGCTCGAACATCAGGGCGCGGCGGATCCAGTCGAAGCGGGCGATGAAATCGGCGCGCCGCTCGCTCATCGTCGCACCGGTGAGCAGTGGCGCGCCGCCGGCGACGAGGCGCACCGGATTGCCGCAGGTATGGCCGTCGAGACAAAAGAAGCTATGCGGCCCCATCGCCGGGGTCACCCTTTGAGCCGCTCGATCGCGGCGCCGCAGCCGGTGAGCTTCTCGACCAGCGCCTCATAGCCGCGATCGAGGTGATAGACGCGGTTGACAATGGTCTCACCGCGCGCGGCAAGGCCGGCGAGCACCAGCGAGACCGAGGCGCGAAGATCGGTCGCCATCACCGGCGCGCCGGAGAGCGCGCCGCCGACCCCGCGCACGATCGCCGAGGCGCCATGG
>JAJYXY010000209.1 GCA_021801465.1 Pseudomonadota bacterium
CCACATTCCAGCGGAAAATCGCCCCGCCCGTTGCGTAACCCATTGAAACGATTCATCTCACAATTCGGGAAACGGGCCCGCACCGTTGAACTTCAGTTTTACTATGCCCGCATCATCGCGTTGCGTAGTGACTTGAAATACGAGGCCGAGCGATTTCGGATGACGCTTGAGAAGCTCGAGAAGGCGCGCCAGCATGCGGAGCATGTCAGCCATCAAAAATCTTTGTTTTTCTCCAAGATGAGCCACGAACTCCGCACGCCACTCAATGTTATCATCGGCTACGCTGAGATTCTTCTCGAAGATGCCGCGGAGGATAGCGGCAATGAAGAAGGCTTCGTGAAACAATTGTCACGGATTAGCGCGGCAGGGCGACATCTTCTGTCTTTGGTTTCCAGCGTATTAGATTCGAAAAAACTCGCCAAGGAAGAAGATACCCTCGATATTTCCGAGTTCACGCTCGGTGATCTTAGAGACGAAGTGATCGCCAATGCCCTGCCGATTATCAGGAAAAACGGCAATAGATTTGATGTCGATTGTCGGCAATCCGGCATGCGGCTGCGAACGGATCGGACTAAGCTTCGGCAGATGCTGATCAATCTCCTCAGCACTGCTGGGAAGTTCACCAAGGACGGGGTTGTATCAATGCAGCTCGACATCGAGGAAAACCAGGCAGACGATCGCTTCCATGCCAAGATTAGCGATACGGGAATCGGGATTGCTCCCGAGTCACTATCGAAACTTTTCGAATCATACATGCAGGCTGACGCCTCGATCGCGGCAAAATTCGGCGGCACCGGCATGGGTTTGGCAATCAGTCGTAAAATCGCGGTGCTTCTGGGGGGAGAAATCTCAGTCGAAAGTACGGTCGGTGTGGGATCGGTCTTCAAGATCGATATTCCGGCTTATCTAGAAATGCGGGAGAAAGGGTCCGCGTACCGCGGAACGCCAGCGGATATCGTCGCTGAGGCAGCCTGACACCTGTGATGAACAATGGTCTGAGACAGCCAAGGCTACATTCTTCGGGGGAATTTTCAAATGAGTGAAGGCGTGTCGCTGCCAATTCTTGAACGACCGACGCGGAAGTTAGCCGAGCCGAGCTCTGCGCCAACCGCGCGAATTCTTGTTGTCGATGATGTCGCGGATAACCGTGAGATCCTCGTCATTCGCCTTGGCCGTAGAGGCTTTGCGGTGGCCGAGGCGGCGGGTGGGATAGAAGCGTTGGAGCAAATCGAACGCGGCGAATTCGACCTCGTCTTGCTCGACGTCATGATGCCAGATCTCAATGGCAACGAGGTTTTGCGGCGTATTCGCGAGAAATTTTCTAGCACCGAGCTGCCTGTGATCATGGTGACAGCGAAGAGCGAAAGCGAGAACGTCGTTGATAGTTTGAGCCTCGGGGCCAACGACTATATCACCAAGCCCGTCGATCTTGCGGTGGCACTTGCCCGCATTAAGAGCCAGCTCGATGTCAAAAGAGCGAGTGAGCAGACGCTGAAATCGAAGCTCTCACTCGAGGCGAAGGCCAAAGAGCTCGACAATGCCTTACATGATAAGGAAGGCGAGCTGAAGGATGAGGCAGAAAAAAGACGGATTTCGGAGGAGCGACTTCGTTTTTTGGCCTATCATGATTCTCTGACCGAACTACTCAATCGGCAAGGTTTTCTTGATGCCCTCAATCATGCGATGGGCGGTAATGCCGGATGGAATCTCGAGCCGGCCTTGCTTTTCATTGATCTCGATGGTTTTAAGCTCGTCAATGACAGCTGTGGCCATGAAGTCGGCGACAAGCTACTTTGTGCCGTTGCTGCGCGCATTAAGGGAATGGTGCCGCAAAATTTCGCGGTCGCGCGTCTTGGTGGTGATGAGTTCGCGATCATGTCGCGCTATGGCGAGCAGCCACAAATGTCGACGGCGCTTGCCGAGGAAATTATCAAGGCACTGCAAGAGCCGTTTCATGTTGCCGGAAGGGAGGTTAAGATCGGCGCGAGCTGCGGTGTGGCCTATGCGGCGCAATTTGAAAATGATAGCGATGGGCTCATCAGAGCGGCTGACCTCGCGATGTATCGGGCAAAAAATAGCGGGCATGGCGGGGTGGTGCTTTTCGAGGCCTGGATGCTGAAGGATATCGAGGAAAAGCGGCTTTTGGAGGCGGATCTTCGGCTGGCGTTGGAACACGAGCAGCTCGAAGTGTTCTATCAGCCGCAGTTTGATATCAAGGAGCGCCGTGTCACCGGTTTTGAAGCGCTTGCCCGCTGGAAACATCCGACGCGTGGCGACATTTCTCCCGAGAAATTCATACCAGTCGCCGAGGAATCCGGTCTAATCCATGAGCTCGGCGCTTGGGTTTTGAAGAAAGCCTGCGATGAGGCGACGAAATGGCCAGATGACATGACGGTCGCGGTCAACCTATCACCGCTGCAGTTTGACAATGCCTCGCTGCAGACGACGGTTGTCGACGCGCTTACAAGTTCCGGGCTGGCACCGTATCGGCTCGAGTTGGAAATCACGGAGTCCGCTTTGTTTCGTAACGAAAGCAAGAATGTCCGCTTTCTGCAAGCGATCCGTGAGCTCGGTGTCCGCGTAGCGATGGACGATTTTGGCGTCGGCTATTCTTCGCTTGCATATATCAGCAATTTTCAATTCGATAAGATCAAGATCGATCGGCGTTTCGTGAGCGGCATGGGCGCGAACCTGTCTGATGCAGCGGTCATCGATGCGATTATCGGGCTTGGCAAAAATATTGGGGTCGAGACGACGGCCGAGGGAATCGAGACCGAGGATCAGTTGGAGGCGCTGGCCGAACGCGGTTGTAATGAGGGCCAGGGCTATCTCCTTGGCCGCCCCCTGACGGCAGAAGCCGTCAGAGCGCTTCTTGCCCGGAAAATCGAAGGATCCTGACGCCAAATCTGCCCAAACTTCAAGTCGCCGCGGCTTGTTTGCCGCGCCTGGGATGGCGTGCGATGGCTTCGGCGATCGCGGTGGTGACGCTCGTCCAATCTCCGGCTTGCGGCTGGCGAAAAAGCCGGTGCGTCGGATACCAGGGGCTGTCGGCGCGATCGAGTAGCCAGCGCCAATCCGACGGGGTGGCGAGCATGAGCCATGCCGGCTTCCCGAGCGCCCCGGCGAGATGGCCGATCGACGTATCGACGCAAACCACGAGGTCGAGATTGACGATCGCCGCGGCGGTTTCCGCGAAATTGGTGAGCTGGTCGCCGACATCGAGGAGATTTGGGAGCGGGGAGGGGGCGGCGCGGTCGCGGGCGGGGAATTTCTGCTGCAGCGAGACGAAGGCAACGCCCGGCACCTCGGCGAGCGGCGCGAGATCGGCGAGCCGCATCGAACGCCGGCGATCATTGGGATGGGTCGTGCGACCAGCCCAGGCGATGCCGACGCGCAAGGCATCCTGAGGTAAATCGCGCGCGAAACGTGTCTGCCAGGCGCTTATCAGGGCCGGATCGGCGCTGACATAGGGGATGCTTGCCGGTACCGTCGTAAGCTCGGTGCCGAAAATGCCAGGCAGACTTGAGAGCAGGCAAAACACCTTATGCGCCGGAATCTGATCCCAGCGGGTAAAACAGCCCGAAACCCCGCGCACGGTGCGTATCAGCGCCTCGATATCGGGGCTGCAGCCCACCACCACTTCCCGGCACCGCGCCGCGACCTCTGGGATATAGCGGCAGAACTGCAGCGTATCGCCATAGCCCTGATCACCGACGAGAAGGATCCGGTCCTCGGGCATGCGCATCCCGTTCCACGCCGGCGCCGCCATTTTCGGTAGCATCCCCCTGGCCTGATCGAGCTGATTGCGCCATTCATACTCGACCCAGCCGGGCTTCATCTCGCCACGGGCAAGCAGGATCTGGCCAATGGCGAGATGCGCCTCCGCATGCCCCGGTTCCTTGGCGAGCGCCGCCAGAAACGCGTTGACGGCGGCCTCGCGCTCGCCCCGATCCATCAGCGCCTTGCCGAGATTGACCTGAAACCGTGGCACCGCGGGTTGCAATCGCACCGCTTCGGTGGCAGCGGCGACGGCGTCCTGAAAGCGGTAAAGCAAGCGATAGAGGCCAGAGAGATTGCTGTGCCAGGCGGCGACATTCGGCTGTTTGGCAACGGCGCGCTCGAGCAGCGGGATCGCGCGCCCGACATCGCCGCGATTGCCAAGCACGCTGCCGAGCAGGGCCAGCGCCGGCGGATAGTCGGGGACGGCCTCCAACACATCCTGACAGATACCGGCGGCTTCGCCCAGACGTTTGCCGATCATCGCCTGCTCGGCGCGTTGGAGCTGTTCGTAAACCGCTTTTTCGCGATCCTGCGCCGAAGGCGAGGCCTCGGGTTTGGGCGGGATGAGGCCGGGCGGCGCAGGCACCGGCGCGGACTTGGCTGCTGGCGGCGCCGCCTGTGGCGGGGGGTGGTGATGTGTGGCGAGGCTCGCGTTCGCGGGTGCGGTCGGCGCTGTCGTGCCTTGGGATGTCGTGCTTTGGGATGTCATGGCGAAAACATGCCAAGCCAGGCCGCGAAACGAAAGCCCCCGGCGCGTGAGATTGTCGTCCCGCAGCCACCGGGGGGCGGTGCGCGCTCGGCCGGCTCGTCGCTCGCAACAACGGTGAACGACTCGCGGGCAAGCAGGTGATCTCCAGCGAGCAAAGTGAATACCCATTCGCCGGCGACCATCTCCCACGGCTCGGTAAAGGTGAAGCCGACGAAATGCCGCCCGGCGCCGGGCGGGATGTCGAACAGATCGACACTGCCGATACGGCCATCGGGCCGGTGCAGCGGCGGGTGGCTGATGCGCACCGTCAATGGCGTCTCGGCACGCCCCGCGCGGGTGAAAATCAATCCAAAGCTGCGGCAAAGGCGCGCTGGAATGGTCTCGGTTGCGATCTCGAGGCTGGGTAGAGGGATGCGGTCGACGCCACTCAGCGTCTGATCACGAAGGCCTGGCGGGATATCCTCGGCGGCTGGGGCAGGGGCGAAAATGCCGGCGGCGAGGATGGTGATCTCCGGCGGATCGGCGGCCCTCGCGCTGGCGGCGAAGAGAGCGGCGACGACAAGCAACGTGCGGATGATTTGACGAGGCGGGGGAGGAACGGTATAACCCGGTCTGCAAATGCGAATAACTCTCATCAAATACCTCTCACCCGAGACATCCGAACGAGGCGAACCAAACGATGCGTGCCCTGCCATTTCTTTCCCTCTCGGCTTTGCTGCTCACCCTTGGCGCTGGCGTCGCCTGTGCCGCCGACGCGGTTGAAAGCCGCGATCTGGTGATCAAGGATCATGTGTTTTCTCCGGCTGAGATCACCATTCCCGCCGGCAAGCGGGTGGCGATCCATATCAAAAACATGGATAAAACGGCGGAAGAGTTTGATTCCTCGGCGCTCAAAGTCGAAAAAGTGATCGGCGGCGGCAGCAGCGGCACGGTCTATCTGCGCCCACTCGCGCCCGGCCGCTATAAATTCGAGGGCGAATATCACGACAAAACCGCCCAAGGTGTTGTTATCGCGCAGTAAGAAATCCTCTTATTGTTCGGATAAATTTAGGGAAAGCGACCCATGCTTGCCGCATTGCTGATCGTCTTTCGTGAAGTCATCGAGGCCGGGCTGATCGTCGGCATCGTGCTCGCGGCAACCCGCGGGGTCGCCGGCCGGGGGCGCATGGTCGGGCTCGGCATCGCCGCCGGGGTCGCTGGCGCATGCCTGCTCGCGGCCGGGGCCGACCGCCTCGGCGCCTTGTTCGCGGGCAGCGGCCAGGAGGTTTTTCAGGCCAGCGTGCTCGGGATCGCAACCCTGATGCTCGCTTGGCACACGATCTGGATGGCAAGCCATGGCCGCGCCATTGCCCAGGAAATGCGCGCGCTCGGCGGTGCCGTCAGTGACGGGCGGCGGCCACTTGCGGCGCTTGGTATCGTCGTTGCCATCGCGGTGCTCCGCGAGGGCTCCGAGGTCGTGCTGTTTCTCTACGGCATCGCGCTTTCCGGTGGTGCCTCGGGGTGGGGTATGGTGGTCGGCGGTGCCTTTGGCGTCGCCGCGGGCGCGCTGGTCGCGGCTCTCTTGTATGGTGGCCTGATTGCCATCCCGGTTGGGCGCATGCTTTCGCTCACCGGCGGGTTGATCACGCTGATGGCCGCCGGCATGGCGGCGCAGGCCGTCGCGTTTTTGCAGCAAGCGGGGATGGCCGATCTACTCGCCGCGCCGGTGTGGAACACCGGCTTTCTGCTTGCCGATGACAGTATCGCCGGGCGGCTCGCCCACAGTCTGGTTGGCTATACCGCCGAGCCAGACGGCCTGCAGATCGTCGTCTATGGCGTGACCTTGACGGTGATTTGGTCGCTGGCGCGGGTCATGCGGCCGGCGCCGCGCGCGCTTGCGCACGCCACCGCGCGCCCACCGCTCGCCGCCGAATGAACCGTGGCGTTGTTTACCAATTCGTAAATCACCTTCGCCAAGATGACGCCGATGGCTGGGATCAGGCGTCATGGCGGCAAACACGGCTGAGACATCCGCGCGTGGTGAGGAAGGCGGGAAGGGCGGGCCGGCGCTGATCGGCGGGCGCTACCGGGTGGATTTTGCCGTCCCATTGCCTGGGGCGGGCGGTGGCGTGGTTGCTTTTGCCGCACGCGATGCGCAGTACCCGGCGGCGTCGCTGATGGCGCTACAACTTCGCGCTTTTGCGCCGTCGCGTGCCCATGCGATCGAGATTCTCGCCAAAGCCGCGATCCCGGGCCTTTTGCTGCCGCTCGCCGAGGGCGTGAGCCTGACGCCCGAGGGGGGGGAGGGCGGCTTCGTCATCTGCCCGGCGCCGACTGGTCCCTCGCTTGCCGGCAATGCACGCGCGTGGGGCGAGCGCGAATTGCTCGAGTGCGTTTTGCGCCCGGCGGCGCTGGCGCTCGATGGGCTTGCGGGCCTCGGCCTCACCCATCGCGCCATTCGGCCCGATAACCTCTTTCAAGGCAGTGCCGGTGAGCCGGTAACCTTGGGCGCTGCGTGGGCGAGCCCGCCGGCGAGCTTGCAGACGGCGGTGTTTGAGCCGCCCTATGTCGCGATGTGCCCACCCTATGCCCGCGGCGATGGCGGCATCGCCGATGATATCTATGCGCTTGGTGTCAGTATGCTGACTCTCGCGCTTGGGCGGGTGCCGATGTCCGGGCTCGATGAGCAGGCAGTCATTCGCCGCAAGCTCGATGTCGGCAGCTACGCGGCCCTGGTCGGCGATGTGCGGCTGCCGAGCATGATCGCCGACCTCTTGCGCGGCATGCTGGCCGAGGATCCCGCGCATCGGCCACCGCCACAGCTTTATCTCGACCCTTCAGCGGCGCGCGCCCGGCGGCTTGCGGTGCGACCGGCGCGGCGGGCGCAGCGCCCCTTGGAAATCGGCGAGCGGCGGATTTGGGATGCGCGCTCGCTCGCCTATACCCTGGTCGCGCAGCCCGACGAGGCGGTACGGCTGGTGCGTAGTCACACCCTCGATCATTGGCTACGCCGGAGCCTCGGGGATACCGCGCTTGCCAGCCGGGTGGAGGATGTCGTTCGCCAGCGGAGCGACTCTTCGGCGGAAGACACGCGGGCGGAGACGACCATGGCGATGAACCTGGTCGCTGTCCTTGATCCGCTGGCACCGGTCTCCTGGCGCGGCCTTGCCTTCTGGCCGGATGGGCTGGGAACTGCGCTCGCCCAAGCGATGTTTGAAAATCAGGAAGTTGCAAAAAAATTCGAAGAGTTTGTGGCAGCCGAAGGGCTCGGCTCATGGGCCATGATGCGGCCCGATCATTGCGACGTCACGGCGCTGCGTCAGATGGCCCAGCATTATCGCATGTGGCAGCGCATTCGTGGCCTCGGCGGTGGGCTTGCCCGCATCGCCTACGCGCTTGCCCCCTCGCTGCCATGCGCGAGCCCACTTCTCGCCGGCCGGTGGGTCGCGCGCCTCGGCGATCTCTTGCCGGCGCTGGATGCGCTGGGGCGGGTGCCCGAGCGGCGGCGGGCGGAGCCGATCGATGCCCATATCGCCGCTTTCATCGCCGCGCGCCAAGAGGGTAGGCTCGGCGGCGATCTCGGCATCTTCGCCGCCGGCGCGTTACAAGGCGGGTCCGCGGGGCAGAATGAAGGGCAGCTCACGGGCTTGCGCGCGCTTGCCCGCCTACAAGCCGCCACCACCACGGCACCATTTCCCGGCCTCGCCGCCTGGCTTGCCGAGCGCCTGGCCCCTCTGCTCGAGCGTTGGAGCAACCGTGCCCGCCGCGCCGAAGCCGAGGCGGAGCTCAATCGCTTGGCCGAGGCCGGTCAGTTGTCGCCCATCTTGGCCTTGTTTGAGGATCATCACGCGCTGGCGTCTGACGCCGCTGAGTTCAAACGTGCCGTCGCGATGGTAGCGCGGATCGATGCCGAGCGTGCCGCCCTGCGCGCGGGGGCTGCGACACGAAAGCAGCGGGCGGCGGAAATCGGCCATGAAATCGCGCTCGGCTCTGGCATGATGGCGCTCGCTGCGAGTGTTGGCTGGTTGGTATTCGGATGAAAGCGGCGGCCAGCGGCAAAAGCGGCGCGGGGCAGGGCGCCGGGCGATCATGGGTGTGGCTGCAAGGGCTTGCCTGCGGCGCCGTGGCGACCCTTGCAACCCCGCTCGCGGTTTTGCTCGGCGTCTTGCTGCTGCCGGGGCTGGTGGTGCTGCTGCTCGATCGCGTGCCAGGCAAACCGGTCGCGCGCATCATGCTTACCTGCGGTGCCGCCGCGAGTATTTGGCCGGCCTGGCATCTTTGGGCGCAGGGCATGACCATGCCTGGGGCGCTCGACCTTTTGGCCGACGCGAGCGCGCTCGGCCTCGCCTGGGCGGCGACCGCGGCGGGATGGGTGCTGGCCGAACTCATGCCGGTTTTGGTGCTTCTTGTCCTTGAAGGAACAAGCCGGCGGCGCGATGCGGAGTTGCGCGCCGCCCGCGCGCGCCTCGAGGCGGAATGGGGGATCGCGCCGCAGACCGGAGAGATATCCGATGCTGGGGAATAGCCCGCGATCAAATCACCTTTTTCGCGCGGAGGGCCGCAATATCGTCCGCCGAGAGGCCGAGCTCGCCGAGAACCATTTCGGTATGCTCACCCATCTCTGGGGTTGCGCTGTGGAGCGCCCAGTTGGTGCGGGAAAGTGACACCGCCTGGCCGACCAGCATCATCTGTCCGCGCTTGGGATGCGTGACCGGCGCGGCGATACCAAGATGGCGGACTTGCGGGTCGGCGAAGACCTCGTCGATGCGGTAAATCGGCCCGGCCGGCACACCCGCCGCGTTCAGCGCCTCGATCCATGCGGCCGACGGGCGGGTCACGGTGATCGCCTCGATCGCTGCATTCATCTCGTCGCGATGGGCAAGGCGCGCCGCACCGGTCGAGAATTTGGCGTCGGTCGCGAGGTGCGGGGCGCCGAGGGCCTCGCAGAAGCGCCGATAGATCGCATTGCCTGCGACCGCGATGTTGATATGCCCATCCTCGGTCTTGAAAACGCCGGTCGGTACCGTGGTCGGGTGGTTGTTGCCGGCTTGACCCGGTACCTCATGATCGATCAGCCAGCGCGCCGCCTGAAAATCGAGCATGGCGATCTGAGCGGCGAGGAGCGAGCTTTCGACATATTGGCCCATCCCCGATTTTTCCCGCTCCAGCAGCGCGATCAGGATGCCCATGGCGCAGAAAATCCCCGCCGTGAGATCGGCGACCGGAATGCCGACCCGCATCGGCCCCTCGCCGGGCCGGCCGGTGATCGACATCAGCCCACCCATGCCCTGCGCGATCTGATCGAAGCCGGGGCGGTTCGCATAGGGGCCGTCCTGGCCGAAGCCGGAGATGCTGGCATAGACGAGGCGCGGATTGACCTCACGCAGGGCGGCGTAATCGATGCCGAGGCGGCGTTTGACGTCGGGGCGGTAATTCTCGACCAAAACATCGGCGCGTGCGACCAACCGCTTGAGCAGGGCAATCCCCTCCGGCTGCTTGAGATCAAGGGTGATCGCACGTTTGTTGCGGTGCAAATTCTGGAAATCGGCCCCGTCTCGCCCGCCGCCGAGCCCTTCTTCGGCCGCCGGCGCCTCGACCTTGATCACCTGCGCCCCCCAATCCGCGAGCTGGCGGACCGCGGTCGGACCGGCGCGCACGCGTGAAAGGTCGATCACAGTGACGTGGCTCAAAGGCCCCTTGCCCGAGGGGGGGCTGGATGAGGGGGGGGTGGATGTGGGGTCGCTGGGTGAGGGGGTCATGCGCCGTGCCGCTCCGCCGTCTGTCGCCACAGAAGCTTAGCCGCTCCTCGCGGCCTCGGCCAGCGCCGACTCTTGATCACCCCTTGATCAAGAAACCGTGAGCCAAAACCACTATGACAAGGCCGCGACTAAAACAAAGATTAGAGTTTTATCCTTGAGCCTGCACGGCGCAGGCGATAGAGACGAGCGCGCTGGCCGAGAGCCGCCGCGGGGAAGTTGTGCCTGGCAGTGAATGGGCCGACCGTGATATTGACCCGTCGGGGACCGGTTTGGCCGCTTTGCAAAGCATGGCCGCCATCGCGGCGCGAACGCGTTATTTGGAGAAGACATGAACAGGAGCGACACCCCGACTCCCCGCAAGAGCCGCGGCCCGCTGATCGTTGGCATGATCGTGCTTGCCGTTGCCGTGGGTCTCGGCGTCTCCGGCATTATGGACCGCAAAAAAGCCGAAGCCGAGCTGGTCAAGGCGACCGACGCGGCGGCGATCCCGACGGTTGCGGTGATCAAGCCGGTGCCCAATCAGCACGCGGATGAGCTGGTGCTGCCCGGCGATGTCGAATCCTGGTACGAAGCGCCGATCTATGCTCGCGTCAACGGCTACGTGAAGATGTGGTATCGGGATATCGGCGCGCGGGTCAAAACCAACGACCTTCTCGCTGAGATCGACACCCCCGATCTCGATCAGCAATATGCCGAGGCCAAGGCCGCCTATGGCCGCGCGGTCGCCGACCAGAAGCTCGCCGATGTCACCGCCCAGCGTTGGAAGCGGCTCCTTGCCTCGGATTCGGTCTCGCACGAAGATACCGACGTCAAAGTTTATGACGACGAAGCCAAGCACGCGGTGGTGGCGGCGGCGCAGGCCAATGTCAGCCGGCTCGAGGCACTCGAAGCCTTCAAGCGCATCGTCGCCCCGTTCGACGGGGTGGTGACGGCGCGGCGCACCGATATCGGCGCTCTGGTCAATGCCGGCGGTGGCACCGGGCCCGAACTCTTCACCGTCGCCGACATTCACAAGATGCGCGTCTATGTCCGCATCCCGCAGATTTATGTCGCGCGCATCAAGGCCGGGATGGAGGCCGATCTCCATATGCCGGAATATCCGAACGAGGTGTTTCCGGCCAAACTCAACACGACGGCCAACGCCGTGAGCCCGGACTCTCGCACCCTGCTCGTCGAACTCTGGGCTGATAATCCCGAGGGTAAGCTTCAGCCTGGCACCTATGCTAACGTCCATTTCAAGCTGCCGCCCAATCCCTCCACCCTCAGGGTTCCCGTCAGTGCGCTGATGTTCCAAGAGCACGGATTGCAACTTGCGGTGGTGGACCAGACGCATCACGTCAAAATGCACGACGTCACGATCGGGCTTGATATGGGTGCGGATGTCGAGATCATCGCTGGCCTTACCGCCTCGGATCGGGTCATCAACTCCCCACCCGATTCGCTCTCCCCTGGCGATCTCGTGAATATTGCCGGGGAGAAAACCAATGGCCCGAACGGTAAAGGCGTCGAACAGCTGTCTGAGGCCGGAAAGTGATCCGACGTCGCGGCTGGGTTGCGGCGACCTCGCTCGCAGCGTTGCTCGCCGGTTGCACTGATTTTGCGCCGAAATACCACGCCCCGATCGTCGCCGTGCCCGCCTCCTTCAAGGAGACCGGGGATTGGCAGAAGGCGGACCCGAAAGACACCATCCCGCGCGGGCCATGGTGGTCGATCTATCATGATGCGGTCTTGAATAAGCTCGAGGACCAGCTCAACGCCGCCAACCCCGACATCGCCGCCGCGGTTGCGCATTACGATTCCTCGCGCGCCTTCGTCTCCGAAATCAATTCCGTGCTCTTTCCCTCGGTCGGCACCGGCGGCGCGGCCTCACAATTCGGCTGGAACGGCACTGGATCGCGGCCGCGCGGGGAACAGCTCCGCGGCTTCAATGCGCCCAGCCAATACCCGATCGCGCCCGGGGTCGGGCGCAATTTCGGCACTTTCAACCAATACCAATATGACGCCGTTGGCGGCAGCGCGAGTTACGAGATCGATCTCTGGAACCAGCTGCACGACATGGTGAAGAACGCCGAATACCAGTCGCAGGCGGCCGCCGCGTTGCTCGCCAACGCTCAGCTCAGCCTGCAAGCGCAGCTCGCGAGTGATTACGTCCTGCTGCGCGGGCTCGATGCCGAAATCGACGTCATCGCCCGCGCGGTGAAGGATTATCAGGACGGGGTTCAGATCACCGTCAACCGCTATCAGGGGCAGATCGCCTCCGGCCTCGACATCTCTGAGGCCAAAACCGTGCTCGAGCAGGCGCAGGCGGAGGAATCCGACGTCAAA
>JAJYXY010000228.1 GCA_021801465.1 Pseudomonadota bacterium
CGATGGCACCTGCATCCGCGATTACATCCATGTCTCCGATCTCGCAAGCGCCCATCTCGCCGCACTCCGGCAGCTCGATCACGGCAGTATCGCCTATAATCTCGGCAACGGTGCCGGGCATTCGGTGCGTGAGGTCATCGCGACCATCGCCGCGGTGAGTGGCCGGCCGGTGCCCCATCGCGTGGGCCCAAAGCGGGCCGGCGACCCGCCAACCTTGGTCGCGTCCTCAGCCCGCATCCAGGGAGAGACCGGCTGGCGGCCGCGCTGGCCGGCGCTACGTGACATCGTCGAGACCGCGTATCGCTGGCGGGTTGCACACCCCCACGGCTACGGCGATTGACGCCGTGGCTCGCAGGCGGGCATTACCGCGTCGCCGGCAATAGCCGCCCGAGACGAAGCGCGAGCAGCCCCGTAAGGCAGGCGGCGCTAAACTCGTTCAAAAAGGCAAGGCGCGCGTTCTCGGCCGTGGTCAGCGCCAAAATTGGCGTGCCAAACCAGTCCCAGGGTAAAAGCAACGCCAAAAGTGGCAGGCCGGCGGCGGCAAGCCGCATCATCCCCGCCGGCAGCAAGGCGGCAAGCGAGACACATGGCAGCAAAAACACCCCGACACCGCTCGCCGGGCCGAGGAGCTTCATGCACCAGACCGTATTGAGGGTGCCGATGAGCCACAAAGCGAGCCGCGCGGCCAAGCCCGCGCGCCGTGCGAGGGCGGGGATCGCGAGGAAGAATGGGGTTGCGAACAGGGTGAGAAGGGCGAGGTGGCCGGCGACCCAGCCGACCAGCGCGATCACGTAAAGCGGATAAAACGGGCCGTTTGCCCCGAGCACCAGGGCGACGAAGCTCGCGACCGCGGTCGGGGGATCGAGTGCCACCGCCGCCGGCGCATTCTCGGCGCGCCACCTCATCGCGGCGCGAGGAGATAGTGGCTGACCCCCCAGGCGCGGCCGCCGCGCGCGCCGAAGAGCCCGGCGGTCGCGAGAAAAAATAGCCGCCAGCGCCGCCGCCACAGCGCCGCATCGGCGCCGTAAACCTCGGTGAGGATCGGCGTGATCGTCGCCTCGTTGGCATCGAAGCGCGCAAGCCAATCGAGTGCCGTGCGCTGATACTGCGTGCCCGGCCAACGCCAGTCGCAAGCGACGGTGAAGGCTTGGTCGAGATGGTGGATCAATCCGTGACTGGGCATGATGCCGCCGGTGAAAAAATGCTGTGCGATCCAATCGGCCTCATCGTCGGTCTCGAATAGATAGGGTGCGCGGTAATGGCTGAAAACATGGAGGAACAACCGGCCCCCGGGGACGAGCCAGCCATGGACGCGCGACAAAAGCGCTGGCCAGTTGGTCATATGCTCCCACATCTCCACCGAAACCACGCGATCGAACCGAGCCCCGGGCGTAAAGCCGTTCATGTCGGCGGTCAGAACAGCGACATTGGTGAGGCCGCGCCGCGCCGCCTCCGCCTCGATGAATAGGCGCTGCGGGTGAGAGTTGGAAACGGCGGTGATCTGCGCCCGCGGGAACCGCTCGGCCATCCATAGCGAAAGCGAGCCCCAGCCACAGCCGAGTTCGAGGATATGCTGGCCATCGGCGAGCGCTGCGTTGTGGGCTGTCACCGCCAGCGCTCGCGTCTCGGCTTCGGCCAGCGTTTCCGCGCCATCGGTGTAGAGGCAGCAGGAATATTTCCGCCGCGGCCCGAGCACCGCTCCGAAAAACACGGCCGGCAGCTCGTAATGTTGCGCGTTCGCAGCCTCCGGCGTGCGCGCGATCGGATAGGCCTCCATGGTGCGGGCGAAGGCGCGTTCGCAATCCTCGGGCGCGCGATCGAGTTTGCGCCTGGTGCGGTTGACCAAAAGCGCGATGCCGGCGCGCGTCAGGGAGTCGGGAAGCGGCAGACGCTCGACGGCGCTGGTCGCGGCGGCAACGAGATTCATCGCGAAATCCGTTTTGGTATGGGGAAAAAAGCGTGGGTGCGGGCCTGATAGGCGCGATAAAGCTCGCCCCGCGAGCGCAGCATGGCCGCTTCCAGCGGCGGAATGCCGGAGACGTGAACGAGGAACCAGTAAATCAGCGCCGGCGCCGACAGCGCAAGCCAGCCCCAAGCGTAGCCCGGCGCAATGGCGAGCAGCGGCCAGCAGCACCAGCCGAGAAACTCGAAAAAATAATTCGGGTGGCGTGACCAGCGCCACAGCCCGGCATCACAAATTGCGCCGCGATGGGAAGGATCGCGGCGAAACCGGGCGAGTTGCCCATCGGCGATGGCGCCGCCGGCAACGCCGGCGAGCAACACGGCGGCCGCGAGGGCGTCTTGAGCGCCAAGCGGCGCCGGATTATGCGCGGCGATGATAAACGACATCGCTAACGCCGCGGCGGCCAACGCCTGAATCTGTAGAAAGCCGAACATCCGCGCCTGAAATCGCCCGCCCCATTCGGAACGAAGTGCGGCATAGCGGGAATCCTCGGCGTGCCCCCAATTCCGATACAAAATATAGCCGCCCAGGCGAAGTCCCCAAAGTGCGGCAAGCAGCGCAACCACCCCCCCGCGCGGCCCCGGCGCCATGAGACCGGCCGCAACGCCAGCGCCGCCGAGCGCGAGGCTCCAGACGACATCGACGCAGCCGGCATTGCCGATGGCCCGCTGTAATCCCCACGCCGCCATCATGGCCAGCATCAGTCCGAGCACGATCACGATCACACTCATGCGATGCGGCTCATGCGATGCTGCTCACGAACCGCGCGATCGCGCCGCGTATCGGCAAAAGCGGCGCCAAAACGGAAGAAAGCCCGCCGATCAGGGCGCGGTGCCCGAGGCCGGGATAAATCCGCATTACGACCCGGCCACCCGCGCCTTTGAGCGCAGCGGCGAGATTGCGGGTGTTGCGTGGCCAGACGGTGCGATCGCGGCCACCTGCGAGCAACAGCATCGGCGGTGCCTCCCGGTTTACGAAATGGATTGGTTGCGAGCGCGGCCACGCTGCCTCGGGGCCGAAAATCTCTCGCAAGACCGGGCTTTGGAGCGGCAGAAAATCATAGGGGCCGGCAAGGCCGATGACCCCGGCCGGCGCCGGCGCGCCCGCCGCCTCGCGATAGCGCGGATCGAGCGCGAGCAGGGTTGCGATCTGTGCCCCGGCCGAATGGCCCATCACGAATAGCCGCCGCGGCGCGACGCCCGCGCGCCCTGCGGTCCACGCGAGTGCCGCGGCCGCGTCCTCGATGAAGGCGGGAAAGCGCACTTCTGGAAACAGCCGATAATCCGGAATGACACAGGCGATGCCGCGGGCGGCGAGGCCCGCGCCGACAAAACGATACATCGCGCGCGCCCCCTCTTCCCAGCCACCGCCATAAAAGAACAGCACCACGGGCGGATCATGCGCGCCCTCTGGCCAGTAGAGATCGATGCCGCCGCGCGCCCCCGGCGCATAAGCCCCTTGCGATAAACGGACACCGCGGCGTGGCGCGAGCCGGTTTAAGACATCGACCGAAAAACCGAAGCGTGGTGTGGGGGCGAGCGCCGCCGACATCATCACATTCCGAGCAATGGCCGCACCAAGCGGCCGAGCCATGATTTCGGCTGCAAATGGTGCGTCACCGCGATCAGGCAGATGCATTCTTCCTCGCCGCGTGCCCGCGGTTGATGCGCGAGCGCGGTATCCGTCTCCATGCAATCGCCAAAGCCGTAATCACCGGTCTCGTCGGAGAAGGTTCCGGCGAGAACGCACGTGGTCTCCGCCCCACTATGGCCGTGGCTGAGGAGGGCGCGGCCAGGGGCGACGCGGATCAGATCAAGCCGGCTATCGGTCGCATCGCGGCGAAGAAGCGGCATCATCGCGATGCCCGGCGCGACACGTCGCCACCGCCCCGAGGCCAGGGCCGCGACATCAAAGCGCGCCGGCGCGGGCGCAGGCGCGGGCACGACGTGATCGAGCCGCGCGAGCGTCCGCGCCAGAGCATCCTCCGCCATCGCGGTGGGCGCGAGCGCCTCGAGCAGCACGCCCCCCGCTGCTTCCGCGAGAGCGAGCCCGGCCGCGCAAGCGGGGCACAGCGCTGCATGGACGCGGATCACTTCCGCGTGGGCCGCCGGCAGCGTGCCGGCCGCGCAGGCGAAAAGCGTGGTTTCGGCGGGATGGTGGCGGATCATGCCAAATCTCCGAGCGCCGCGCGGAGCCGGGTGATCGCAAGGCGCAGACGCGATTTCACGGTGCCGAGGGGAATGCCGAGCGCAGCTTCTATTTCCGAGTGAGAACGTTCATCAAAAAAGGCGAGCCGCAGCGCCTCGGCCTGCTCGCCCGACAAGGTGGCGATGGCGGCGCGAACCCGCAAGGCACGCTCTGCCTCGGCCAACAAAGCGTCCGCGCCTGGCGCGGGGTCGGGCGCGAGCGCGGGGTCGGGCTCTGGCAGCGGGCGGGTGCGGCGCTGGGCATCGATGCGGAGGTTACGGGCGATGGCGAAAATCCACGCCGCCGCGGTCGCGCGCGCCGGATCGAATTGCCCGGCCTTGCGCCAGAGCGAGAGCATTGCCTCCTGCGCGAACTCTTCGGCCTCGGCGGCGGAGGCGCCACGCTTGATCAGGAAAGTTTTGATCCGTGGCGCAAAATAGCCAAAAAGTACGACGAACGCGCCGCGATCGCCCGCCGCCACGGCCTGGATCAGGGCGGCGTGCGTTGCATTCTCCGTCTCGCTCATCGCGCCTCGTGCCCCAATGGGGGGAACCAACGCCGTATGAGCAAGCCAGGATTGGCGCCGAAAAGAGTGATGCGACACATACATGCCCCCATTACGAACCAGCCCGCGGATCGGATCACCGCTTCAGTGATCCGATCGCAAAACGCCGACGTATAGGAGCGAGGTAACACGATTGGGGGAAAGATGCAGCAGCAGCGGATCGCGGTGGTGGGGGCTGGGATCTCTGGGCTTGCGGCCGCTTGGCTTCTGGCGAAAACGCATGACGTCACGCTGTTTGAGGCCGATCGCCGGGCGGGCGGGCATAGCTTGACCGTCGATGTCCCGACTGGCCGCGACACGGTTCCCGTCGATATGGGGTTCATCGTCTATAATCCACCCGCCTACCCCAACCTCACCGCGCTCTTCGATCATCTCGGCGTGCCGAGCGCGCCTTCTGACATGTCATTCGCGGTCTCGCTCGCCGAGGGCAGGGTGGAATATGCCGGCACCGATCTTGCTGGATTATTCGGTCAAAAGCGCAACCTGGTCCGCCCGCGCTTTTGGCGGATGCTGCGTGACATCGCCCGGTTTTATCGCGAGGCAGAGCGCGATGCGCCGACGCTCTCGCCAGATCTCTCGCTCGGCGCCTATCTCGCGGCGCGGCGTTATGGCAGGGGCTTCGTCGACGATCACCTGCTCCCGATGGCGGCGGCGATCTGGTCTGCCCCGGCCGGGCGCATCGCCGAGTATCCCGCCCTCGCTTTCATCCGTTTTTGCGCCAATCACGGGCTTCTGAAGCTGCGAGATCGCCCGGTCTGGCGCACCGTTGTGGGCGGCAGCCGGGAATATGTCGCGCGCATGACGGCGCCGCTTGCCGGGCGCCTTCGCCTCGGTTGCCCGGTCGGCACCATTCGCCGTTTGCCGGGCGCGGTGATCATCGAGGCCGAGGGTGGCGCCGGCGGCACGTTCGACCAAGTGGTGATCGCAACCCACGCGCCGCAAGCGCGTAAACTGCTCGAAGACCCCTCGCCGGCGGAGGCGGCGCTGCTCGGCGCTTTTGCCACCAGCGAAAATCTCGCCGTGATGCACCGCGATGTGTCGCTGATGCCACGGCGTCGCGCCGTGTGGTCGAGCTGGAATTACCTCGGCGGCGCCACAGCGTCTGTGACGTATTGGATGAACAGGTTACAGCCGATTGCGGATCCCGGCCCGGTTTTCGTGACGCTCAACCCGACGCGCGCGCCCGCGCCCGAAACTGTGATCCGGCGCGAGATTTTTGCCCATCCGCTCTTTGATGCCAAAGCTCTTCGTGCCCAACAGGATCTTTGGGCGCTGCAGGGCGCGCAGCGCACCTGGTTTTGCGGCGCTTGGTTCGGCGCGGGCTTTCATGAGGATGGGCTGCAGGCCGGCCTCGCCGTGGCGGAGGCGATTGGCGGCGCACGCCGGCCATGGCAGGTCGCGGATCACTCGGCGCGGCTTCCCGGCCCATTACAAAGTCTGGCGGCATGATCCACTCGGCGATTTATGCTGGCTCGGTCGTGCATACGCGGCTTCGCCCGGTGCGCCATCGTTTGCGCTACCGCATGTTCACGCTGCTCCTCGACCTCGACGAAATTCCTGCTCTCTCGGCGCGGCTACGCTGGTTTTCGGCGGAAAAATTCAACCTCTTCAGCTTTTCCGCGCGCGATCACCTTTCGGGTGGCGCGCCCTCGCTGCGCGCCGAGGTGGAAAACGCGCTGGCGGCGGCGGGGATTGATGCCGAAGGCGGGCAGATCCTCCTCCTTGCCATGCCGCGCGTTCTGGGAAGCGTCTTCAACCCGCTCAGTCTCTTTTACTGCCATGATCGGGCCGGCTCTCTTCGCGCCATTCTTTACGAGGTCAACAACACGTTTGGCGAACGCCATTCCTATTTGATCCCAGTCAGCGGCAAGGTGGCAACGGAATTGCGCCAGGCCTGCGAGAAGGGATTTTATGTCTCTCCCTTCATGGATATGGCGCTCGACTATCGCTTTCGCCTGGTGCTTCCGGGCGCGCGTCTTGCGGTCGCGATCGATGTGCGTGACAGCGCGGGCACCGTATTGACCGCCGGTTTCACCGCCCGCCGGCAGGAATTGACCGATGCGGCCTTGCTCGCCGGTTTTCTGCGCCATCCGCTACTCGCCGCCCAAGTGCTCGGCGGTATCCATTGGGAGGCAGCCAAACTCTGGCGAAAGGGGCTGCGCTTGCGCCCACGCCCGACACCGCCGGCCGCAGCGATTAGTATCATCACGAGCGGAGGTCCGGCATGAGCGGGCGCGCCCTTTCCGCGGGACTTCCCGCATCGCCGCATCCGGGCCGCGCTCTGCTTGCGCGCATTATGAAGCGGATCCGCAACGGTGCGCTCACCGTGGTGCTGCCTGACGGCGCCAAATTATTCGCGCGTGGAGCCTCGGGCGGGCCGGAAGCGGTTTGCGTGCTGCACCGCTGGCGTGCCCTGCGCCGATTGGTTCTTGGCGGCGACAATGATTTTGCCGAGGCTTTTCTCGACGGCGATTGGTCGAGCCCGGATCTGGTGGCGCTGTTGACGTTTGCTGCGCACAATATGGCGGAGATTCCGGGCGCCGAGGGCGGGCCATGGCCGGTTCGCCTTTTTCATCGCGCCTGGCATCGCCTCCGCGCCAATACACGGCGCGGCAGCCGACGTAACATCATGGCGCATTATGATCTTGGCAACGAATTCTATGCGCTCTGGCTCGACTCTGGGATGAGCTACTCCTCAGCGCTTTATCGTGACCCCGCGCTATCACTGGAGGAGGCCCAAGCGGCCAAGCAGGACCTGGTGCACGAGATGCTGGATATCACGCCCGGCTGCGCGCTGCTCGAGATTGGCTGCGGCTGGGGCGGTCTTGCCGAGCGCCTCGCCGAGGCCGGCGCCCGCGTGACCGCGATCACACTATCGCCGGCGCAAGAGACGTATGCAAAAATGCGGCTTGGCGGAAAGGCGCGCGTGCTCTTGCAAGATTACCGCGACAGCAAGGGTGTTTTTGACCGTATCGTCTCGATCGAAATGATCGAAGCGGTCGGCGAGGCCTATTGGCCAGCCTATTTTGCAAGCTTGCGGCGATCCCTCGTCGACGACGGTATCGCGGTTATCCAGGCGATCACCATTGGGGATGAGTGGCTCCCCGCATATCGCCGCGGCGTCGATTTCATCCAACGCTATATTTTTCCTGGTGGGATGTTGCCATCACCCGGTGAGATCGCCCGTCTTGCGCGCGAACATGGGTTTCGTATCGCTCGTCATGAGAGTTTCGGCGCAAGCTACGCGCAAACCTTGGCCGAATGGCGGGCGCGCTTTCATGCCGCCTGGCCACGTATTGCGGCGCTGGGATTTTCGCCGCGTTTCCGCCGCCTTTGGGAGTACTATCTCGCCTATTGCGAGGCGGGGTTTCTCGCCAGGCGTATCGATGTCGGCTTATGGCGGCTGGAGAAGATCACGACATGACGCTGCCACGAGACCGTAGACCGGAAGGCGGCGACGTATGATGAAAACGTTTTCGACACTGGCTTTGATACTGATTTTGCTTTCGGGATGCGCCAATTTTCAGAGCGATCAGCCGCTTGCGCAGAATGTCGATCTCTCGCGTTACGCGGGAAGATGGTACATCATCGCGAACATTCCCTATTTCGCCGAGCGTGGCAATGTCGGCAGCTATTTCGATGTCAGCTTTCCCGATGGCAGCGTGCGGGACGTCTATTACGGCCATCACGGTGGGTTTGACACGAAACTCTCGCATTTCGTCATGCATGGCTATGTCGTAAAAGGCACCGGCGGCGCCTATTGGCGAGAGTCACCGTTTTGGCCAATCTATCTCTCTTACCTCATTCTTTATGTCGATCCCGATTATCAGACGGCGTTCGTTGGCTATCCTGGGCGCGGCTATGGCTGGATCCTGTCGCGAAAACCGCAGATTGATGCAGCGGATTATGCCGCGCTGCTCGAACGGTTTGGCAAACTTGGCTACGATACAACAAAATTTCGCCGCGTGCCGCAATCTCCCGATCAAATCGGCAAGCCGGGGTTTCAATAACGCGACCTGTCGATAGCCGCGACGCTCAGACAAATGGCATTGTTTCGGTCCGGCATCTGAGTCTTGGCCATAAATTGCTTTTTATAGAATTTCACGCGTCTTCAGCGGCGCGAGGGCTGTGATGTGTTTTCCCGATCGCATGACCGAATGACCGAATGACCGAATGACCGAATGATGGCGTTCGCCGCTCTTTTCAGGGCGGTTTCTCTCCTGCTAACGCCGGCCGCCGAGCGGGCCGAGTGCGAGCGCGATGCCAACATCGCCGGGCAGCGCGCCCTTGGCGAAAAGCCGTGTCACGTGGCCCATTTTTCGCCCCGGACGCGCCTCTTTCTTCCCGTAAAGATGCGGGATCAAGCCGGGGGTTGCAAGAATCTGTGGCCAAAGCGCGGTTTCCTCGGCGCCGACGAGGTTTTTCATCACTGCGTCCGAATGCCGCACCGCTGGCGGCAGCGGCAAGCCGGCAACCGCCCGGATGTGCATCTCGAACTGGCTCGCGGGGCAGGCATCGATCGTCCAATGACCGGAATTATGCGGCCGTGGCGCGATTTCGTTGACAAGGACGCGGCCGTCGCGATCCTCGAACAGCTCGACCGCGAGCAGCCCGACGAGGTCGAGCGCGTCTGCGACCCGGAGCGCGATTTCTTTCGCGGCGGCGGCGGTTGCGGGTGCGATCGGCGCCGGGGCGAGGGTGAGATCGAGGATGTGGTCGCGATGGCGGTTTTCCACGACATCGAAGGCGCGGCTCTCACCATCACTTCCGCGCGCGACGATGACGCTGAGTTCGCGCGCGAAATCGACGAACCCCTCGAGAATCAGTGGCTTTGGTGAAAGCCGCGCGAAGGCTGGGGCGAGATCCTCGGGCGCCGAAAGCCGCGCCTGTCCCTTGCCGTCGTACCCTAGTCTCGTCGTCTTCAAAATCGCGGGGAGGCCGAGCTGGGCTGCGGCAGCGTGGAGGTCGTCCAGCGTCTCGACCAGGGCGAAGGGCGCGGTCGCAACCCGGGCTTCGGCATTGAGAAAAGTTTTCTCCGCCATCCGGTCTTGGCTGATGCGCAACACGTGCGGGCCGGGGCGGACGGGTTTTTGCGAGGCCAGCAATTCGAGCCCGGCGGCGCTGACATTCTCGAACTCGAAGGTGATGACGTCGACGGCGGCGGCGAAAGCGCGGAGCGCCGCCGGATCCTCGTACTCCCCGATCGTCGCCGTCGCCGAAACCTGCGCCGCCGGGCTGTCCTCCTCTGGCGTGAGAATATGGCAACGATAGCCGAGCCGGGCGGCGGCGAGCGCGCTCATCCGCCCAAGCTGGCCGCCGCCGACGATGCCGATAGTGGCGTTGGGTGGCAGCGCCGCCTCCGCGACGTGGGCAAAAGTTTTTTGGTTCTTTTTTTCAAAAAAGAACGAGTCTTCCATGATTTTTATCTTTACGCCCCTTCCGGCGTGTCGACCGGGACGGCGGCGACGCTCTCGGTCTGCGCCGCGCGAAAGGCGGCCAGCCGTGCTGCGAGCCCGGCATCGCCGAGGGCGAGGATGGCGGCGGCGAGCAGGGCCGCGTTCACCGCCCCGGCGCGGCCGATGGCTAGCGTTCCGACCGGAACCCCGGCCGGCATTTGGACGATCGAGAGCAGGCTATCGAGGCCTTTGAGCGCCTGCGATTGCATCGGCACGCCGAGGACGGGAAGCGCTGTCCAGGCGGCGCACATGCCAGGGAGGTGCGCTGCGCCCCCGGCGCCGGCGATGATCACACGAAGGCCGCGCCCGCTCGCTGTCCGCGCGTAGGTTGCGAGCCGGTCGGGCGTGCGGTGGGCGGAGACGATCCGGCACTCATGGGGAATGCCGAGCGCGCCCAAGGTGTCGCTTGCGTGGCGGAGGGTGGGCCAGTCCGACTGGCTGCCCATGATCACCCCGACGAGGGGGGTGCCAGGGATCGCCTGGCTTGGCGAAGAGGGGGAGGTGTTCACGCGGTTTGATCGGGAATGAGGCGGCTTTCGAGGCGGGCGATCTCGTCTTTTAGAAGCAATTTCCGCTTTTTCAAGCGCAGCAGGTGGAGCTGATCGGTCGCCGATTGCGTAGTCAGCAGGGCGATGACGGTATCGAGATCACGGTGTTCGCTGCGCATTTCGTGGATTTGGCGCAAGAGCGAGTCGCGGTCATTCATCATCGTTTTCGGTCACCCAGCACCATGGCTTCGCGGCACTCCGTGCATCAAGCCTTTCTCCTGCCTCTCTATCACATATTTCTCTGCCACTGAAACGCCTCTCCGCGGGTCGGGCGCTGTTGTGCTCGGGTATGGAAATGATCGCATGCTTCGCGCTAACCTCGCATTGGTTTGGCCTCTTGTGACCGGTCGTTTGCCGGGGTCTGTGAGTATGTTATTGATTTAATGCGCAGTTTTAAGCCAAACCCTGCGCGCATGCCGGTCTGCGATCGCGCTGGCCGGTATCAGACGGAAAAGGAGTGCGATATGAGTCTTGATGGACGTCTTGGCACCCTCAAAGAGCGCCATGCCGATCTGGAATTACGCATTGCCGAGGAAGATCATCGTCCACGACCGGACAGCGAGACGTTGACACGCCTGAAGCTGGAAAAATTACGTCTCAAAGAGGAGATCGACCGTCTGATGAGTAGCGGGCAGGGCTGAGGCGCAGCATCCGCTTCCCAAGCACATATCTTTCCATACCAGCCGGCCGGAAGAATGACCGGCTATGTGAAGGCGGCCGGCTGGTCTTTGTTTTATTTTGCGCGCAGACCGGTCAGTAATCTCGCTGACCGGTATCAGGCCGCCTCATTCTCTTCCGATGGCAGCGGCGGGGCGGGTACGGCGTGGCCCTCACGGGTGAGCCGCTCATTGGCTTGGGTCACCATCGCGTGCAGATCGGTCTGCGTGCAGAGCCCGAGGATGACCGGATCGCGCGGCTTGATGTTCGCGCTGTTCCAATGGCTTCGCTCACGCACCTTCTGGATGGTCTCTTTCGTGGTGCCGAGTAGTTTGCTGATCTGGGCGTCGGTCAGTTGGGGAAAATTGCGCAAAACGAAGGCGATTGCATCCGGGCGGTCGTTGCGCTTGGCGACTGGGGTGTAACGCGCGCCACGGGCCCGCCGCGGAACCGGGTTGTTGGCGGGAATGAGGGTGAGCCGCCTCGTGGGATCGGCTTCGCAGCGGCTAATTTCTTCTGCGGTCAACTGATGATTGGCGACCGGATCATAGCCAACGATGCCCTGCGCCACCTCGCCATCGGCGATCGCCTGGACTTCGAGCGGATGGAGGCCGCAAAATTCGGCGATCTGCTCGAAGGTAAGAGCGGTTTTTTCGATCAGCCACACGGCGGTGGCTTTCGGCATCAGGGGCAACGGCATGGCATAATACTTTCATTATCCCGGCGGCCGCGAGACGGCCGAGCAGCAATACCCGACCCCGCCGGCCGAACCAGGTCTCACGCAGCGGACGGTCAAGGAGATCACTTGGATATGACCGCCGGAATAGGCGCGGTCAAGGCCCGAGATGCGTTAATGGCGAGGAAAACGCGCCTCGCGCGGGGCGGTCACGATCAGCGCGTCGACGGCGACGATCTCGCCGCCCACGGCGATCAGCGGGTTGAGATCGATCTCGCGATAATGCCCGGCGTGATCGGCGGCGAATTCGGAAAACCGCGCGATGATCGCAGCCAGCCGGTCGCGATCGATTGCCGGCGCGCCGCGAAACCCATCGAGCAGCCTTGCCCCGCGCAGCCGCTCGAGCAT
>JAJYXY010000049.1 GCA_021801465.1 Pseudomonadota bacterium
GCGCGCCGACGATCAGCAAGCGAGCGCGCTTCCCGTCGGCAACGCGCAAAACGGCCGCGAAATCATCAACACCTACTGCTCGCATTGCCACGGTCCTGACGCCCGCGCCCCGGTGACCCGGCAAAATCTCCATCTTTTGCATGAGCGTTATGGCGATCAGATGGATCAGGTTTTTATCACCACCGTCCATCACGGGCGACCGGACAAGGGAATGCCAAATTGGTCAGGGATCCTGACTGAAAAAGAATTCGCCGATGTCCTTGCCTATCTGCATGAGACCCAGGATACGCCGGAGGCCTCTCAAAAATAAGAAACTTGCCTGCCGGTAGGCATGGCGGCGGGCGCAACGCGGGGCGGCATAAATCGGGCTTGCCCTTCTGCCCGATCCGGGCGGATGATGGGCCTTTCGGAAAACCCCATCACGTCATGCCCCCGTACGTCCGTCCCGCCACCATCGCCTCGAGGCGCTCTGCCGATCCTTTCGGTCAGGCTTATGCGGCGCTTGATCTCGGGACCAATAATTGCCGCTTACTGGTCGCGGCCCCCGCCAATGGCGGGTTTCGCGTGGTCGATAGCTACAGCCGCATGGTTCGCCTCGGCGAGGGGTTGGATCGCTCTGGCCTCCTCTGCCCCGAGGCGATGGCAAGAGCGCTGGCGGCGCTCCGTGTCTGTGCCGAGCGCCTCGCCCGGCGCCAAGTTCGTAGCCTTCGCGCGGTTGCAACAGAGGCGTGCCGGCGCGCCAAGAATGGCGCCGCCTTTCTTTCCGACGTCGAGCGCGAGACCGGTCTTGCGATCGACATCATCTCAACCCGCGAAGAGGCCGAACTCGCGCTCGAGAGTTGTGCGCCGCTGCTCGCCAAGGGCGGGCGGCGGGTTTTATTGTTCGATATCGGCGGCGGCTCGACCGAGATCGCCTGGGTGCGCCTCGGCCCGCCCGGCGTTCCGCCGCACCTGATTGGCTATGTCTCCATTCCCTATGGCGTCGTCACCTTCGCCGAACGGCTGGGCCCGGCATGCTTTACCGCGGCCGGATTTGCCGCCGCGGTGGACGAAGTCGCGAGCCAGCTCGCCGCTTTCGAGCGGGTCCATTGCATCGGCAAGGAGATCGCCCAGGGGGGGGTGCAGTTGCTCGGCACCAGCGGCACCGTGACGACACTCGCCGGTGTGGCCCTCAATCTGCCCCGCTACAGCCGCCCACAGATCGATGGCGCCGTGCTTTCCGGGGCGGCCTGTGATGCCGCGCTCATGGCGCTGCATGGTCTCGGCCGCGATGGTCTCGTCGCCCATCCGTGCATCGGCCCCGAGCGAGCGGATTTTGTTTTGCCGGGATGCGCGGTTTTCGCCGCCATCCGCCGCTTGTGGCCGGCAGCGCGCGTGGTCGTCGCGGATCGTGGCCTGCGCGAGGGCATTCTGCTTCGACTCATGCGAAACGAGGGCAAGCCCATAACCCGGCGCTGGCCACGCGCCGGGCGCGGACGCGCCGCGGGCGTCGCATGAGCCGCCCCCCTCGTCCACCATCGGCGCGGCCCGCAGCCGGGCGGGCTGAGAGTGTCACCTTGCGCAAGGCGAGCGGACGCAGCCCCTCCTCACAACGCTGGCTTACTCGCCAGCTCAACGACCCTTACGTCCAGGCAGCGCAGCGCGAGGGTTGGCGCTCGCGCGCGGCGTTCAAGCTGATCGAACTCGATGCGCGGTTTCACCTCCTCGCGCCGGGGATGCGGGTGGTCGATCTTGGCGCAGCGCCAGGTGGCTGGGTGCAAGTCGCCCTGCACCGCGGGGCGGCACGCGTCGTCGGGCTCGACCTGCTGCCGATCGCGCCGATCGCTGGCGCCGAGTTGATCGAGGGCGATTTCACCGACCCTGCGATGCCGGGGCGGCTTTCGCGCGCGCTTGGCGGTGGCGCCGATCTCGTGCTCTCAGACATGGCGCCGAACACCACTGGCCACGCCGCGACCGATCATCTCCGCATTCTCGCGCTTGCCGAACAGGCGCTTGCCTTCGCCCTCGAGGTGCTGACCCCGGGCGGTGCCTTTGTCGCCAAAGTGTTTCAAGGCGGCGCCGAGCGAGACTTGCTCATGCCAATGAAAAGCGCCTTTCGCAGCGTCCGCCACGCCAAGCCGCCGGCGAGCCGGGCGCAATCGGTGGAGCTTTATGTCATCGCTCAGGGCTATCGTCCCACCAGAGCCCCGTGAGGGTCGCCGAAAGCTTTATCGGATCGCGCTTGCGCCCGGCCGATCGGCCCGCTAAGGGGGGTTGCCAAAGTTGCGGAAAGGTTGTCCCCGCCATGGCCCTCGATACCAGTTCTCCCGCCCACACCGAAACCAGCGCCGCGCGCGCCGATTGGCAGATCGCGGAGGCGCTGACCTTCGACGATGTTCTGATCGTGCCCGCCTATTCGGAGATCCTCCCCTCCCTCGCCGATACCAGAACCCGCCTCACCCGTGCGATCACGCTCAACATCCCGCTGATTTCGGCGGCGATGGATACTGTCACCGAAGCGCCGATGGCGATCGCCATGGCCCAGCATGGCGGGCTCGGCGTCATCCATAAGAATCTCGCGCTCGAGGATCAGGCGGCGCATGTCCGGCGGGTCAAGAAATTCGAATCGGGGATGGTGATCAACCCGCTGACCATCCACCCCGATCAGACGCTCGCCGAGGCACGCGCGTTGATGGCGACCCATCATATTTCCGGCGTCCCGGTGGTGGAGCGTGAGACGCGGCGCCTGGTCGGCATCCTGACCAACCGCGACGTGCGTTTCGCAACCGACCCCTCGCTCAAGGTCTATGAGCTGATGACGCGGGAGCATCTCGTCACGGTGACGGCCGAGGTCGGGCATGAGGAAGCGCGCCAGCTTCTCCATCGCCATCGCATCGAAAAACTGCTGGTGGTCGATGACGCTTATCGCTGCGTCGGCCTCATCACCGTGAAAGACATGGATAAGGCCCAGGCGCACCCGCTGGCCAACAAGGACGCCCTCGGGCGGCTCCGCGTCGCGGCAGCGACGGGCGTGGGAGAGGATGGCGAGGCGCGGGCACGGGCTTTGGTCGCGGCCGGGGCCGACGTCATCGTCGTCGACACCGCGCATGGCCACTCGGCCGGCGTTCTGCGCGCCGTCACCACCATCAAGACCCTCTCCAACGAGGTGCAAGTCATCGCCGGCAACGTCGCAACCCCCGAGGGCGCCCGCGCTTTAATCGAAGCGGGTGCGGATGCGGTGAAGATCGGCATCGGGCCAGGTAGCATCTGCACGACGCGCATCGTCGCCGGCGTCGGCATGCCGCAATTCTCGGCGGTGCGTGAGACCGCGGCCGCCTGCCATGCGGCGGGTGTACCCGCGATCGCCGATGGCGGCATCCGTCATTCCGGCGACATCGTGAAAGCGATAGGCGCCGGCGCGGATTGCGTCATGGTCGGGAGCCTGCTCGCCGGCACCGATGAGGCGCCGGGCGAAGTCTTCCTCTATCAGGGCCGTTCCTACAAATCCTATCGCGGCATGGGTAGTCTCGGCGCCATGGCAAGAGGTTCGGCAGATCGCTATTTCCAGCAAGAGGTGAAAGACACGCTCAAGCTCGTCCCCGAAGGGGTGGAAGGACGTGTCGGCTATAAGGGGCCGGTCGCGGCGGTGCTGCATCAACTGGTCGGGGGGCTTCGCGCCGGCATGGGCTATACCGGCAGCGCGACCATCGCCGGGCTTCAGCAAACCGCCCGTTTCCGCCGCATCACCGGGGCGGGCTTGCGCGAAAGCCACGTCCATGACGTGGCGCTCGATCGCGAGGCCCCGAATTACCGCCAGGAGTGATCAAGGAGGAGAGAGCGTCGATGGCCACAAACCCACCCACCGACGCAGCAATGCTCCGCCGCGCAGTGCTTGCCTCCGTGATCGGAAATGGATTGGAGTGGTTCGATTTCCTGATTTACGGCTTTTTCGCAACTGTCATCGCCGATGTATTTTTTCCGGCGCGAAACGCGGAACTGTCGCTCATTCTCACCTTCGCGACGTTTGGCATCGGCTTCATCGTCCGTCCCTTCGGCGGTGTGTTGATCGGCCTCTATGCCGATTATGTCGGACGGCAAGCAGCGCTTTCGCTCCTCATTTTGCTGATGGCGATCGGCACGGTGATGCTCGGTCTCGTGCCAGGCTACGCAACGATCGGGATCGCGGCACCGATTTTGGTCATCATCGCGCGGGTGTTGCAGGGGCTTTCGGTTGGTGGTGAATTCGCCTCGGCGACGGCGATGCTCGTCGAGTACGCGCCCGCGACACGGCGCCACTATTTCGGCGCCTTCCAGATGGTGTCGCAATCTTTCGCCGTCGCCCTGGCCTCGGGGATGGGCTATGTGCTGACGAGCTTTCTCTCACCGGTGGCGCTGAATAGCTGGGGCTGGCGGGTGCCATTTCTGCTCGGCGGCCTCGTCGGGCCAGTCGGATTTTATATCCGCCGAAAGGTTGCGGACGCGCCGGAATTCGTCGCCGCGCGAGAGCAGGCGCGGCACGAGGCAGTGCGCCCGCCGCTGCGCGAGGTTTTGGTCGACCATGGCGGCCTCGTTCTCTGCGCCATCGGTACCATCGTCTGCGGCACCGCCGCGACCTATCTGTGGAATTCCTACCTTCCCGTCTATGTCGTGCGCACGTTGCATTTGCCCTTGGCGGCGCCGCTGGCCGGCATTGCGATTTGCGGTCTCATCAACATGGTGGTCAATCCAGCGGCCGGCGCCCTCGCCGACCGCGTCGGTCCCTATCGGGTGTTTTTTCCCGCCGTCATCGTCGCCGGAATCGTCACCTATCCGCTTTTTGCCTTCGTCGTTGCCCATCCGAGCCGGCTCAATCTTTTTGGGGTGCAGGTGGTCGCGACCCTCGTGCTCGGTGCCATCGCCGGGCCAATCCCGGGATTGATGGGCGGATTCTTTCCCGCCCGCGTGCGGTCAACCGCGCTCGCGATCAGCTATAATGTGTCGGTGACGCTCTTTGGCGGGCTCGCCCCGCTTACCGTCCAATGGCTCTCCGGTGTCACCGGAAGCCGCTTCATCCCAGCCTATTACCTCGTCGGCGCGGCGGCGCTGTCGCTCTTTCTGGTCGCTGGTTTCCGCCCAGCACTGCGGCGGGAAGTCATTGGCGTGGCGATGCCCGGCGATTGACGGCCTCCACCCTGCTCGCGCCGCAAGCGAAGATCGCCTATGAGGGCGCCATGACGGCGATCGTGGTCGAGGGTCTCTCCAAGCGCTTTGGCAAAATCACCGCCGTCGCGGGGATTAGTTTCACCGTGGCGCGAGGGCAAACCGTCGCTTTGCTCGGTGCCAATGGCGCGGGCAAGACAACGACGCTCGCGATGCTGCTCGGCCTTATTTCGCCGAGCGCCGGGCGGATCGAAATCCTCGGCCATGACATGGCGCGCGCGCGTTTCGCGGCCCTTGCGCGGATGAATTTCGCCTCACCCTATGTCGCTTTGCCGGCGCGGCTTTCGGTTGCCGAAAATCTCCGCGTCTATGGGCATCTCTATGGCGTTGCCGATCTTTCGCGGCGGATACGCACGCTTGCCGATGAACTCCATCTCGGCGACCTTCTCGACCGCCCGGCGGGGACACTCTCATCGGGGCAAAAGGCGCGGCTTTCGCTCGCCAAAGCGCTGATCAACCGCCCCGAGGTGCTGCTGCTCGATGAGCCGACGGCGAGCCTCGATCCCGACACCGCTGATCGCACACGGAGCTGGCTCAGCGCCTATCGCGCGGCGAGCGGCTGCACGCTTTTGCTCGCCTCGCATAACATGGCGGAGGTCGAACGGCTCAGTGACGAGGCGCTGATCTTGCGGCGTGGCGAGATCGTAGCCCGTGGCAGCCCGGCGGCACTGCGCGCGCGATACGGACGCGAGACGTTGGAGGGGGTATTCCTCGATGTCGCGCGGGCGGCGGGGTGACGATGGCGGCGGGCTCTCTGCGGCGCATTTGGGCGCTCGTCTATCGCCATACCGCCCTTTATCGGCGGTCTTGGCCGCGGCTACTCGACTTTGCCTATGGCCCTCTCATGCAGCTTCTGATCTGGGGGTTCACGGCGCGATTTCTCGCCGGGCATGCGGGCACCATGGCAACGATCTCTGGCCTGCTGATCGGTGGCGTGTTGCTGTGGGAGGCGGCGCTCGCGAGCCAGCTCGGCTTTTCCGTCAGTTTTTTGGAAGAAATCTGGTCGCGCAATCTCGGCCATTTGTTCGTGAGCCCCTTGCGGCCGTGGGAATTGATCGCTGCGCTCGTCGTCATGTCGCTGCTGCGGGCACTCGCTGGAATGCTGCCGGCGCTGGTGCTCGCGGTTCTGCTCTATGCCTTCGACATCTTCCGGCTCGGCCCGGTGGTGTTGCTGCTGTTTACTTTTCTCGCCATGATGGGCTGGTGGGTCGCGCTCGGCATCGTCGCCTTCATCCTGCGTCATGGCGCTGGCGCCGAAGGGTTAGTATGGACGGTGATGTTTGGCCTCACCCCCCTGTCCGCGGTGTTTTATCCGGTTGCGGCCTTGCCGGCGGTGCTACGGCCGCTCGCCCTGGTATTGCCGTCGGCGCATGTGTTCGAGGGATTGCGCGCGGCGCTTGCGGGGGCCTCCCCCTGGCGGGAAATCATCGCCGCCGCCCTGCTCAATCTTGCCTGGCTCGGGCTAATGGCGGTTCTCTTCCGCTGGAGCTTCGAGGCCGCCCGGCGCGAGGGGGCGCTCGTTGCGCTCGGCGAGTGAAGCCAACCGAAACCTGCATGAGAGAAAGATGAAACCCGTTCGCTTCTGGCTGCTCCGCCACGCGCTGGTCGAGGCGCGGGCACGCGCCGTTCTCTATGGCGCAAATGACGTGCCCGTCTGCCGTGAAACCCTCGCCGCGGAAAAGTCCCTTTATGAACAGCTCGCGGCACGTCTGCCGTCGCCGGCGCGGTGGCTGGTCTCGCCACTTTCGCGCACGCGCGAGACCGCTTTGGCGATTTTCGCCGCCGGCTACCCCGAGCAGGCGCTGACCGTCGAGCCTGCGCTCATCGAGCAGACGCTCGGCGCCTGGGAGGGGCTTGCGCAGGCCGAAGTCGCGGCGCTTTTCGCCCGCCGGCCCGATCAGTTCTGGCCGCTGCCGGCCGATGTCCGCCCACCCGGCGGCGGCGAAAGCATGGCCGATGTGGTCGCACGCGTGGGCGCAACCCTCACCCGGCTCGCAACCCGGCATGAAGGCGAGGATGTCATCGCCGTGGTGCATGGCGGCGTTATCCGCGCCGCCCTCGCCCATGTGCTTGGCATCGCCGCCGAGCAGGCGCAAAATATCTCCGTCGGCAATCTCTCTCTCACCCGCGTCGAGTGGCATGCGCAAGGGTGGTGGATCGCCGGCGTGAACGAAGCGCCGCGCTAAGCGTATCCGGCGCTTGCCAAAGTCAGAGGGCGATATCAAGATCGCCCGGCAATCACCTGGAGAACAACCATGTTGCGTCACGTGCTCCCGGCTCTTCTCGCTCTTGGCGTGGTTTGGCTCGGGCCAGAACGCGCCTTCGCGCAAACCGAGCAACAAACGCTCGTCGATCGTGCGACGCTCAGCGTGCAAGAAATGCTGACAGCCCCCGACAGCGGTGATCGTGCCTGGGCGATGAAACGAGCACGCGCCGTCATGATCTGCCCGCGGGTTTTCCGCGCGAGCTTCATCGTCGGCGGCGCCGGCGGTGAGAGCGTTCTCGCCGCGCGCGATGGCAATGGCTCGTGGTCTTCACCGGCGTTTTTTCAACTCAGCACCGCAAGCGTCGGGCTGCAAATCGGGCTCCAGGATAGCGAAATTTTGATGACCATTCTGACTGAAAAAGGTCTGAACGCGGTGATGGATAGCCGCTTTAAAATCGGCGGCGATGCCTCCGTCGCGTTCGCCCAGATGGGGGCAGGCGTCGAGGGCGCGACCACCGCCGCGCTGCGCGCGGATATCCTCGCCTTCTCGCAATCGAGCGGATTATTCGCCGGCATTTCGCTCAATGGCAGCCTGCTTGCCGCGAAGTCGGAATGGGATCGTGCTTATTATGGGCGTGACATCGGCGCGCGCGAAATCGTCGTCGACATGAAAGTAAACAACCCAGGGGCGGATCCGCTGCGCACGATCCTGGCTAAATATGGCGCACAAAGCTCTGCCCCGCCCGCCGAAGCAACGCTACCCACCCCGCCGCCCGAGGCCCCGGCCACGCCGCAGGCCTCAGGCGGGGCACCGCAATCGCTTGCGCCGGTGCAGAGCCAGGACCTCGCGCCGCCCAAGAACTGATCCCCGATCGGCGGGGCAGGCCGTCAGCAGACTGCGTGGTCGATTGTTTTCTGTTCCTTGACGTAAATCAATGAAACGTGACTAGCCATGTCTCATCGTTGCCCGCGAAATGTTGGCAAAGATGAGGTGCCGCGATGTCTCGCCCGCGAGAGTTGCTCGTCGTCATCGCCGATGGGGAGCATGTTCGCTTCGTGCGGAAAAATGCCGCGAACGCACTCCACACTGTGAAGGTTTTCGACTCTATCACCGCGCATAAGCAAAGTTCTGATTTAGCATCGAGCCGCCCCGGGGCGAGTTTCTCGAGTACCGCTTCCGCGCGCCATGCCGAAACCCCACGTCATGATCCGCATACACTCGCAAAAGAAGCTTTCGCGAAAGCCGTCGCCGACCAAATCAATCAGGATGCGCCTTTCGATGCGCTGATTCTCGTAGCCCCGGCGCATGTGATGGCGACGATCGATGGGAAATTGAGCCTAGATGCGCATCACAAGCTGATCGGCAGCTTGGAAAAAGATCTGGTCAAAGTACCAGATGACGCGTTGCAACCGCATCTCGCCGCGTGGGTCGCGCCACACCATCATCTCTGAGACATTCTCGCGGCGCGGACAGCGAGAGCAACGCCACTCGTTTCTTTCCCTCCAGAGCAAAGGAGACCTGACATGGCAACAATATCCGTTCCCGTGAAGCAAACCGCCTCGGCGCCGGCGGGCACCGTTAATCCGTGGCTGCCGTTCCGCACCGAGGTCGAGCGCATGTTCGACCGGTTGGCGAGCGGTTTTGGCTTGGCACCATTGTCGCTGAGCCGCCTTGACACTGGCCTCGCCCTCCCCTCCCCCGCTGTGGACATCGTGGAAAACGAGACCGGCTTTACGCTCACCGCCGAACTTCCCGGCATGAGCGAAAAAGACGTTCAGCTTTCGCTCTCTGGCGATACCCTGGTCATCAAGGGCGAAAAACGCCAAGAGCGCGAGGAGAAAGAAAAAAATTACTATCTCAGCGAGCGCAGCTACGGGGAGTTTCAGCGCGCCTTTCAGCTTCCCGAAACGATTGATCGCGACAAAATCGATGCGCAATTCGCCAATGGTGTCTTGCGCGTGACGTTGCCCAAAACCGAGCGCGCAGCGCCGAAAAAGATCGAAGTGAAGGCAGCCGGCTGAGACGCCGCTGATGAGAGGGCCCCGGGATGTGGCCAAAGCTGGCCCGCCCGGAGGCCGCCCCGTTTTTCAACACCGAAGGAGCCGCCTCAATGATTGGCATCACGCTGCTTCCTGAGCAAATTCGTGCAGCCCCCCCGGAAATTCGCCGCTGGCTGGAGGCAGAGGTCGCGGCAACATTTTCATCCGCGCCGACAGAACCGATGCTCCCGCGCGAGAAACATCATTTGGTTGCCTGCACCATTGATGAAGCTCGCGCAATTCTCTCGCTCATTCAAGGTATGCTGCCGGTCGTGCATGTATTTTTCGAACTCGGCCGCGATCCGGTCGCGGTCTTGCCTGAGGGGCTACGCGCCCTTCGTCTCGATCTCATGATGCAGCATGCCCACCTCGCCTCACCCGACCAACTGATCGCGTGCCTAGAGGCAATCGATGCGGCACTGGTGCGGGTGCGTGGCGAGCCCGGCGGCACGCTGACGGCAATCGACAATAGCGGGCATTGTCTCGTCGCCGACGAGACAGCGCGCAGCATCTTCACCCTCTGGCGCGAAATCGTTGCCGCGCATCAGCTTTCGCCCGGTGAAGCGCCATTCTCATCACCATTCGCGACGACGGCGCCGCCCGCTGCTCCTTATGCGATTTCTGTCGCGCCGATGGCAACCGAAACACCATCGACGGCGCCGGCGGGTAATTTTTAGGCGATACGCGCGGCTTCCTCGCTCAGCTTCTCTGGCAGGTATTTGATATACTCCTTCGGCACCACCTGCCAGAAATGCGGCAGCGCGCGGTCCCAATCGTGGAGGATCATGGCGGCGTAGCGGCTCGCGGTTTCCTCGACATGGCGGGCAATCAGGGCGCGCAATTCGGCTTCCCAATGGCCGGTCGTAACGCGCTGCCACGACAAAGTCTCCGGATTGAGCCGCTTTTCGAACAATGCCGTCGGGTCATAAACGAACGCCATGCCGCCGGTGAAGCCGGCGCCGAAATTATCGCCAACCGCGCCGAGAATGACCACCGTGCCGCCGGTCATATATTCGCAGCCATTGGCGCCACAGCCCTCGATAACCGCGATCGCGCCGGAATTGCGCACCGCGAAACGCTCGCCCGCCTGGCCGGCCGCGAACAAGGCGCCGGCGGTCGCGCCATAGAGCACGGTATTGCCGATGATGGTGTTGTCGGGGCTGTGCAATGTCGAAGACGGCGCCGGGCGCACGACGATCGTCGCCCCGGAAAGCCCCTTGCCGACATAGTCGTTGGCGTCGCCGAAGACTTCGAGTTTTAAGCCGCGCACCGCGAACGCGCCGAGCGATTGGCCGGCCGAGCCGCGCAGACGCACCGTGACGTGATCGGGCTGCAACTGTGCGCGGCCGAGCTTGCGGACGATCTTCGAGGAGAATTTGGTGCCGACGGCGCGATGGGTGTTGCGGATCGTGTATTGCAACTGCATCTTCTCGCCGTGCTCGAAAAACGCCGCGGCGTCGGCGATCATCTGTGCGTCCAGCGTCTCCGGCACCTCGTTCCGCCCGCTCACCGTGCAATAGCGCGCATAGGGGCCGGGATCGGCTTGCACCAAAAGCGGGTTGAGATCGAGATCATCGAGAATTTCGGCGCCGCGGCTGACCTGATGCAGCATGTCGGTGCGGCCGATGACTTCGGCGAGCGAGCGCACGCCGAGGGATGCGAGAATGCCGCGCACATCCTCGGCGATGAAGGAGAAGAGATTGATCACCTTCTCCGGCGAGCCTTCGAACTTGGCGCGCAGCGCTTCATCCTGCGTGCAGACGCCGACCGGGCAGGTATTGGAATGGCATTGCCGCACCATGATGCAGCCCATGGCGATGAGCGAGGTGGTGCCGATGCCGAATTCCTCCGCCCCCAGCATCGCCGCGATCACCACGTCGCGCCCGGTCTTGATGCCGCCATCGGTGCGCAGCTTCACGCGATGGCGCAAGCGGTTGAGCATCAGAACCTGATGCGTCTCCGAAAGCCCCATCTCCCACGGCAGCCCGGCATATTTGATCGAGCTTTGCGGGCTTGCCCCGGTCCCGCCGGCATGACCCGAGATCAGGATCGCATCCGCTTTCGCTTTCGCGACCCCGGCGGCGATGGTGCCGATGCCGCTTCGCGCAACGAGCTTGACGCAAACCGTGGCGTCCGGGTTGATCTGCTTCAGATCATAGATGAGCTGCGCCAGATCCTCGATCGAATAGATATCGTGATGCGGCGGCGGGCTGATCAGCATGACGCCCGGCGTCGAATGGCGGAGTTTCGCGATCAGTTCCGTCACCTTGAAGCCAGGCAATTGCCCGCCCTCGCCGGGTTTGGCGCCTTGCGCCACTTTGATCTCGATTTCGCGGCAATTATTGAGATATTCGGCGGTGACACCGAATCTCCCTGAGGCGATCTGCTTGATCGCGGACGAGGCATTGTCACCGTTCGGGCGTGGCATGGCGCGATTCGGATCCTCGCCGCCTTCGCCCGAATCGGAGCGCGCGCCGATCCTGTTCATCGCGATCGAGAGCGTCTCATGCGCCTCCGGGCTCAGGGCACCGAGCGAAATCCCTGGTGCCAGCAGGCGCTTTCTGATCTCCGTGATGCTTTCCACCTCGTCGATCGCAATCGGCGTGCGGCCGGCGCGGAAATCGAGCAGATCGCGAAGGGCGATCGGCGGCATCTTGCGCACCATCTCGGCATAGCGGCGATAGGTGGTGTAGCTGTCGGTCGCGACCGCGGTTTGCAGCGTGTGGATCAGACCAGCCTCGAACCCATGCACCTCGCCGCGGCG
>JAJYXY010000058.1 GCA_021801465.1 Pseudomonadota bacterium
ACCCGTATTCGGCGAGCACCGATTTGCGGTTGAAATCGCCCCTCGCCATGCCGCCGATCTGCGGCACCGTGACATGGCTTTCATCGACGATGAGGAGCGCGTTCTCGGGCAGGTATTCGAACAAAGTCGGCGGCGGCTCGCCGGGATTGCGGCCGGTGAGATAGCGGGAATAATTCTCGATCCCTTTGCAGGAGCCCGTCGTTTCCATCATTTCGATATCAAAAGTGGTGCGCTGCTGCAGCCGCTCGGCCTCCAAGGGTTTACCTTCCCGGGTGAAATGGTCGAGCCTTTCCTGCAATTCGCGCTTGATGTCGCGGATCGCCTGGGTCAGCGTCGGGCGTGGGGTCACGTAATGGCTGTTGGCATAGACGGTGACGGCGGCGAGATCGGCGGTTTTTTCCCCCGTGAGCGGGTCGAACTCGGCGATCGCCTCGATCTCGTCGCCGAACAGCGTGACGCGCCAGGCGCGATCTTCATAATGGGAGGGGAAGATGTCGACGGTATCGCCGCGCAGGCGAAAGCTGCCGCGCTGAAACGCGACATCGTTGCGGCGATATTGCAGCTCGACCAAAGCGCGCGCCAGCGTGTCGCGCGCGATCGCGCCGCCGACCTCGAGCCGCACCACCATGCGCGCATAGGTCTCGACCGAGCCGATACCATAAATGCAGGAGACCGAGGCGACGATGACGACGTCATTGCGTTCGAGCAAAGCCTGGGTCGCGGCATGGCGGAGGCGGTCGATGGTCTCGTTGATCTGCGCGTCTTTCTCGATATAGGTGTCGGTGCGCGGGACATAGGCTTCGGGTTGGTAATAATCATAGTAGCTGACGAAATATTCGACCGCGTTGTCGGGGAAAAACGCCTTCATCTCGCTATAGAGCTGCGCCGCCAGCGTCTTGTTGGGGGCGAGGATCAGGGTCGGGCGCTGCACCGCCGCGATGATCTTGGCCATGGTGAAGGTCTTGCCCGAGCCGGTGACGCCGAGCAGCACCTGATCGCGCGCTTGCGCCCCCAAACCCTCGACCAGCGTCGCGATCGCCGCCGGCTGATCGCCGGCCGGCTCATAGGGCGAAACCACCCGGAGCGCCTTGCCGGCTGGACGCCGCGGCTGTTTTTCCGGGATGAACAAGAGCGGGGCGGGCGGGGCAAGGGTCACGGACATTGATCATTGGCCTCAGGATCTGCGGCGGCGGTGATGCGGGGCTTTGTCGAGCGGCGCGGCTTTCGCTATGTAGGGCGCCAAGGCAATCGAGGGGAGAGGCACGATGGCGGTCAATAAGGTCTATCCGGATGCGAAGGCGGCGCTCGCCGGGCTTTTGCATGACGACATGACGATCATGGCCGGCGGTTTCGGCCTTTGCGGCATTCCCGCCGCCCTGATCGAGGCGATCCGGGAGTCCGGCGTCAAAGGCCTCACGGTGATTTCCAACAATGCCGGCATCGATGGCGCAGGCCTCGGCATTCTTCTCGAAACCCGCCAGATCCGCAAGATGATCAGCTCCTATGTCGGCGAAAACGCGACCTTCGCCCGCCAATATCTCGCCGGCGAATTGGAGATAGAGTTCAACCCCCAAGGCACGCTCGCCGAGCGTATCCGCGCCGGCGGCGCCGGCATTCCCGCCTTCTTCACCCCGACCGGCGTCGGCACCGAGATCGCCAAGGGCAAGGAAGTGCGCGAATTCGACGGCAAGACCTATCTCATGGAGCGCGGTCTCTTCGCCGATCTCGCCATCATTCATGCCTGGAAGGGCGATAGCGAAGGCAATCTCGTCTATCGCCTGACGGCACGCAATTTCAACCCGGTGATGGCGACGGCGGCGCGTGTGACGGTCGCCGAGGTCGAGCATCTGGTGGCGCCGGGCGAAATCGCGGCGGACGCCATCGTGACGCCGGGGATTTTCGTCAAACGCATGATCAAGCTCGACAAAGTGCACAAACACATCGAGCAACGCACCACCCGCAAGCGCGCCGCCTGACCCCATTCGAGGAGACGACCCATGCCCTGGACCCGTGACGACATGGCGGCCCGCGCCGCCCGCGAACTCGAGGACGGATTTTACGTCAATCTCGGCATCGGCATCCCGACCCTGGTTGCCAACCACATCCCGGAAGGGCTTTCGATCCATCTCCACAGCGAAAACGGGCTTTTCGGCATCGGGCCGTTCCCCTACGAGGGCGAGGAGGACGCCGATCTCATCAACGCCGGCAAGCAGACCGTGACCCTGCTCCCGACCTCGAGCATTTTCGATAGCGCGACCTCGTTCGCCATGGTGCGCGGCGGCCATATCGACATCTCCATCCTCGGCGCGCTGCAAGTCGCCGAAAATGGTGATCTCGCCAACTGGATGATCCCGGGCAAGATGGTCAAGGGCATGGGGGGTGCCATGGATCTCGTCGCAGGCGTGCCGCGCGTCGTCATCCTGATGGAGCATACCGCCCGCGGCGAGCCGAAAATCTTGCGGGAATGCACGCTGCCGCTCACCGGCAAGGGCGTCGTCGATACCATCATCACCGAACTCGGCGCGTTCAAGGTCGATCGCGAAGCCGGCGGCGGCCTGATCCTCACCGATCTCGCCCCCGGCGTCAGCATGGACGAAATCCGCGCCCAGACTGCCGCCGCTTTCCGGCCAGCGCCCAGCGTGAAAACCTGGTAGCGGCGTGCCCAGACGCGCGGCGTGGTAAAAAACGGGGAGGAAAAATGTCGGCCTATGCCTATCCGCTGCTGATCAAGCAGCTTCTCACCACACCGATCCAGCAGGCGAGCGGCGCCGAGATCGTCTATCGCGATCTTCGCCGGCATTCCTACCCGGAATTCATCACCCGGATCGCCCGGCTCGGCAGCGCGCTCACGCGGCTCGGCGCGCGCCCTGGGATGCGGATCGCGGTGCTCGATTGGGACAGCCACCGCTATCTCGAGTGCTATTTCGCGGTGCCGATGCTGGGCGCCGTCTTGATGACCGCCAATCCTCGCCTCGCGCCCGAGCAGCTCGCCTATACGCTCGATCACAGCGGCGCTGAGATCCTGCTCGTTCATCCCGATTTCGTCCCGCTGGTCGCGCAAATCCGTGACCGGTTGGCGAAACTGCGGACGCTGATCGCGCTCCCCGATGACGGGGGGATGCCGGCGGGGCTTTCGTTCGCCGGCGAATACGAGGCGCTGCTCGCCGACGCTGATCCTCGCTTTAATTTTCCCGAGTTCGACGAAAACACCACCGCGACCCAGTTTTACACCACCGGCACCACCGGGCTTCCCAAAGGGGTCTCGTTCACGCATCGCCAGATCGTGCTGCACACGCTTTCGCTGATGGCGAGCTTCATGCTCGCGAGCCGGAATGGGCGGCTTTCACGCGAGACCGTCTATCTGCCGCTCACACCCATGTTCCATGTCCATGCTTGGGGCATTCCCTATGTCGCGACGCTCGCCGGGATGAAGCAGGTCTATCCCGGCCGCTATGCGCCGGCGAGTATCGCCGCCCTTTATCAGCGGGAAGGGGTGACATTTTCCCATTGCGTGCCGACCATTCTCAACATGCTGCTAGCGGCGCCGGAATTTCGTGACCTCGATCTTTCGCGCTGGCAGGTCATCATCGGCGGCTCGGCGTTTCCACGTGGCCTCGCCGAGCAGGCTTTGGCGCGCGGGATCGACGCCTATGCCGGCTATGGCATGTCGGAAACTTGCCCGGTGCTCTCGCTCGCGCAGCTCAAACCCGATAACGCGGCCGATGATGCGGCGCTGCGCGCCCGCACCAGCGCCGGCATGCCGAGCGCGCTCGTCGAATTGCGCATCGTCGATGAGGAGATGAATGATCTCCCCCACGATGGCGCCCATCAAGGCGAGGTGGTGGCGCGCGCGCCGCATTTGACCTCGGGTTACGTCGGCAACGAGGCGGCGAGTGCCGCGCTCTGGGCCGGCGGCTGGCTCCATACCGGCGATATCGGCGTGATCGGCGCGGACGGGTATCTGCGCATCACCGATCGCGCCAAGGATGTGATCAAGACCGGCGGCGAATGGGTCTCTTCGCTCGATCTCGAGGACGTGATTTCGCGCGCCGACGATGTCGGCGAGGTCGCGGTGGTCGGCGTTCCCGACGAAAAATGGGGCGAGAGGCCCGTCGCACTCGTCGTCGCTAAAGCCGGCCGCGTGATCGATCCCGAGCGCATCCGCGCTTATCTCTTCGAAGTTGCCGCGCGCGGGGAAATTTCGCGCTTCGCCGTGCCCGAGAGGATCGTGCCGGTTGACGCGCTCGACAAAACCAGCGTCGGCAAGCTCGATAAAAAACGCCTCCGCGCTCGGCTCACTCCCTGAGCCCCCGCGCCCGAGCCGCAACCGGGAGGAAGGAACACCATGCCGCACGCCCGCACCGATGATGGCATCAATCTGCATTACGAGGAGACCGGCCACGGCATGCCGGTCGTTTTCGTCCATGAATTCGCCGGTGACTGCCGCGCTTGGGAGCCGCAGCTCCGCCATTTCGGTCAGCGTTACCGCGCCATCGCCTATAACGCCCGCGGCTATCCGCCGTCGGATGTGCCGGCCGATCCGAAGCAGTATTCCCAGGCGCGCGCGGTTGCCGACATCATCGCCGTGCTCGATCATCTCGGCATCGTGCGGGCGCATATCGTCGGCCTCTCGATGGGCGGCTTTGCGACACTGCATTTTGGGCTGACGCACCCCTCGCGCGCGCGCTCGCTCACCGTTGCTGGCTGCGGCTATGGCGCCGAGCCCGAAGGGCGCGCAGCGTTCCAGGCCGAGGCAGAAGCGACGGCGGCCTATCTGCTGCGCGAATCGATGGTCGATTTCGCCGCCAAATATGGCGACGGGCCGACCCGGGTGCAGTTTGCCAACAAAGATCCGCGCGGATTTGCGCAATTTCGCGCGATGCTCGCCGAGCATTCAGCACGGGGTTCGGCCAACACCCAGCTCGGTGTCCAGCGCGCCCGCCCCTCGCTTTACGATCTGAAGGAAGAGATGGCACGGCTCGATGTGCCGACCCTGATCCTGACCGGCGATGAAGACTGGCCTTGCCTCAACCCCGCCCTGCTGATGAAACGTACCATCCCGACCGCAGCCCTCGCGGTGATGCCCAATTGCGGCCACACCATCAATCTCGAAGACCCAGATCAGTTCAACCGCATCGTCGGCGATTTCCTCGCCCAGGTCGAGGCCGGGCGCTGGCCGGCGCGTGATCCGCGCACCCTGGCGCGCTCGGCGACGGGCATGCTGGCGCCGTGAGAAACCATTGCGGAGGGCTGCTGCCGCGCGCTATATCTATGCAAGGAAGCTGCGAATGATTCGCAACTCTCTCGCAGGGAGGCGAAACCCCCATGGCCCGTGCTTTGGCCCGAACCGAGTTCGAAACCAGCCGTGAGGCGCGGATCAGCCGGCGCTGTGAGCGCGCCGTGGTCACCGCCTATCGCGAATTGCGCGGCCATGGCACCGCCGACCCTGACGCTTTCCACGCCTGCACGACGCTCTATCGCATCCACCATCCGGAAGCGTCGCTGAACGAAGCGCGCCGCCTGGTCGCGGAGTGGATCGATCATCACGTCATCCGCGCCGATCCCGGCCCGACGCCGGGCTGCGGCTGCGACTGAGCGGCGCTGTTGTCGCTGTCTCGGTCACGCCCGCGCTGAGAAACGCCGCCGTCTCCGCCGCCGCCTCGGCGAGACCGAGGCGCCGGATTGGAACCCCCTCAGGAAAAGCCGAATAGAGCCGCGCCGGCAGCCGCCGGTCGAGCAATACGAAGACGCCGCGATCGCCCTCGCTGCGGATCAGCCGCCCGAAGGCCTGGCGCAGGCGAAGCCGCACCAGCCGGTCGTCATAGGCCCCGGGCGCGCCGCCTGAGAGATGGATCCGCCGCTCGCGGTGCAGGATATCGGGGCGTGCCCATGGCACCCGCTCGAACACGACGAGACGGAGCGCGCGGCCCGGCACATCGACGCCATCGCGCATCGCATCCGTCCCGAGCAGGCAGCTTTCCTCCTCGGCGCGGAAAATATCGACCAGTGTCGCATTGTGCATCGCATCGACATGCTGGGCGTAAAGCGGAATGCCGGCGGCGGCGAGGGCGGGGGCAAGGCGCGCGTGAACCGCGCGCAGCCGGCCGATCGCGGTGAAAAGCCCGAGCGCGCCGCCATGCGCGGCGAGAAACAGGGCGCGAAACGCCCCGGCGAGCGCTGCCATATCGGTCGCGACCACGTCATTGACGATGAAAACCCGCGTTTGCGCCGCATAGTCGAACGGGCTCGGGAGTGCCGCCCGAATGGCGTGGAGCGGCAGATACCCGGCCCCGACCCGCGCCTCGGCGGCTTCCCAAGCGGCAACGGGATCGCCCGCGCCTTCGTCGCGAAGGGTCGCCGACGTGATCAGAACGCCGTGCGCAGGTGCCGCAAGGGTGGCTGCGAAAGGTTCGGTCGGGTCGAGCCAATGGCGATGCAGCCCGACCTCGATGCCGCCGCCGGGCAGGGTCTCGCGGCGGAGGAAGGCAACGAAGCGTGGGCGCATGCCGGGCGAGGGTGGCGGCTCGGCGAGGGCGGCGAGCATTTCTTGCCACGCCGAGAGCCGTTCCAACGCCCGCCGGCCGAGTGTGCGGGCGGCGGCGGCGATACGGTTGCGCAGCGCGCTGTCGAGTGTCTCAGCCTCGTCCTCGAGCAGGGCGCGAAGCCGGGTGCGGAGCGTCTTGAGCGGCGCCTCGAGACGCGCCAGCGCCCGCCCGAACGCCGCCGCCGCCTCGATGACGGCGGGGTCGAGCGGGTAGAGATCGACCTCGCGGGCAAGCCGCGCGCTCTCCGCCAGGGGATCGGCGCCGGCGCTGCGGGCCTGGATCTGGCGGTCGAGCGCGTGGAAAAACGTCTCCGCCGGATTGCCGGGGCTCTCGGCGTCTGCTTTTTCGCCCTCGCGCGGGCCGGCGAGCCGCGCCGACCAGCCAGGCGCGGGCAAGGCGCGCGCGGCGATCAGGGCGGCCGCCAAGGCGGCCTCTAGCGCCGGCCTGCCCGCGACCAGTTCGCCGATCCGCGCATTGAGCCCGCGCGCGCGTGAGCGGGTTCCCTCCGCGCCGAGCAGCCAGCGCCGCAATTCCGCCGCCTCCACCCCCGAAAGCGCGGCGGCGAAAGCGGTATCGGCGGCGTCGAATAGATGATGCCCCTCGTCGAACACGTAACGGGTCGGCACCGCGCTCTCGTCCGCCCCCTCGCCCCAGTTCCAGAAATGCGCCGCCTGGTTCATCACCAGCGCGTGATTGGCGATCACCAGCTCGGCGGTCTCGGCGCGGCGGATCGCGTGTTCGACGAAGCAGCGCCGCCAATGCGCGCAGGCGGCGTGGATGCATTCGCCGCGCCGGTCGGCGAGCGCGAGGATCGCCCCCTGACCGAACAATTCCGCGAACCAGCCGGGCAGATCGCCGCCCTGAATGTCGCCATCCTGCGTCGCCAGCGCCCAGCGTGCGATCAGGCCAAGCGCGATCGGCGGCGTGGTCAGGCCCATCCCTTGGGCCGCGTCCTGGAAATTGAGGAGACAGAGATAATTCTCCCGCCCCTTGCGCACAACCGAGAGCCGCCGCCGCGCCGCCGGATCGGGATAAAGGCGGGCGAGTTCGCCCTCGATCTGGCGCTGCAAATGGCGGGTATAGGTGCTGATCCATACCGACCCATGGTTGCGCTGCGCCCAGAGGCTGGCGGGCGCGAGATAGCCGAGGGTCTTGCCGGTGCCGGTGCCGGCCTCGGCCAGCACGAGATGCGGCGCGCCGCGCTCGGCGCGCGGGGCGAACGCGGCAGTCGCGGCGGCGGCATAGTCTGACTGGCCGGGCCGTGCTTCGGCGTTGGCGCCGAGAATCTCGGCCAAGCGTCGGCGTGCTTCCTGTTCCGCGATCGGATGGGACGACGCGGGCGCCGGCGGCGCCGTCTCGGGCCATTCCGGCAAGCGCCGCCAGACCGCGAATGCTTCCGCCGTGGGCGCCGCCGGCTCGTCGAGGGCGGCCAGCACTGGCGCGGCCCAGCCCCAGCCAGCCTGCCCGAGTCGCGCGGCAAGCGCCGCCGCGTCGCGGTTTTGCGCAACCCGGCGGGCGCGGGCGAGATCGCTAAGCAGGGAAGCAGCGAAGGCCGCGAGCATCCCGACCTGATCGGCAGGATCGGCGCCGGGGGGCGGCAGATCGAAGAACGCGGCGAGCCCGCGCGGCGTCGGCACCAGCGCCCGCGCCGGGTGGACGAAGGCGAAAAGCTCGAGCAAATCGAGGGCAGGGCGCGGCGCCATCGCGAGCCGGCGAAACGTCGCTGGCGCGTGAACCACAATCACCGGCGGGAGGCCGGTCAAAGCGGGGGCGATGGCCGCGGCGGGGCCGGCGATGATCTCGCCCGAGAGCGTCATCAACGCCGCCCGCCCCTCGAGGGCGACCAAAGCGGGTAGGGGGCGGGCGCTGGGCGGAAAAAACGGCGACATTGCCGAATTATAAGCCATCCGCCGCATTGACCAATATCGGAGTGGTTTCTAGCTTGCGGTGATGACCGATACATTTCGCAATGGTGAGAGATTTTCCGGAAGCGTCGCCGCAGGCGACCTGCCCAAGGCATGGCCGTTCGAGGAGGCCGCCAAACTCGCGACCCGGCTGCAAAAAGCAGGGCAGGCGCAGGCGCTGTTCGCGACCGGCTATGGCCCATCCGGCCTTCCCCATATCGGCACTTTTGGCGAGGTCGCCCGCACCTCCTGGGTGCGCCACGCGTTCGGCGTGCTCACCGGCATGCCTTCGCGGCTCATCGCCTTCAGCGACGACATGGATGGTCTGCGCAAAGTGCCGGACAACGTACCCAACCGCGCGATGCTGGAGAGCCATCTCGGCAAGCCCTTAACCAGGATTCCCGACCCGTTCGGCACGCATGAAAGTTTCGGCGCCCACAACAACGCCCGCCTACAAGGGTTTCTCGACACGTTCGGCTTCGATTATCAATTCGCCTCGGCGACCGATTATTACACCGCCGGGCGTTTCGATGAGGCGTTGCTGCGGCTGCTCGAAGTCTATGACGAGGTGATCGCGGTCATTCTCCCGACCCTTGGCCCCGAGCGCCGCGCAACCTACGCCCCCATCCTGCCGATCCATCCCGAAAGTGGCATCGTTATGCAGGTCGCGCTCGAAAAGATCGATCGTGCGGCCGGAACCGTCGCCTGGCGCGACCCTGAGAGTGGCCGATCCTATGAAACCCCGGTGACTGGCGGGCATTGCAAGCTGCAATGGAAGGCTGACTGGGCGATGCGCTGGTTCGCGCTCGGCATCGATTACGAAATGTCGGGCAAGGATCTGATCGATAGCGTGCGGCTGTCGGGAAAAATCTGCCGCATCCTTGGCGCAGCGCCGCCCGAGTCCTTCACTTACGAATTATTCCTCGACGAAAACGGCCAGAAAATCAGCAAATCGAAGGGCAACGGGCTCTCCGTCGAGGATTGGCTGCGTTACGCGCCGCCCGAATCGCTCGCGCAGTTCATGTATAACGCGCCGCAACGCGCCAAACGGCTTTATTTCGATGTGATTCCGCGCGCGGTCGATGAATATCTCGCCAATCTCGAGCGCGCCCGCGGCCAGGAGGGGGCCGCCTTGATGGCAAATCCGGTCTGGCATATCGGCGCGGGTACCATCCCCGACGAAGAGCTGCCGCTTTCCTTCACTCTGCTCCTCAATCTCGCCGCCGTGGTCAATGCCGAGCGCGGCGATATTCTCTGGAGTTTCATTCGCCGCTATGCGCCGGCGGCAACGCCCGCGAAGAACCCGCTGCTCGCCCGCCTCGTCGAACACGCGCTCGCCTATTATCGCGATTTCATCCGCCCGGCGAAGCGCCATCGCGCGCCGAACGCGGTCGAACGCGCGGCCCTCGTCGAACTTGCGGCCGCGCTTTCCCGCCTGGCCGACGCGGCCGACGAGGCCGCGATCCAGACGCTCCTTTATGACATCGGCAAGCGCCATCCCTTCCCCGATCTTCGCGCCTGGTTCGGCACCCTCTATCAGGTCCTGCTCGGCCAGGCCGAGGGGCCGCGTTTTGGCAATTTCGTCGCGATCTATGGCATTCCGGAAACCATCGCCCTGATCGAGGCGGCACTCGTGCGCGCGGGCGATGTCGCCTGAGACCAAACCGCACGTCGTTCCCTCTCGGCGGCGCGCCATGGTGTCGCTGCATCATCTGCCGCCGCTGCTCGGGCTGGTGCTGTTGATTGGGGCGGTGTTCGTCGTCGAGCGCGAATTCCGCTCCCTCAAACTCGAGGACATCCTCGCCGCACTCGATGCCATCCCCGAGCGCGCGCTCGCCTCTGCATTCGGGTTCACCCTTCTCGCCTATGGGGTGTTGACGTTTTACGACAGTCTCGCGGTGATCTATGCGGGCGCCAGGGTCTCTTATTGGCGAACGGCTTTCGCCTCCTTTTGCGCCTATGCGCTGTCGCACAATCTCGGCTTCGCCGCCGTCTCGGGGGCGGCGGTGCGGTTTCGCCTCTATGCCCATTGGGGTCTCACGCCGGTGCAGATCGGCAAGGTCATCGCTTTTTGCAGCCTCACCTTCGGGCTTGGCGGCATGGTGTTGGGCGGCGCGATCCTGTTCGTCGAGCCCGGCGCGGTGCCGCTTTTTGGCGATAGGCTGCCGCATTATCTGCCCGCTGTCGCCGGTGCCGGGCTTTGGGCGATCGTGCTCGCCTATGTTTTGATCGCACGCAGCCTCGGCCATCTTCGCCTCTTCGGTCACGAAATCGCGCTCCCCGATGCGAGGATGGCGGTTTTGCAGGTGCTGATCGCCGCCGCCGATGTCGCCGTTACTTCCTCGATCCTCTATGCGCTTTTGCCGCCCGCGCCAGGGCTCACTTATCTCCGCTGCCTCGCGGTCTATGTCGTCGCGACCAGCGCCGGCCTGCTCGCGAGCCTCCCGGGCGGCATCGGCGTCTTCGACAGTCTCGTTCTGCTCGGCCTCTCGCCCTATCTCGACGCGCCGCGCATCGCCGGCGCGATCATCGTCTTCCGGCTTTATTACTCGGTCATTCCGCTGTTCCTCGCCGGCGGGCTTTTTGCCGGCAACGAAATCCTGCTTCGTGGGCGTGAGATCCTGCCCCCAGGGCCGGCGGCGCCGGGCTGGACGGCGGAGCTGCGGAGTTGGAACGAGCCGGATTTCGCGGTCGCCATCGCCATCGGGGCGGTGACGATCTGCGGCGCCATGCTGCTGCTGATCGGGCTCGTCGGCCCCATGCCCGACATGTCATGGATCGATCCCGATCTCGCGGAGATGAATGCGCCGAGTGGAGAGTTCATCCTCTCGCTGATCGGCGCCGGGCTCCTGGTTTTGGCGATCGGGCTGTCGCGGCGTGTCACGCTCGCGTGGGCTACGGTGGTCGTCTTGCTGCTGATCGCGGCGAGCATCACCGTCGTCGATGGCATGCGTTGGTGGGTGCCGACCCTGCTGGCCGCCGCGACCGCTCTGATCGCCCCGTTCCGGCGGGCGTTTTATCGGCATGTCCATCTCACGTCCGACCCGTTCGATCTCGCCGCGGCATTGCCGCTGCTCGCCCTCGTGCTCTGCGTGATCACGCTTTCCGCCTTTGAACGCCATGTTCGCGGGCTTGCCGATCAGAGTTGGTGGGAAGTGGTTGCCTCGCCCGAGGCGCCGAACGCGCTCCGGCTCAGCCTCGTGCTCGCGGTCGCGCTGGGTGCGCTCGCCATCTGGCAGATTTTACGCCCCGGGCGCGTGAGGCTGATGCCGTGGACGGCGGAAACCAGACGGCAATTCGCGGCGTTGAGCGGCGTGATGCCCGCCCCCGAGAGCAGCGGCATGCTCTGGGGCGAAGCGGGCGAGGCGGCGATAGCGGTGCGCCGGATTGGCCATCTCATCGTCGCCCTCGGCGATCCGGTGGGCGCCGACGAGGATCGGGTGTCGGCGATTTGGCGGCTGCGCGATCTTGCCGCGCAGGAAGGGGCGACGCCGGCGGTCTGGCAAGGCACTAGCCATTTCCTCGAGATTTATGCGGATATCGGTCTGTCCCCGGTCGCGCTGCCGAGCTTTGCCGACCGCTTCGCGTTATGTCGTACCGAACGCGATCTCGAGGCGCTGCTCGCCTCAATGGAACACGAGATGGGGCAGCCAGAGGGTGAGGATCGGCACATAGGTGATGATGCCGAGCACGATCAGGAGCAGGATCAGAAACGGCAGGAT
>JAJYXY010000142.1 GCA_021801465.1 Pseudomonadota bacterium
GCCGTCTCGGGGCCGATTGCGAGCACGCTGAGGGTTGGGTCGGGGTTGGCACGCGCCGCTGCCAGAAGCGCCGCCCGAACCGGATCGTCGGGCCGGCCGGTGACGACGATCGTTCCGCCGTCCGTAAGCAGGGTTGCGGCGGCAAGGAGGGTCGGGCAGGCCTGAAGCATCTCTTCCCGGCCGCTGAAAGCCGCCAATAGCGCCTCCGCCCGCTCGCGCCAGAGGATTGCGCCGGTGAGGTGATAGAGGCGGGCGAAAACCTCCGCCATCAGGCCGTTGCCCGAGGGCGTCGCGTTATCGGCGACGATGCGGGGGCGGATGTCGGCGCCGAGCGGGATGTCCGTCGCGTCGGCGGCGGTCGCGTAATAGGCGCCGGCGCCATCGCCGAACCAATGGCACGCAACCTCGGCGAGGCGTTCGGCGTCGGCGCGATAGGCGGGGTCGCCGGTCGCCTCGAAGAGTGCAAGCGCGGCGCGGGCCATTGCCGCCTGATCGTCAAGCAGGCCAGCGGCGAAAATTTCTCCCGCCCGCCAGGCATGCGCCACCCGCCCATCATGATCGGCGAGGTTCGTCATGATGGCGCGATAGGTGGTTTCGGCTTCGGTGAGCCAGGCGGGCTGGTGAAACACCGCGCTCGCGCCGGCCAGGGCGGCGATCATCAAGCCGTTCCAATCGGCCAGCACCTTGTCATCGCGCCCCGGGCGGATGCGGCGGGCGCGATGGGCGCGAAGGCGCTCGCGCGCGCAAGCGAGGCGGGCTTCTGCATCGTCGCGGCCGCGCGCGGTGACGCGACGGAGGATGGTTTGCCCCTCCCAATTGCCGTCTGTCGTCACATCATAGGCGGCTTTGAACGCCGGGCTTTCGGCGCCGAGCACGGCATCGATCTCGGCTTCGTGCCAGACATAGAATTTCCCCTCCTCGCCCTCGCTATCGGCGTCTTCGGAAGCGGCGAAGGCGTGGCCGCCCGGCAGCGCGACCCGCATGTCACGCGCGAGCCAGCCGGCGATGCCGGAGGCCGCCTCGGCCAATAGCGGGTCTGGCGCGCGGGCGGCGGCGAGGCTCAAGAGGTCGAGAATTTGCGCGTTGTCGTAAAGCATTTTCTCGAAATGCGGGACGAGCCAGATGGCGTCCGTCGCGTAGCGGGCGAAGCCGCCGCCGAGATGATCATGGATGCCGCCGGCCGCGAGTTTTTTGAGCAAAAGCGTGACCGCGGCAATGCCGTTCGCCGCGTTGCCGGTCATTCCCTGCTGCCAGAGAAAGCGGAAAATCGGCGCGTTGGGAAATTTCGGGGCGCCACGGAGCCCGCCCTCGATCGGATCGCAGGCGGCGAGAAGCCGCTCCGCGGCGCGCGCGATGGCGTCCGGCGCGATGGCGCCGCCAGGATGGGCGCGGGCCATGGCGGCGAGCGCGCCGGTGAGGCTCGCGGCACTTTTGGCGATCGCCGCGCGGTCTTGTTCCCAGGCGCGCGCGAGCGCTTCCAGCACCTGCCGGAAGGAGGGTTTGCCCCAGCGCGGCTCGGGCGGAAAATAGGTGCCGCCCCAGAACGGCGCGCCGTCCGGCGTCAGGAACATGGTGAGCGGCCAGCCGCCCTGCTCGCCCATCGCGTGCAGCGCCTGCATGTAGAGATGGTCGATGTCCGGGCGCTCCTCGCGATCGACCTTGATGGCGACGAAAGCGCGGTTGATCAGTGCGGCGATCGCCGGATCCTCGAACGATTCATGCGCCATGACGTGGCACCAGTGGCAAGCGGCATAGCCGATGGAAAGCAGGATCGGCCGTCCGCTCGCCTGCGCCTCGGCCAGCGCCGCCTCACCCCAGGGACGCCAGGCGACGGGGTTATCGGCGTGCTGAAGCAGATAGGGCGAGCGGGCGTGGCGAAGCTGGTTGCCGGGTTCGGTCATGGTCTCACCTGTCGTCGGGGCCAGGGGGCCGCGCGGCGCTCACCCCGGGAGAATCGCGACCGCGCGCGTCCAGCCGGCGGAGGCGCGGGCAAGCTTCACCGGAAAACATACTACCTCGAACCCATCCGCCGGCAGCGTATCCAGGTTGCTGAGCTTCTCGAGATGGCAATAGCCAATCTCGCGTCCGGCGCGATGCCCCTCCCAAATCAGCCCAGCATCGCCGCTTGCTGCAACCCGCGCGCGGGTGTGGCTGAAGGGTGCATCCCAGCTCCAGCCATCGGTGCCGGTCAGGCGCACGCCCCGCTCCAAGAGCCACATGGTCGCCGCCTTTCCCATGCCGCAGCCGCGATCGATGTAATCCGCCTCGCCATAACGCTGCCCGGCCGCGGTGTTGACGAGGACGATCTCGAGCGGGGCGAGCGTGTGGCCGACGCGTTTCAGCTCCGCCTCGACATCGCCCGGCGTGGCCACATAGCCATCTGGGAAATGCCGGAAATCGAGCTTCACCGCCGGCTGATAGCACCATTCCAGCGGCACCTCGTCGATCCGCCACGCGGGCTCGCCGCCGGGTGTCAGCGCGTGGTTCATGCTCGAGAAGAAATGATAGGGCGCATCGAGATGCGTCCCGTTATGCGAGGAAATGCGCATCTGCTCGATCGCGGCATATTCGCCATCGGGCAAGGCCGAAACCGGTACGCCCATATAGTCGGCCATGCGCGGCGCCGTCTGGTGGTGGTCGAGATAGGTGATCTCGGGCAGCATCTCTGGCGGGTCGCTCGCGATCCCGGCCTTGAGTGCTACGGAAATATCGATCAAACGTCGTGTCATAACGCCTTCCCCGGGCCATTTCCCCCAAGCTATTTCTTTTGGGCTATTTCTTTTGGGCCATTGAGCACGGGTTTCGGACCGCCGGCAAGGCGGCGGCTCTCCGCGCCCACGCGATCATGCCCGAGCGGGACGGGATGGCAACACCATGCCCTCGATATGCAGACCTCCATCGACGTAAACCACATCACCGGTCAATGCCGCCCCATAGTCACTGATCAGCGTCAGAGCGACACGGCCGACATCGTCAGGGTCCACGAGCCGATGGAGTGGCGCCGCTTTCGCGCTTTCATCGAGCAGCTCATCGAAATGGGCAATCCCCGAAGCGGCGCGGGTTTTCACCGCGCCGGCCGAAATCGCATTCACCCGGATGCGCTTTTCCCCAAGCTCATGCGCGAGATAGCGCACCGAGGATTCGAGCGCGGCCTTCACCGGACCCATCAGATTATAATGATCGACGACTTTTTCGGCGCCATAATAGCTCAGCGTGATGACGCTGCCCCCCTGGTCCATCAAGGGTTCCGCGAGATGGCACATGCGGATCAGGGAGTGGCAGGAAATCAGCATCGCCTGGGCAAATCCCTCTGCCGAGCAATCGGTCAATCTCCCTTGCAAATCGCCTTTCGGGGCAAAAGCGATCGAATGGAACAGAAAATCGAGCCGCCCCCATTGTGACCGGATCGCCTCGAAAACGGCTTCCAATTGCCCAGGGACGCTAACGTCACACGGGAGAAATATCGGGGCGGCGAGCGCGCTCGCAATGGGCGCGACAAAGGGCTTGGCCTTGTCATTGAGATAAGTGATGGCGAGTTCAGCCCCCGCGCCGCGGAGCCGCCGCGCCGCCGCCGTGGCCAGGCTCAAATCATTGGCAATACCAACGATCAGACCTTTACGCCCGCTGAGATCGAGAGATTCCAAAACCGCCTCCTCTGGCTGGCGCGAACACCGGGACAATCTTGCGCCGTTTCCGCCAAGCTATTGTACTACGGTATCGCTCGGGTAAGAACCGCCTGCCGCTGAGCGGATGGAGCGCTCATAACGGCGCTCGGAGACGCTGCGGATTGCCCCAGCATGCGGCGTGAGCAATTCTGGCGGCGGGTGGCCCGCCAGCGCCGAGCGCAGCCATCGTCTGTTCGATCAGCCAGCGCTCGCGCGCGAATATCTCACGCCAGTCCTCGGAGATACCGCCCGCCGTGGCAATACGCTGCGTTTGCGCCAACGACGCGCTGTGCCCTGATTTTGTTTTGGCATTGCATTTTCTGTCCGAGCCATCTACGCAAAGCAACTTTCGGCGCGACGGCCACGTCTCTTTCCCTCGCAACGTCAATAAGGAACGTCCGATGACAACGACAACACAAAGGTTGACCGCCGAATTCTTCGGCACGTTCTGGCTTGTCCTGGGCGGATGCGGCAGCGCGATTATCTCTGCGGCTTTCCCACAGCTCGGCATCGGTTTCGTCGGGGTGGCGTTGGCCTTTGGTCTGACCGTGCTTACCATGGTCTATGCCATGGGGCCGATTTCGGGCGGGCATTTCAATCCCGCCGTATCGGTCGGCCTGGCGGCTGGAGGACGCTTCGCCTGGAGGGACTTGCCCGGCTACATCATCGCCCAGGTGTTGGGCGCCATTGCCGCTGCGTTCGTGCTCTACATTATCGCGAGCGGCAAGGCGGGCTTTAGCCCATCGGCGAGTGGTTTTGCATCCAATGGCTACGGCGCGCATTCTCCCGGCGGCTACTCCATAGCGTCGGGCATGGTCACGGAACTGGTGCTGACGGCGTTTTTTGTCTTTATCATTCTGGGTGCGACCGCAAAACGCGGCCACGGCGCCCTCGCCGGGGTCGCCATCGGCCTGACCCTCACCCTCATCCATCTCATCAGCATTCCGATCGACAACACATCGGTCAACCCGGCACGCAGTACCGGACCGGCCTTGTTCCAAGGGGAATGGGCACTGCATCAACTTTGGCTGTTTTGGGTCTTTCCTCTGCTCGGCGGGGCGATTGGCGGTGTGATTTACAGGACTTTGTACGGCAACGAGGCCTGATACCAAGCGCTGAATGGCCAACCGCTGAATGCTCGCATGCACATGTGATGCGATCAGCGCATAGTCGGAAGATTAACCGGCGGCGGCAATCGCCTTGCCGCCGGCAAGGCGCCAGATGCGGTCTAGCCGCTCGACCCCGGTTAGGCGATGGGTGATAAGAAGCACACTCCGTCCTGCCGCCGCTTCGTTGAGGGTCGCGAGAAACGCGCGCTCGGTCGCAGCGTCGAGCCCAGCGCAGGGCTCATCGAGAATGAGGATCGGGGCTGGTGAGAGCAGCGCCCGCGCCAGCGCGAGGCGACGCCCCTGGCCGCCCGAAAAACGCGTCCCCCCTTCGCCAACCCAGGTATCGAGGCCATCGGGCAAATCGCGCACGACATCGGCGATCCGCGCCGCCTCCAGCGCCTGCCACAGCGCGGGCTCATTGGCATCGGGGCGGGCAAGCCGCAAATTGGCGCGAATGGTATCGTCAAAGAGATGCGTCGTCTGGCCGAGCCAGGCGACATGGCGGCGGATAAAATCTGCCGGTAGTGCCGCATAATCGGCGCCGCCGAGCGAAAGCCGCCCGCTCTCTGGGCTTGCGATCTTGAGCGCGAGCGCGGCCAGGGTCGATTTACCCGCCCCCGAGGGGCCGAGCACGGCGACGTGCGCCCCTTCTGGCACCTCGAGCGTCAGCCCATCGAGCACCGGCCTCCGATCTTCGCGCCAGCGAAAGGAAACTGCCTCGAAACGTAGCGCAAAGCCGCGCGGGGTCAGGATCGGTGCCGGCGGCTCGTAGCTATGCACGGGTGCTTCAGCGTTTTCGAGCACGCGCCGTGCCGCGGCGCTGATCCGGCCGGCAAGTGCCCCGGCGCGCGGCAGCAGGGCGATCGCCTCGAACGCGGCCAGCGTGAGGAACAGGGTCGTCGCGCTGGCAATCCCCGCCGCACCCGCGGGGCGAAGTGAAGCCGCAAGCAAAACCGCGAACAAAGCGGCTTGCGCCGCCAGCATCGTGGCAAAGCTGGCGCGGGCCAGGCCGCGCGCCTCATCGTGCTGGGCTTCGAACAAGGTGCTGCTGCGCGCCTGCACCAGCGCCAACATCCGCCCTTCGGCGCCAAAAGCGCGCACCTCGCGCAAGCCACTCACCGCATCGAGAACGGTAATGCGTAACTGCGCGATTGCTCGGCTGAGATGCTCCCCGCGCGCGAGCGTGCCGCGCGCCGCGCGCCAGGGTAGGAAAAAGGCCACGAATGCGACCAACACCGCAAGCGTTGCGGCAAGAGCCAGGCTTTGCCGCGCGGCAAACACGACCACCGCCGGGAGCAACACGAGGACCGCTGAGAGCGGGATCAGCAGGCGGAGATAAAGCCCATCCAGCGCTTCGACATCATTGACCACGCGCGCGAGCATGTCGCCTGCCCGCAAAAAGCCGAGCCCGCCGGCGGCGCGACGCGCGAGACCGCGAAAAAACCAGACGCGAAGATCGCCGAGCGCGCGAAACGTCGCATCATGCGCGACAAGCCGTTCGAGATAGCGAAGCACGATGCGGGCGACGCCAAGCCCGCGCACCCATCCGGCGAGCAAAACCGCGCCGGCCCCAACCCCCACCAACGCGCCCGCCAGCCGCGCACCCGCGGAAGCCATCAAGCCGACTCCGACGGCCACCGAAGCCAACGCGATGACGAGGCCGAGCGTCAGCATCGGAAAACGCTGCCGCCAGAGCGCCATGATCCGTAAAACCGGCCTCAGCGCCGCCTTCATGCCGCGCCTCGCTCGGCCGCGGTGACTATTCGCCCCTGGCGGAGATCGAGGCGCCGGCCGCCAAATTCCCGCGCCGCGGCGGAATGGCTGGCGAGGATCACCGTCCGCCCGATGGCGAGCCGGCGCAGGCTCTCGATCACCTCGGCCTCGGTCGCCGGGTCGAGATGCGCCGTCGGCTCATCGAGGAGAAGAAGCGGGGCGTTCTTGAGATAGGCGCGGGCGATCGCAACGCGCTGCGCCTCGCCGCCGGAGAGACCAAAACCGCCCTCACCGATCTCGGTATCCAACCCATGCGGCAGATGCGCCGCGAACGCGTCGACGCGGGCGAGGCGCGCGGCCTCGCGCACCGCCTCGTCACTCGCCGAGGGGCGGGCAAAGCGGATGTTTTCGGCCAAGGTTCCGGCGAAAATCATCGGTTTTTGGCCGATCCAGGCGGTGAGCTCGGCGAGTGCTGCGGGCACGATGGTGGCGATGTCGGCGCCGTTCAGCGTTACCCGACCGCGATCGGGGCGGATAAAGCCTAGCAACATCTCGATGATCGTCGATTTCCCGGCACCCGACGGCCCGACCAGCACCAGGCTTTCGCCAGCACGCAGACGAAAACTGACATCCTCAAGCGCCGGGCCGCGCGCCGGATCCCAGCTATACGAGACGCCTTCGAACGCGACGCTAACCCCGCTTGCCGTGACGTGGCGGACGGCAAGCGCGGGCGCGGGCGCCGGCGCCGGTGGCAGGGCGGAAAGCGCCTCGGCACTGGCGTGGGCCTGCATGCGGTCCTGATAGGCTAAGGCAAAGGCGCGGAGTGGGGCAAAAAATTCCGGCACGAGGAGTAACAGGAACAGCGCCGGCATCGGGGCCGCGCCGCGCGCGGCGGAGAGTGCAAAGCCGATCAGCGCCGCCACCATGGCGACATCGAGTATCGTCGAGGAGAGAAACGCGACCCGCAACACCCGCAAGGTGCGCCGTCGCAGCTCATCGGCAGCGAGCGCGAGCTGTGCGGCCTCGTCCTCGGCGCGGCCATAGAGCACGAGGGTCGCAATGCCGCGCACGCGGTCGAGAAACCGCGCCTGTAGCCGCGCCATCGCGACGAATTGCCGCCGCGCCGCGCGCGCCGCCCCGATCCCAGCGAGCGCCATGCCGACCGGCACCAGCAACCCGGCGAGAAAAAGCAACGCCGCGGCCCGCAGATCGACCAATGCCGCGGCGAGCAGCACCAAAGCCGGGCCGGCAACGGCAAGCCCGGCAGCCGGCAGCCAGCGGCCATAGAAACCGTCCAATCCCTCGATACGGTCGATCGCGGCGGTCGCGATTTCGCCCGAATGATGGCGCCGGAGCAGCGCTGGGCCCGCGGCGAAGAGACGCGCCATCACGTCATTACGGAGCCGCCGCCGGCCCGCGATCCCTGCCTTGCTTGCCGCGATCTCACCGGCAAAGCTTGTCCCCGCCCGAAGTACGGCCAAGAGCGCGAAGCCGGCAAGTGGACCCCAAACTACCCGCGGTGAGCCCACCAAAGCATGGGCGAGCACTGCAGCGATCGCCGCCGCCTGGCCGATCCCGAGCGCAACGCCAACCAGACCGAGCGCCAGCACGGGCGCAACAAATTTCCGCGCGGCGCGACTCTCTGCCTTGAGCCAGGCCGCCTGTGCCGGGTTTTTCTCACTCATACCAGCACGGAAATAGCACGGAAGGGGATAAAATACAGAGGCGCATCCTGGTCTTTCGACAGATTTTGATCGCCACCGCCTTGATGCGGATCAAAAAAGCCGGGGGAGAGTTGCGACACAGAAAAAAAGAGGGTCTTTTTTGAAAAAAGAATCCAAAAAAACCTCTTCCCGCAAATGGGTTCATTCCACCCAATCGCGTGCCCGCGCGACCGCCCGCGCCCAGTCATGGCACAAAGCATCGCGCCGTTCCGCCGCCATCGCCGGCTGGAAGGCGCGGTCGAGACGCCAATGGGTCACGATTTCCGCCGGCTCGCGCCAGAGCCCGACCGCGAGCCCGGCAGCATACGCGGCGCCGAGCGCGGTGGTTTCGGTGAGGCCAGGCCGCAAGGTCGGAATACCCAGGATATCGGCCTGGAATTGCAACAGCAGATCATTCACCGCCATGCCGCCATCGCATTTGAGGCCGGTGAGGGGAATGCCGCTGTCGCGCGCCATCGCCAGGGCGACGTCACGGATCTGATAGGCCGCGGCTTCGAGAGCGGCGCGCGCGAGATGGCCGCGCCCGGCAAAGCGCGTGAGCCCGACGATGATCCCCCGCGCCGCCTCGTTCCAATATGGGGCGTAGAGCCCCGAAAATGCCGGCACGATATAGACGCCGCCATTATCGGAGACGCTCGCCGCCATGGCCTCGATCTCGGGCGCGCTCGCGATCAGGCCGAGATTGTCGCGCAGCCACTGCACCAAAGCACCGGTGACCGCGATCGAGCCCTCGAGCGCGTAGCAGGGTGGCTTGTCGCCGAAACGATAGGCGAGCGTCGTGATCAGCCCGGCGCGCGAGAAAACCGGCGCCTCGCCGGTGTTCATCAGCAGAAAACTCCCGGTTCCGTAGGTGTTCTTGGCATCACCAGGGGCAAAGCAGGCCTGCCCGACCAGCGCCGCCTGTTGGTCGCCGAGGAGGGAGGCGAGCGGCACGCCGCGGAGCTGCGGATCGGTGATTGCGCCCAGCATCCCGGACGAAGGGACGATGCGCGGCAGGGAGGCGCGTGGAATGGCGAAGGCAGCGAGCAATTCATCATCCCATTCGCAGGTCGCGAGCGCCATGAGCTGGGTGCGGCTGGCGTTGGTGACGTCGGTGATGTGAAGCCCGCCAGCCGGCCCACCGGTCAAGTTCCAGGCGAGCCAGGAATCGATGGTGCCGAACAGCACTTCGCCCGTTTCGGCGCCGGCGCGCGCACCTTTGATGTTGTCGAGCAGCCAGCGGAGCTTGAGCGCCGAGAAATAGCTCGCGAGCGGGAGGCCGGTTTTCGCGCGGAAACGATCGCGGCCGTCCTCCTCGGCAAGGCGTGCTGCCATCGGCGCGACCCTGGTATCCTGCCAGACCAAAGCCGGGCCGAGCGGGCGGCCGCTCGCGCGCTCCCAGATCAGGGTGGTTTCGCGCTGATTGGCGATGCCGATCGCGGCGAGATCGGCGGCGCGAAGCCCCGCTTTTGCCAGCGCGGCGGCAATGGTCGCGCGGGTATTAGCGAGGATTTCCGCCCCGTCATGCTCGACGAGCCCAGGCCCGGGGGTAATCTGGCGATGTTCGCGCTGATCGAGCGCGACCACCCGCGCCTCCCGATCGAAAATGATGAACCGGGTGCTGGTAGTGCCCTGGTCGATCGCGCCGATATAGGGCGGCGCCGCGCCAGAACTCACGGAAGGAGCTTCTCGATTTCGCCGGCAAGCGCGATAAGTTCGGCGCCGGCGAGAGAATGTGGCGCCGCCTCGCTGATGCCGAGGCCACGGGCGAAGGCATTGGCGAAGCCTGCGCGATTGCCGAGCGCGCTGGTCAGCAGCGCAAGCCCGCGCTCGGCGATGTCGGCCGCCATCGTCTGGCGCAGGCGCGATGCGGCGCTCGCGCGATTGAACACCAGATGCACGGCGCGGCGTTCGCTCGCGGCGAGCGCCAGCGTCCCCTCCGCCGCCCAGAGATCGGGTGGGCTCGGCTGGATCGGCACCAAGACGAGATCGGCGGCGCGGAGTGCCGTGCGGGCATCGGTCGCGATCTCGGGCGGGCTGTCGATCAGGATCATATCGAAATCGCGCTTGAGCCGGTCGAGCTCGGCCCCGAGCCTCCAGCCCGAAACATCTGAGAAGCCGAGCGGCACACGCTCTCGCCCTGCCGGCAAGGCCGTGCGCAGCGCGAACCAACGGGCAAGGCTTTTTTGTGGGTCGATATCGAGGAGGGCAACGCGCCGCGTTGCGGCGAAGGCGACACCGAGATGGGCGGCGAGCGTGGTCTTGCCGGCGCCACCTTTCTGTTGCGCAATCGTCAGAACCACCGCCATGTTTCACCCCTGCGCTGATCGCATGCCGCGATCACATCAAGAAAAGAGGTTCTTTTTTGAAAAAAAGAACCAAAAAACTTTTCTCCCGTTGGGCAGTGCCTGCGGCACTGCCCGTGCCGCGGCATTGGCCACCCCGAGAAAACAGGATAAACGTCTTTTTGCTTCTTTTTCTTCAGAAAAAGAAGAACTTTCTTCTGGCGGATAACTTCGTTAGCGCCCCTCGATCAGCTCGATCTTGTAGCCGTCCGGGTCTTCGATGAAGGCGATGATGGTGGTGCCGAATTTCACCGGCCCTGGCTCGCGGGTGATTTTCACGCCTGCGGCCCGCAGTTCGGCGCACGTCGCCGCGACATCGGCGACGCCGACCGCGAGATGGCCGAAGCCGGTGCCGAGGTCGTAGCCATCATCCTGGCCCCAATTATAGGTCAGTTCGAGCACGGTATGGCTCTCCTCGTCGCCATAGCCGACGAAAACCAGGGTGTATTTGCCGTCCGGCACCTCGCGCCGGCGCAATTCCTTCATGCCCATCAAACGGGTGTAGAAATCGACGCTCTTTTCGAGGTTTTTCACCCGCAGCATGGTGTGCAGATAGCGCCTGGTGGATTCGGTCATGATGGCTCCTTTGCGAAAAAATCATTCGATCAGCACTTCGCTTTGCGCCGCCTAGGGGTCGAGGCTGAGCAGGAACAGGCCGGCGGCATCGGCCGCCGCGATCATTGCGTCGCGGGACGTGATCATCGTGCCATACGCCTCGAACGCGATGCCGCGAAGGCCGGCTTCGGCGGCGCGGCGCACCGTCTCCGGCCCGATGGTGGGCAGATCGGCGCGGCGATCCTGCCCCGGTTTGACCAGCTTGACCAGCACCCCGCCCGGCCCCGGCCGCGCCAGCGCCCGGCATCGCGCGAGCATCGCATCCGTGCCCTCGATCGCCTCGGCCGCGAGCACGATACCCTGCTGCACCACCGCCGCCTGCCCGACATCGACGGCGCCGAGCGCCCGCACCACCGCAACCCCGCGCGCGATATCGCGCATCGCAGCGGCGTCAGGGGCGACGGCGCCGAGAAGCCCCGGCGCCTCGACCAGTTCGGCGAGAATTTCATGCGCGCCGAGGACGCGAAACCCCTCCTCGCCGAACACCCGCACGATGGCGGCGAGCAGGCCGTCATCGCCGGTGAAGGCGGCGCGGCCGATGCGCGCCAGGATCCGCGCGCCTTCGGCATCGGGACGCAACGCCAGCAGTGACGGGCGGCGCACCGGCCCGACGAGGACGATATCGCGGCACCTATGGGCGCGGAGCAGCTCGAGAATCCGCCCGGCAGCGCCGAGCCGGGCATAGGCGTGAGGGTAAGGCGCGAGCATGTCGGGTTCGGCGAAACCCTCAAAGCCGATCATGAAAACCTGGCGCCCGGCCGCCGCTGCCGCCGCCG
>JAJYXY010000113.1 GCA_021801465.1 Pseudomonadota bacterium
CGGCAAAGGTGATCAGAAGTGGCCAGAAGAGTGGGTTGGTATTCACGGCGACTCATATAATTTCATTGTCAACTATATTATTCGATAACGAAGCACTGTCAAGCGCGCGCCGACACGCAACCAAACGCGTCCAGTGGTTAGGGCTTGGGTGATCGGGTTTTGCCCGATTGAGGTTTGACCATCCCGCTTGGGCCCGGGCCGCGCCCGGGGACATGCGCCCTACGGCCGCGACAACCAAACGGCAGCACAGGCGCGACCCCCGCCGCCGAAAATCCGGCGCGGTCGGGGTTCTGGGTCCTGTTCTGAAATGGCGCGCCCGAAGAGATTCGAACTCCTAACCCCCAGATCCGTAGTCTGGTGCTCTATCCAATTGAGCTACGGGCGCGGCGGGTCGGGGTTTAGCTTATGTCTTGGGCCACGGCAAGGGGCGCGCGGCGGCTAGCGAGGGGGGCGGCCAAGGGGGCGGCCAGGGGGGGGGCCAGTGATGATGGCATCGAATGCCTCCCAGGGGGCGAACGGAGCGGGGGCGGTGCGGTTGAGTTTGCTTTCATCGACCACGAGATAGCGCCGCGCCGCGGCAGCGAGGGCGGCCTGTTTGATCGGCACCTCGTGGAAGTGAAAGCAACTCGCCCCCCGCGCGCGATCGACGCCGCCGGCAGAAAAAAATCCGACATCGATGCGCAATGCCGCCAGGCGCCGCACCTCTTCCTCGGCGTAAAACGTCGCCGAGGAGGGGTGAAACGCGCCCCCGAGCAGGATCAGGCGGGTGCGCGGGCGGTTTGCCGCGAGTGTCGCGATATTGAGGGCATAGCAGACGATGGTGAGCGCAAGCCGCGGCGCCAGCGATGCGATCAGATAGGGCATGGTGGTGCCGCAATCGACGAACAGCGTCGCGCCATCGCTGGCGAAGCGGGCGGCGGCGCGGGCGGCGGCGCGTTTGGCGGCAACCCGCGCCTCCGCCTCGCGCGTTAACACGTAAAGCGCAGCATCGCCCGCCGGCGCACTCGTCACATGCCCGCCGAGAAGGGCGAGATCGCGTGCCCCCGCCGCGGCGAGGTCGCGCCGCAGCGTCATCGCTGAGACCCCGATGTCGGCGGCGGCGCTGGCGAGGTGCACCGCCCCGCGCTGGCCGACCAAAACCCGCAGGCGCGCGAGCCGCGCCGCCCGCCGCGGCGGCGTGGGATCGCGCGGCTCGCCGTTGCTATCCATCCGCCACCTCCCGCCCCTGGTCCCGCCCCTGGTCCCGCCCCTGGTCCCGCCCCTGGTCCCGCCCCTGGTCGCGCCCATGGTCGCGCCCCGGCCTTGCGCGGGCGCGATGTTTGTGATCATAGTGACATTTGTGACGATTGTCACATCAGGCGGGGAAGCGAATTGATCATGCGCGAGCAAACGGGGGGCGCGGAAAATCTCGGGGCGCGCGAGAGCGCGATCGATCTCGCGCCGCTGATCGATCACACGCTCCTTCGCCCCGATGCCGGGGAGAATGATGTCCGCAAACTCTGCGCCGAGGCGCGCACGCATCACCTTCATAGTGTCTGCATCAACCCCGTCTATGTCGCACTCGCTGCGCGCGAACTCGCCGGGACGGGGGTTGCCATCTCGGCCGTGGTCGGGTTTCCGCTCGGCGCGAGCCTAGGCGCGATCAAGGCGGCCGAGGCGCAAGCGGCGCTCGCCGATGGCGCGCGTGAGCTCGACATGGTGCTCGATCTCGGCGCCCTCAAGGATGGGTATTTCGGCCAAGTCAGCGCCGATATCGCCCGCGTCCGCCGCGCCGCCGAGGGCGCCGTGTTGAAAGTTATTCTCGAGACCGGGCTCTTGACCGAGGGGGAAAAAACCCTCGCCGCCGAGCTCGCCCTTGGCGCCGGCGCCGATTTCGTCAAAACCTCGACCGGGTTTCTCGGCACCGGCGCGACCGTCGCCGATGTCGCGCTGTTGCGCCGCGTCGTCGGCAGCGACGCCGGCGTCAAGGCTTCGGGCGGGATTCGCACGCGCGATCAAGCCCTGGCGCTGGTTGCCGCGGGGGCAAGCAGGCTCGGCACCAGCGCCTCCCTCACCCTGATCGGCGCAGCGGGGTGAGGCGGAGAAGAAGAATGCGCAAGCTCGATCACCGTGCTTTCAGGAAACGTAAAGGACAAAAATCATGACCCTCAATAGGCGCCAATTTTCCGCCCTGACCCTCGGCGCGGTGCTTGCCGGGGCGGGCGCTCGGAGCGCGCGTGCGGCGGCAAGCCCGGTCGATGTCGCGCATGTCGCAAAGACCATCACGGCACAGGCCGTCGGCAAGAAATTCACCATGGCGACCGTCGTCAAAGTCGACGGCATCGCCTGGTTCGACCGCATGCGCGAGGGCGTCAATCAGTTCAAGGCCGATACCGGGCACGATACCTGGATGGTCGGGCCGAGCCAGGCCGATGCCGCAGCCCAGGTGCAGATCGTGGAAAGCCTTCTCGCGCAAGGGGTGGATGCGATTTGCATCGTGCCCTTCTCGGTCGAGGCGGTCGAGCCGGTGCTGAAAAAGGCGCGCGATCAGGGCATCGTCGTCATCTCGCACGAAGCGTCCAACATCCAAAACGCTGATTACGACATCGAGGCTTTCGACAACCACGCCTATGGCGCGAAGCTGATGGAGGTGCTGGCGCAGCAGATGGGCGGGGAGGGCGGCTATGTCTGCACGGTGGGCAGCCTCACCTCGCAATCACAGAATGAGTGGATCGATGGCGGGATCGCCTATCAGAAGGCGCATTTCCCGAAAATGTTCGAGGTGACGAAGCGCATCGAAACCTATGACGATGCCAATACCGATTACACCAAGCTCAAGGAAGTGCTGGAGACCTACCCCAAGCTCAAGGGAATCCTCGGCGGGCCGATGCCGACTTCGGCCGGGGCCGGGCGGCTGATCGCCGAGCGCGGGCTCAAGGGTAAGCTGTTTTTCTCCGGCACTGGCCTCGTCTCGGTCGCCGGCAAATATCTCCGCGATGGCGACATCAATTATATCCAGTTCTGGGATCCGGCGGTCGCTGGCTATGCGATGAACATTCTCGCGGTGATGGCGCTTGCCAAACATCGTGATCAGATCAAGCCCGGGCTTGATCTCGGCCTCGATGGCTACACCAAGCTCGGCCTTCTCGATCCCAAGCGCGATAATATCCTTTATGGCGCGGGCTGGGTTGGCGTCACGCGCGACAATATGGACAAATATAATTTCTGAGGGCAAGGCGGCGGCGTGACCGAGGCGCTGATCGCGCTCCTTGGGGTGAGCAAGCGTTTCGGTGGCGTGCAAGCGCTGGCCGGCGTCTCGCTCACCCTCGCTGCAGGCGAAATCCATTGTCTTGCCGGCGAGAATGGCTCGGGCAAATCGACGTTGATCAAAATCATCGCCGGCGTCGAAAGCCCGGATGCGGGTGAGATCACGCTCGCCGGTGAGCGTCTTTCGCGCCTTGACCCAAAGGGCGCGATCGCGCGCGGCATTCAGGTCATTTATCAGGATTTCTCGCTGTTTCCCTCGCTCAGTGTCGCCGAAAATCTCGCTCTCCCGAGCCGGATCGCCGGCGCGCGCGGGCGCGGGCGCCGCTTTGGCTTCAGCGCCGGGGAATCATACGCGATCGCGCGTGCGGCGATCGCGCGCCTGGGCATCGATCTGCCGCTCGCGGCCGAGGTCGGCACGCTCGCGACCGGCGAGCGTCAGCTCGTTGCCATCGCCCGCGCCCTGGTCTCAGCGCCGCGGCTTCTGATCATGGATGAGCCAACGACGGCGCTGACCGGGCGCGAGATCGAGCGCCTGTTTGCCGTGGTGCGCGAGCTCCGCGCGCAGGGCCTCAGCATTCTTTTCGTCAGCCACAAAATCCGCGAAATGTTCGCGATCTCCGAGCGCATCACGGTTTTGCGCAACGGGTTGGTGGTCGCGGAGGGCGAGGTTGCGGCGTTTGATGAGGCCTCGCTCGCGCGCGCGATGATCGGCGAGGATCTCGCCGAAGAGCCCTATCGCTGGCCGGACGCGGCACCTTCGGTCACGCCGCGGCTCGTGCTTTCGGGGTTTTCCGTTCCGGGTGAGATCGAGGCGCTCGATCTTGCGGTTTTTCCGGGCGAGATCGTCGGCGTCGCCGGGCTTCTTGGCGGCGGGCGGACCGAGCTTGCCCTCGCGCTCTTTGGCTTTCGCCCGCATTATCGCGGCGAGGTGCGGCTCGATGGCGTGCGCGCGCGTCTCTCCTCGGTCGCGGCAGCGGTTGCGGCGGGCATTGCCTATGTGCCCGAGGATCGCCTGACCGAGGGTTTATTTCTCGCCCAAAGCATCGACCGCAATTTGCTTGCGGCGAGCCTTGCCCGGTGGCGGCGCTGGCTGCTTCTCGATCTTGCGCGCGCAGAGGAGAGCGCCGCTGTCATGCGGGCTGAGATGGCGATCAACACGCCCGATGGCGCGCGCCCAGTTGCGACCCTTTCCGGCGGCAATCAGCAACGGGTGATGATCGGCCGCTGGCTTTTACGCCGCGCGCGTCTGTTGATTTTGAACGGCCCGACGGTCGGCGTCGATATCGGCTCGAAAGCGGGGCTGCATCGGCGGATCCGGGCGCTCGCCGAAAAGGGGCTCGCCGTCTTGATGATTTCCGATGATCTTCCCGAGCTGGTGCAGAACTGCAACCGCGTCGTCATGCTCCATCGCGGGCGTCTGGCTGGCACCTTCGCCGCGCCCGCGCTCAGCGAGGAGGGGCTCGCCGAGCAGCTTCGGGCGCTCGTATGAAGGCGCTCTTTGGCCGCTCGGAAAGTCTCGTCGCCATCGCGTTGCTGGTGGCGATGGTGGTGATCGGCGCGATCAATCCGGCGTTTTTCGGCCTGAGCAATCTTTTTTCGCTCGCCCGCAGCAATGTCATCGTCGGCATCATGGCGCTTGGCGTGCTCACGGTGATGATTTCGGGCGGGATCGATGTCTCGTTTCCCGCCTTCGCCGTCGCGGCGATGTATCTCACGCTGCGGCTGATGCTCGCGGCTGACTGGCAGGGGATTTTGGGGCCGTTTGCGCTCGCGAGCGCCATGGGGCTCGCGTTTGGCCTTGTCAATGCCTCGCTGGTTCATGGCTTGCGGATGATTCCGCTGATCGTCACCCTGGGCACGGGCGCCTTGGTGCGCGGCGCGCTTTTGGGCCTTGTCGGCACCAGCCAGATCAATATCGATCACATGCCGCCCGGGCTCATTCATTTCGGCTCGGCCGAGCTTTTCGCCGTGCGCGATGCGAGCGGGGCGCATATCGGGCTTTCGGCGATGATCCTGATCTATCTCGCGCTTGCCGCCTTGGTGCATCTCGTTCTCGGCAAAACCCTGCTCGGGCGCGGCGTTTATGCCTATGGCGATGATCGCGAGGCGGCGCGGCGGCTTGGCTTCGATCAGCGGCGGATCGTGTTTTTCGTCTATGGGCTGGCCGGTGCACTTGCCGGGTTTGCCGGGCTTTTGCACGCATCGATGATTTGGCTTGCCAATCCGCGCGATTTCGTCGGGCTAGAGCTCGATGTGATCGCCGCGGTGGTGCTGGGCGGGGCGAGTATTTTCGGCGGCCGCGGCAGCGTTCCCGGCACCATGCTCGGCGTCTTTCTTCTCGTCATGATCTCAAACAGTCTCATTCTCATGCATATCCCAACCACCTGGCAGCGGGTCGTGGTCGGCCTCATCGTCATCGTCGCCACCGCCGCGACCTCGTTTCGCGACCGCCGCCGTGCGCAAGGGGGGGCGTGATGGCGGGCATGATCGCGAAGGCGCGCGGGTTCGCCCCGCATACGCGCGGGCTCGCGCTGCTCATCCTGGTGATTTTCGCGGTGATGAGTTTTCTCGTGCCCGACAAATTCCTCCGCCCCTATAATTTCATCTCGCTTTCTTTCGTCGCCCCCGAGCTTGGCCTGCTCTCGCTGGCGATGATGGTGACGATGATGAGTGGCGGGATCGATCTTTCGGTGATCGGCGCCGCTAATCTCGCGGCCATTCTCGCGGGGCTTTTTTTCCATGCCGTCGGTGGCGCACATGGGCCGGCGCTTTCCGGGCTTTCGCTTCCGCTCGTGGCCGGGGGGTTCGCGATCGCGCTTGCGGTTGGCATTCTCGCTGGCGTGCTCAATGGGATTTTGATCGGCTGGGCGCGCATTACGCCGATTTTGGCGACCATCGGCTCAGGTCAGATTTTCACCGGCCTCGCCCTTGTGCTCACCGGCGGCCCGGCGATCGTCGGCTTTCCCGAATATTGGAATTTCATCGGCAACGGCACCTTGGCGGGGCTTGCGGTGCCGCTGTGGATTTTCTTGGCCGCGAGCCTTGCCATCGCGATCGTGCTCGCCCGCAGTGAATTCGGGATTTCCCTCGCCCTCATCGGCACCAATCTCAAGGCGGCGGTTTATGCCGGGCTTTTCGTGCGGCGGACGATTTTTCTCTCCTATGTCGGGAGCGGCGTTCTTGCCGCCATCGCCGGGATCATCCTCTCGGGCCGCACCAATGCCGCGAAGTCCGATTATGGCATCTCGTATCTGCTGCAAGCGGTGCTGATCGCCGTTCTTGGCGGCACCGATCCCGCCGGCGGGCGCGCGAGCGTGCTTGGCATCGTGCTCGCGCTTGCCGCCTTGATGCTGCTTGCGAGCGGGATGCAGCTTTTGCGGCTGTCGAATTTTCTCGTCGATGCGACCTGGGGGGCTTTCCTTCTCGCCTCCATTGCGCTCAATCTCTGGCGAAGCCGCCGTTGAGGGAGGGTTGGATGTTGGATGCGGTTTTTGCCTTGCCGCGCGGTCTCTTCGGCGGCGAGGAAAGCGTCATCGTGGGCGCGGGGCCGCTCAGCGTGCGCGCCTGGCGCAATGCGCACGGGGTCGAGATGCTGCGGTTTCAGAATGCGCGCGGCGAGGTGACGGTGTTGCCCTATCTCGGGCAGATGATTTGGCGGGCGCGGTTCGATGGTGTCGATCTCGCCATGCAAAGCCCGTTTGCCGAGCCGCGCCCGGCGCCCGATATTCTCGGCACTTACGGCGCGCTTCTTTATCACAGCGGCGTGTTTCGAAATGGCGTGCCAGGGCCAGAGGATTCTCATCCCCTGCATGGCGAGTTTCCGACATTGGCGATGGATCAGGCAACGCTTTCGCTGACGGAAGCGGGCGGGCGGCCTCTTTTATGTCTGGAAAGCGCGGTTTCCTATCTTCGCGCTTTCGGGCCGCATTATCAGGCGCGGGCGCGCTTTTTCTTCAGCGAGGAGACGATTTTCGAGACCGCGCTCACGGTGGAAAATCGCGGCACGCGGGCGATGGATCTCATGTATATGTGCCACGCCAATTTCGCTTTCGTCCCCGCGGGTGAAATCGTCCAGCCGGTTCCCTTCACGCCATCGCGCACGGTGTTGCGCCGGAGCCTTCCCGGCCATGTCAGCCCCGATCCCGCCTATCTTGCGCGGCTCGATGCACTCGCCGCCGCGCCGGAGCGCCTTGCCGTGCTCGATCCCGGCTTTGCTTATGATCCCGAGCTGGTCTTTTACCTCCGCGCCATGCCGGCCGATGACGCGGGCCAGACGCACGCGATGCTGCGCCGGCCGGAGGGGGATGGGTTTCTTTTGTCGTATGACCCGGTGGCGTTGCCCTTTGCTGCGCGCTGGCTTTTTGCCGACGGCGAGACCAAGGTCGCGGCGTTTTTGCTGCCCGCGACGTGCGAGCCCGAGGGCTATAGCGCTGAGCGCCGCAAGGGCCATGTGCGCGCGTTGGCGGCGGGCGCGAGGGCCGAATTTCGCGTCCGCCTCGGCTATCTTGATGCCGCGCGGGCCGAGGCGACGGCGCGCATGATCGCACGGCTCGGCGGCTGATACTGGTTGGGGAGAGGGAAATGGGCCGCATCGCCGTGATCGGCAGTTCGATGATGGATTTGGTGACCTATGTCACCCGCATGCCGCACGCGGGGGAAACCCTCCAAGCGCCCCGTTTCGCTATGGGGTTTGGTGGCAAGGGCGCCAATCAGGCGGTGGCGGCTGCGCGGCTTGGCAGCGAGGTCGCGATGATCGGGCGCGTTGGCGATGATGCGTTTGGCGAGGCGACGCTCGCGAATTTTCGCGCCCACGGCATCGATACCAGCCATGTGCAAAAAACCCCTGGCGTCTCCAACGGGGTTGCGCCGATTTTCGTTGAGCCTTCGGGGGAAAACCGCATCCTCATCGTCCCCGGTGCCAACGCCCATCTCGCGCCCGCCGATATCGACGCGGCCGAGGCGGTTTTGGCCGCCGCCGATCTGATTTTGCTCCAGCTCGAAATCCCGCTGCCAACGGTCTATCACGCGATCGGCTGCGCGCGGCGCTTGGGCAAGCCGGTCCTTCTCAACCCCGCGCCGGCGGCCCCTGATCTAGACCGCGCGGCGCTCGCCGGGGTCACGTTTTTTGTCCCCAATGAGAGCGAGCTCTGCCTGCTCACCGGGGCGGAGGTTGCGAGTCTGGCCGCGGCGGGGGTGGCGGCGCGGCCGCTTCTCGCCGCCGGGATCGCCCATGTCATCGTCACCCTCGGCGCAAAGGGCGCGCTCTGGCTTTCGGCCGCGGGCGAGCAGCCGGTCGCGCCGGTGCGGGTCGCGGCGACAGACACCACCGGCGCCGGCGATGCCTTCATCGGCGCGTTCGCCCATTTCCATACCGCCGGCGCGCCGATCGGCCGCGCGCTCGCGCTCGCCGCGCGTTACGCCGCTGATGCCATCACGCGCCCGGGTACGCAAACCAGCTTCGCCGACCGGGCCGGATTTGCCCGCTTCCTTGACGCCCATCCGATCGCTGTCTGATACCGCGCGGCGAGATCGCTGAGCGGTCGGTCGTCACATAAGCGAACCGCGCTTGCGCGCCCCGCCCGGCCTCGGCATTGTCGCGCCCGCTTTGTGAGGAGGAGAAGTCATGCGTCGCTACAAGATCGCCGCCATCCCCGCCGATGGTATCGGCCCCGAGGTCATCCATGCCGGGCTCGAGGTGCTCGCCGCGCTCGGTGCGCGCCATGGCGGCTTTGCCCTTGATGTCGAGACGCTCGATTGGGGCTCGGCGCGTTATCGCAAACATGGTGCGTTGATGCCCGAGGATGGGCTCGCGCGGCTTCGCGACAAGGATGCGATCTATTTCGGCGCCGTCGGCGCGCCCGATATTCCCGATCACGTCACGCTCTGGGGGCTTCGGCTTCCGATCTGCCAGGGCTTCGATCAATACGCCAATGTCCGCCCGACGCGCATCCTCCCCGGCGTCAAAAGCCCGCTTGCGGGGATCGGCGCGGGTGATCTCGACTGGGTGATCGTGCGGGAAAATTCCGAGGGCGAATATGCCGGCAATGGCGGGCGGACGCATCGCGGGCTCCCTGAGGAGGTCGGGACGGAGGTTGCGATCTTCACCCGCGTCGGTGTCACCCGCATCATGCGCTTTGCCTTCCGCCTTGCCGCCGCGCGCCCGCGCAAGCATTTGACGGTGGTGACGAAATCCAACGCCCAGCGCTTCGGCATGGTGATGTGGGACGAAATCGCCGCCGAAACCGCCGCCGAATTTCCCGAGGTCACCTGGGACAAGGAATTGGTGGACGCGATGACGACGCGCATGGTGCGCCGCCCGGCCTCGATCGATACCGTGGTCGCAACCAACCTCCACGCCGATATTCTCTCTGATCTCGCCGCCGCGCTGGCCGGCTCGCTCGGCATCGCGCCGACCGGCAATATCGACCCGGAGCGGCGCTTTCCCTCGATGTTCGAGCCGATCCACGGCTCGGCGTTCGATATCACGGGGAAGGGGATTGCCAATCCCGTCGGCAGTTTCTGGAGTGCGGCGATGATGCTCGAGCATCTCGGCGAGGGAGAGGCGGCGCGCACCCTGATGGCGGCGGTGGAACGCGTGTGCGCGGCCGGCATCGTGACGCCCGATTTGGGTGGCAAGGCGACGACGAAAGAAGTAACCGCGGCGGTGTGCGCGGCACTCGCCGGGGCGAATGCCGCCTGAAGGCTACGAGCCAGTTATCAAGGGGCGCCAATCATCAAGGGGGTTGGCAGCGGAAATAGCGCGGTATCGCCATCGTCGCCGGCGCGGAAGGTGAGGATCGCGAAAAACCCAGGCGTATCCAGCGCACAGAGCGGATGGTGCCAGATTCCGGCGGCGTAGGTGATCGCGTGCGCGCCGGTCGCGGCAAAGCCTTCCGCGCGTGCGAGATCGGGCGTGCCGTCCGCCGCCGCGGGGGCGACGAGCACGAGAAAGCGGCTGACCGCGAGCGGGATGAAGCTCTGCGAATTGGCCGGATGGCGCTCCAGCATCGTGGCCGAAAGCGGCAAAGCCGCCGCCGGCGCGGTGGTGAAATCGAGATGGAGCCGCGCCGCCGCGCGCCGGTTTTCGATCTCGCTGACGAGCCGGATCGGATCCCCGCCGGCAATCAGGGGGGTTGCGGTGCCAAACCGGGCAAAGCGTTCGGCGGTCAGGGGGGCAAGCGAAAGCGGCATGGGTTCCGTCCTTGGCGATGAGGGGGAAAGGGGATATAGCGATCGCCAAATCGGCTCCCATTTTGAAACCACTCACGGTAACGTGATTGACAGTGCTGGGGACACGCGTTTGGCTGCGGGCGTTCAATACGGCTGTGGGGCTTGTCGATCCGGTTCATGAGGCGCTGGGTCATCGTCCCGCATCATGGCTCGCCGGAGCCGGGCAAGCAATTGCGGCGAAGGCTGACGCTGGCCGGAGAGGACAAGCGATAGATGGCCGTGCGCCATCTTGGCACGGGCGGCGAACTGGCGCAGGCCGACTTCCTGACAGCGTTGACGGATGAGCGGCAGGATGTCTGTCGCGGATGATTGGTTTGCTGTGACCTGACGGGCGCGGGCCGCGAGCTTGGTGAGTTCGGCATCCGGCAATGATTTGCGCCCGGCGAGGATGTCGCAGAGATGACGACGAGACCATTGCGTGACGGTGGCGAATTTCCCCATGCCGATGGTCGCGATGGCCTCCCAGATAGCGGCGAGCAGGCGCTCGCGATCGGCGATGGCGAGGCCGTATTCGGTTTGGGCTTCCGGATCGAGGCCAAGGAAGAATTGTTCTTCCCAGCGATTGGCCTCCTTGCCGATCAGATGGATTGCCCCCGCCCGGAGATGCCGCCGTTCGGTTGGGCCGCGATCGGTAAAGTCGCCGTGGCGGAATTTTGCTTCGGGGTGGAGATGATAGCGGAGCAACGCTTGCCGGTAGGTCTTGAGCTGACGGCGCGGCACCGGCGCGCCGGTTTCGCGGTTGAAGGCAAGGCACGCGGCGTTGGCCGGGTCTGGATCATAGGGTGCGACCACCTTCGGGAGGTGTGCCTTCGCTTGCGGAGCGAGCGGCTTTTCCCGTCGCGCATGATCGCGCATCCGCTCCGGTGAGGTCGGAGCGCTCTCAGCGGCGGCGCTCTCTATCAATCGGCTGGCCTGGAAGGCAAGCAGGAAGCCGAAGGGCCGAACCTGCTCGCGGTAGGGTTTGTTGCGGTTGAGGCGCTTGAACCACGCGAGAAGGCGCGGGGTGGTGGCTGCGTAGCGGCTGACCGCAGGGCTGGCGAAGCCGGGCAGATCAGTGGTTTCGACCTGGTCGGGGCGATGATCGAGGGCTGCGGTTACGATGCAGTGCCAGACATCATGCTGCCAGCGCTCGACACCAATTTCCGAAAGCGGCGCTTTGGGCTCGGGAAGAACTTTCCGCGCCTCGCTGCCGCGGTAGGGTGAGATGAGATGGCCGAGGCCATGGGCAGACGCCTTGCGTAGAACGGGGCGGCCGCGTTCATCAAGGTTGAACAAGGCGTAGCGTTTGGCGGAGATGGCGAATGCGTAAAGCGGTTCGACCTCGTCACGCCGATCAACGGAAAAATTGGCGTCCTCCAGCTTGAGCAAGGGTGCTTTTTCCGCATAGGGGTTGAGCGGTGTGAACCATGCCCGGATCGCCTCGAC
>JAJYXY010000102.1 GCA_021801465.1 Pseudomonadota bacterium
CGCTCCGCATCGAAGGCGGAGGGGGGCCATGCGAGATCGTTTTCGACCGCCTGCTGCTCGCGATCGGGCGCAAACCGCGGGTTGACGGCTATGGGCTCGAGGAGATCGGCGTTCGTCTCGCCGAGCGCGGCACGGTCGCGACCAATCCCTGGCTGCAAACCAATTATCCGCACATCCTCGCCTGCGGCGATGTCGCCGGGCCGTGGCAATTCACCCACATGGCCGGCCATCAAGGCGGTATCGCGGCGCTGAACGGTCTCTTCGGCTGGCTCTGGCGGCTTCGGCCAGAAACGCGCGCGGTGCCAGCGGTCACCTTCACCAGCCCCGAGATCGCCCGCGTCGGCCTCAATGAGCGCGAGGCGCGCGAGAAGGGGATCGGCTATGAGGTGACACGCTACGATCTCGCCGAACTCGACCGCGCCCTGATCGAGGGCGAGAGCGAGGGGTTCGTGAAAATCCTGACCCCGCCCGGGCGCGACCGGCTGCTCGGCGTGACCATCGTCGGCCACGGCGCCGGCGAAATGCTGGCGCCGGCGACGCTGGCGCTGCGGCATCGGCTCGGCCTCCGGAAAATCCTCGCGACCATCCAGCCCTACCCGACGCGGAGCGAGGCGCTGCGCGCCGCCGCCGGACTCTGGCGGCAAAACCACGCCTCTCCCCGCGCGCTGGCCTGGCTCGCGCGGCTGCACGCGTGGCGACGTGGGGGTGAAGGGTGAGGAGGGCGTAAGAAAGACGTGGGGGGAAGGGTTCTTTTTTGAAAAAAAGAACCAAAAAACTTTTCTCGTTGGGCAGCGCCTACGGCACTGCCCGCGCCGAGGCGCTGGGCGCCGCGCGAGAACGACAAAAAAGTCTTTTTGCTTCTTTTCGGAAGTCAGAGAGAAGAAAGCCGTTATTCCTTGCGGAATGCGTCGCTGATCCGCCGGAGGCGTCCGGCCGGATCCACCAGGATCACGTCGAAGCGCACGCCGGCGCGGCCCCAGCCAGGGCGTTCGGCAAGGACGATCTCGGCCGCGGCGAGCAGGCGCAAGCGCTGGCGCGGGGTGAGGGAAAAGGCCGCCTCGGCGAGACTCGCGCGGGATTTGACCTCGATGAAGGCGAGCATTCCCTCGCGCTCGGCGATGAGGTCGATCTCGCCGGCCTCGGTTCGCAGCCGGCGCGCGAGCAATGTCCAGCCCTCGGCGAGGAGTGCCGCACAAGCAGCGTCCTCGGCCGCGCGACCGGCCCGTTCGGCCCGCGCGCCGCGCTCAGCCCGCGGTGACGCGCGGGGAGTCATGCACGGCAAGCGGCGTCGGAGCGGCGGCTGGGCTCGGTTTCGCGCCCTGGACAAATTCCTTGAGCAAGGAAAGCCCGACGCCGAGCAGCACCGGGCCAAGGAAAACGCCGAGGAGACCAAACCCGATGGCGCCGCCGAGGACGCCGAGCACGGTCGGGAGAAACGGCAGCTGCGCGCCGCGGGCGATGAAATACGGGCGGATGACATGATCCAGCCCCGCGACCACGATCAGACCGTACAGCCCGAGGAAAATCGCGTGCCCGGTTTCGCCGACGCCGAGCTGCCAGAGCAATACCGGAATCCAAACCAGCGGCGCCCCGATCGGCAAGGTCGCGAGAAAGCCGGCGATCAAGCCGAGCAGCGGTGCCCGCGGCACCGCGGTGAGCCAGAGACCGCAAAACACCAGCAACCCCTGCACGATGGCGTTGCCGAGAATGCCATAGACGGTGCCGCGCACCGTTTTGCCGATGACGGCGCGCAGACGCGCTGCCTGCGGTCCGAACACCCGCTCCAGCGCCGCGATCAGCCAGACGCCAATCTTCTCGCCATGCAAGTAGAAGAAGAAGCTGATGAAAAGGGCGAAACCGAAGCCGGCGACGCCATTGGCGATGCCGAGCAAAAGCCGCAACCCCTCCTCGATGATGGTGCCGAAATAGGGGCGGAAAAACGCCACCATGACGTTGATATCATCGGCCCAGCTATTCCAGAGATCGCGAAGCAGCGTCCCCGCGATGGGCAGCCGCGCAACCCAGGGCGGCGCTGCCGGCAGCCCATTCTGCAGCCCGGCCTGGATCGCAAGACGCAGATGCATGACGTCCTTGCCGCCACCCGGCAAGGCAATGGCGAGCGGCAACAGCACGAGAACGGTCGCGAGCAGCACCATCGCGAGCGCGGCGACCCAGGCCGGAAGCCCGAAGCGGCGCAAGCGCTGATGCACCGGCCAACTCGCGAAAACCAGGATCGCGGCCCAAAGAATGGCCGAAAAGAACGGCGACAAAACATAGAGGCAGCCCACCAGCAAAATGCCGAGCAGCGCCACCATCAAAATTCGCTCGGCCGTGCCCGCCCGATTACCCATGCTCCCGATCCTATGTCTTCTGGCCGTAGTTTTTTGGGCCCAGCCCTTGCGGTATCGCCATCGGTGCCGCAATCGCGATTACGGCACGCACCGGCTCTCCGATCCGACCGCTCAGCGCATACTCCTTCCCCTTTGAGCAGGGAAGATGCCACGCTATTACCCATTATTTTATAAACATATAACGAAACAAGCGGTAAAAATATACTTTTTGTTAAGTAATGTTCTCTATCTTCGCGGATGAGGCCAATTTTTCGCGGCTTCACGTTTCCTCCCACACGCCGCACCGCGAGTGATCTGGCAGGTGCAGCGCACTTAAGGCGGCGCTCGACATTCGAGACGCCGCCTTTTTTTATGCGTGCGTTTGATCACGTTTTAGCCAACCGAGATGCCGCGGCAGCCAAGCGGCGCCAATGGTGATAAGAAAACCCTTCTTTGTCGCTTCACGAAGGGTTGCATCATGTCGGGTCATAAAAAAGCGCGCAATATCAATGTGCCATTCTTCTGGCCGATGCAGATCGCCGAAGAATTGGCCGAGAGCGGCGCAGAGATCGCAGTCCGAAATCTCAAATTCCTCAACGAGGAAGAAAAGCTCCAGACCGAACTCCACCCCAAGCTCGCGACTGCCAACACCGTTCACCTCGACCTGCGTACGATGCAGTTGCGCGACTATAGCCAGGGCTCGACCGGGGGGATTCCGACCATCGTCGATGCCCCTTTTGCCGGCCATTCGGCGATGATCGCCGATTATCATGCCGGGCAAAGCTTGGTGGAGACCCTGCGCGAAAACGGCGTATTGCGGGTTTATCTCACGGATTGGAAATCGGCGACCGAAGACATGAAAGATTTGGAGATCGATCAATATCTCGCTGAACTTCTCGTCTGCATCGACGATCTCGGCGGGCGCGTCAACCTCGTTGGGCTATGCCAGGGCGGCTGGATGGCGACCATGCTGGCAGCGCGCTTTCCAGAGAAGGTGCAAAGCTTGGTGCTTGCCGGCTCGCCAATCGACACGGCGGCAGGACATGGGCCGCTCAAAAAGCTCGTCCATGAATATCCGCTCTCGTTTTATGAGGAACTGGTCGCCGCCGGCGGCGGCTTAATGCTTGGGCGTTACATGCTCGCGGGCTGGAAAAACATGCATCCAGAGCAGCATTATGTCGAGGAGCATATCGACCTCTATGAGCATATCGACGACCCGGTTTGGCTCAAAAAGACGGAGACGTTCGAAAGCTGGTACGAGCATCCGATCAATCTTCCTGGGCGCTGGTATCTGCAAGCGATAAAGCTCTTGTTCAAGGAAAATCATCTCGCGCAGGGCCGCTTCGTCGGCCTTGGGCAAAAACTGTCGCTCAAGGCGATCACCTGTCCGCTTTATCTTTTAGCGGGCGAGGCGGACGACATCACCCCGCGCGAGCAAGTTTTTGCCGCGGCCGGTTTGATGGGCACGCCAGCAGATCATATCACGCAAAAACTGGTGCCGGGAGGACATATCGGCCTCTTCATGGGTGCGCGCACGCTCCGCGAGCATTGGCCGGAGATCGCGCGGTGGATTACGCGTCAGCCTTCGGCTGGCTGAGGGGCGCACCCCGCGCGCTTATCGCATGAGAAGCGCTGGGCACGAGAAGCGCTGGGCGTTGACAGCGCTTCTCGCCTATGGTCGGAAAGGCCATGCTTCGTGTGTTCGGTTTGGCCTTGGTTCTTTTTTGCGGCGCCTTCGGGCTGGCCGGTGCGCAACCTGCGCCCGCGCCCGTCCCGGCGGCCGCGCCCGCGCAACCGGTGCTCGACCGTGAAACCGCGGACCAGCTGATCGCTGACCTCCAAGATCCGCATAAACGCGCGAAGCTCATCGCCGCGCTGCGCGCGCTCGCCACGGTTTCCGGCGCAACCAAGCCGGCGCCCGTCGCACCCGTGGCGCCAACGCCTCTCACCAGCGCCATTCCCCTTGCCCCAAATAGTCTCGGCGCTCAGGTTCTCGTCGATGCGTCGAGCCGATTACAACAGGGATCGAAGCGGCTCGTCCAAAGCGTCCAGACGGTCACTGATTTTCAGCAGATCACCGACTGGCTGCGCGAGACCGCGGTCGATCCTGCGGCACAGGCGCGGTTTTTCGCCGCGTTATGGCGTCTTGCGCTGATCCTCGCGATCGGTTTCGCAGGCGATATCATCGCCGAACGCTTGCTCCGCCGCTCTCGGGAGCGCTTGGAGGCGATGGTCGTCGCTGGGGCCAAAGCCACCGAGGCGGCAAGCGATGACGACACCTTGGCAGCGCGTGGCGCGCCGCTTGCTGCTATCGCGACAGAGACCGCCGCGACCGAGACCGCCGATGAACCTCTCGCGGCGGAGCTGGAGAGCGAGACCGGCACACCGGTGATCGCGATCCCGCTTGCGCGCTTGCCGCTCGTTCTGGTCCGCCTTCTCCTTGAATTGATCCCGGCGATTATCTTGCTCGGCTTCGTCTATGGCCTGCTGAGCACGCCTCTGGCTGGCCGCGCCTCGACGCAGGTGATCATCATGGCGGTGGTCGATGCCTTCGTCTTGGTGCAAGTGGTGATGGCGGCGGTGCGCTCGCTGATTTCGCCGCATCATCGTGGCTTGCGCGTGTTTGGTATCGGCGACGCGGCTGCCATCGCGATTACGCATTGGGTGCGGCGGCTGGTCGTGGTCAGCGTGTTCGGCTATGCGTTGGCTGAGGTCGGGCTCATCTTTGGCCTCGACCCCGATGCGCATGACGCGCTGCTCAAAATCGTCGCGCTCATCGTGCATGTTATGCTGGTCGTGATCGTATTCAAAAACCGCAAGATCGTCGCCGGCTGGATCGCGCCGGTGAAGGACGATGGCGGGCCGATCGCGCTCGCGCGCCGGCGCGCGGCGCGGCTTTGGCATCATGTCGCGATCATTGCCATTCTCGCTTTGTGGCTGGTCTGGGCGCTTGGTGTGCCGGACGGGTATCGGTTGCTGCTCGAATCAGCGGCGCTCAGTCTCGTCATTCTCGGCGCCGGGCGGGCTGCGCGGCAGATATTGCTCGGCTCGCTCGACCGTCTGTTCCATGTCGGCGCCGAGCCGATCGCAGGTCTTGAGGTCGTGCCCGGCCTCGCCGGGCTTTCGGCGCGGGCGCGCAGCTATTACCGGCTGCTGCGCACGATCGTCTCTGCGATCATAACCGCGGTGATCACCGTATTCTTGCTCCAGGTCTGGGGGTTTGGCGCCTTCGACTGGTTCAGTGACGGTGCCCTCGGCGGGCGGGTGGTTTCGGCTTTGCTCACCGTCTCACTCATCCTGTTCTTGGTGCTCGCCGTGTGGGAGGGGGTCAATGAGCTGATTCTGCGCCGGATCAATCGGCTTTCCGATCAAGGGCATGTTGCGCGGGCGAGCCGGGTGCGCACGCTTTTGCCGATGATCCGCGCGGCTTTGGCCGTCATCTTGTTCTTGATCGCAGGGCCGGTCGCGCTCTCGGAGATTGGCGTCAATATCGCCCCGCTTCTCGCCGGCGCCGGTATCGTCGGTGTCGCGATCGGGTTTGGCTCACAAAAACTGGTCCAAGATCTCATCACCGGTGTTTTTCTACTGCTCGAAAATGCGATGCAGGTTGGCGATTGGGTTACCCTGGCTGGGGTTTCGGGGTCGGTCGAGGCGCTTTCGGTGCGCACCATCCGCTTGCGTGCAAGCGACGGCTCTGTCCATATCATCCCCTTCAGCGCCGTCACCACGGTCAATAACAGCAATCGTGGGCTCGGCAATGCCGCGGTCAGCGTCAGCGTCGCCTATAAAGAGGACACGGATCGCGTCTGTTCCGCCTTGCGTGAGGTCGCCGATGGCATGCGCAAGGATCCCGCGTTCCAGCGCGGCATGCTGAGCGATTTGCAGCTTTGGGGCGTCGATAAGATCGAGGGCGCCGTCGTCACCATTGCCGGCCAGATCGTGTGCACCGACAAAGCGCGTTGGGGCGTGCAGCGCGAATTCCATCGTCGCATGAAAAAGCGCTTCGAGGAGCTCGGCATCGAAATCGCCAACCCGACTCAGACCGTCATGCTGGTGACCCAGGCCGAGCGCGCCGCCCCGGCGGAGGAAGCGCCCCAGCCCCAGCGCCAGGAGGCGGCGCAATGAGCGATCTTCGTCGGGCCCTTGATACCGATGGCTTCGCCTTTGTCCCCGCGCCGTCGATGCGGGCGGCGCTTCTTGGCCACGGCGCGCTCACCGACTGGGCTCACTTCGCGGCAAGCTGGAACGATCTCGGGCAAGATACCTACATGGCCGATGGCGGGCGCTATCGTAAGCGCCGCTTCGCCGTCTTTACGACGCAAGCGGGCGAGGCCGCGATCACGCGCGCGCCGCATCAGCCGCATTACCAGTCGCGCGACTATAATCCGCTCAATGGCGGCATTGCCCGCTGGTTCGCGCCGATCAGCGACGATATCGCCGAGAGCGCGAGCTTCATCACCATTTTGCGCTTTTGCCGCGCTCTTTTCGATGCGCTCCGCCCCGATGCCGCCTGGCATATCGAAGTGCATCAGTTTCGCATCGAGGCACGCGCCGATGCGCCGGGCAAGCCAACCCCCGAGGGGCTGCACCGCGATGGCGTCGATTTTGTCTTGGTACTCATGATCGGGCGCGAGAATATCGCGCGCGGCGAGACCAGCATCCACGATCTGAGTGGCCGCGCGCTTGGTAGCTTCACCCTCACGGCGCCGATGGATGCGGCGCTCGTCGATGATCATCGGGTCTATCACGGCGTCACGCCGGTCGCGCCGATCGACGCCACGCGCCCCTCTCATCGCGACGTTTTGGTGGTGACGTTTCATCAGACACGGAACGCCGCATGAGTGGCATCAAGCTCTCGATGCGGGTTTGGGATGCGCCGGTGCGTCTGTTTCACTGGCTCCTCGCCGCCTTGGTCGTCGCGCTCTATGTCAGCCAATATCTCGATCGCATGTGGCTGCATTATCGGCTCGGAGAGGTTACGCTGAGCCTTCTCATCTTTCGCCTGCTCTGGGGGTTTTGGGGGAGTGACACGGCGCGTTTCGCGCATTTTCTCGCCCGACCCAGCGCTGCCTTCGCCCATCTCGCTGGGTTTCGCAGCGCCAAGCGCTCAGAAAATGCGGAAACTATCGGGCATAACCCGGCCGGCGGGTGGATGGTCGTCGTGCTTCTCCTGCTGCTTTTCGCCCAAGCGCTGAGCGGACTTTTTGCCCGCGCCGATCAGCATAGCGCGGGGCCGCTCAACCATTATCTCGACAAATCTGCCTCCGATCTGGTCTCGACGTTTCATTCCTGGAATTTCTACGCCCTCCTTGCCGCGATCATCGTGCATCTGATCGCGATAGCGGCCTACGCCGTCTGGCGCGGGGAAGATTTGGTGCGGCCGATGATCAGCGGCAAAAAGCGCCTTCCGGCGGCCACGCGCGCCCCGCGTCTCGCCTCGTCGTGGCTGGCATTTTTGCTCTATCTCGTGGCGGGCGCGATCGTTGCCGTCGCCGTGACGCGCTGACACACGCTTGCCGCGTGCTCTTGCGTCGTGATCGCAAACGCGGCACGCTCGCGATCTTGCGCATGTAAAAGGTTGCCCGCCATGAATAAAGTCGAAGCGCCGTCGCGCCCGAATAATCTTGAACCCTTCTGGATGCCCTTTACCGCCAATCGCGCCTACAAGGCGGCGCCGCGGCTGCTCGCTCGCGCGTCGGGGATGCATTACTACACGCCCGAGGGGCGCGAGGTCATTGACGGAACCGCGGGGCTCTGGTGCGTCAATGCCGGGCATGGCCGGCGCGAGATCACCGAGGCGATCCAGCGCCAGGCGGCGACCATGGATTTCGCCCCGACCTTTCAGCTCGGCCATCCGATCGCCTTCCAGGCGGCGGCGAAAGTGGCGGAGCTAACACCCTCCGGGCTCGATAGGGTGTTTTTCACCAATTCCGGCTCCGAAAGCGCCGATACCGCGCTCAAAATCGCGCTCGCCTACCACCGCGCCCGTGGCGAGGCCGGGCGGGTGCGCCTGATCGGGCGCGAGCGCGGCTATCACGGGGTGGGCTTCGGTGGCATGTCGGTCGGCGGCATCGGCGGCAACCGCAAACAGTTCGGCGCGCTTTTGCCCGCCGTCGATCATCTCCCCCACACCCATGCCCCGGCGCATAACGCGTTTTCGCGCGGCCAGCCGGAATGGGGCGCGCATCTCGCCGATGTGCTGGAAGATCTCGTCGCCCTCCATGGCGCGGAAACCATCGCCGCCGTCATGGTCGAGCCACTCGCGGGGTCAACCGGCGTTCTGGTGCCGCCGCGCGGCTATCTCGAGCGGCTCCGCACGATCTGCGACAAATACGGGATCCTGCTGATTTTCGACGAGGTGATAACGGGCTTTGGCCGGCTTGGCCCGCCGTTCGGGGCCGAGCGGCTCGGCGTGACACCCGATATCATCACCATGGCCAAGGGCCTGACCAACGCCGCCGTGCCGATGGGGGCGGTTGCGGTCAAGGACGAGATCTATCGCGGCATCGTCGATAACGCGCCCGCCGGGATCGAGCTCTTTCACGGCTATACCTATTCCGGCCATCCGCTCGCCTGCGCCGCGGCGATTGCGAGCATCGATCTTCATCGCAGCGAGGATCTGCCCGGCCGCGCCCGGGCGATGGAAGCTACGTTCGGCGAGGCGGCGCATAGCCTCAAAGGGCTGCCCAATGTCATCGATATCCGCAATCTCGGCCTGGTTGCCGGGATCGAACTCGCCCCCCGCGCCGGCAAGCCCGCCGATCGCGCGGTGCGCGTCTTTCATCGCTGCTTTGATAACGGCGTCCTGATCCGCACCACCGGCGATATCATCGCCCTCTCGCCGCCGCTGATCGTGGAAGCCCCGCATATCGAGCGAATTTTCTCGACCCTTTCGGAGGCAATCCGCGCCGAAGCAGCGTAATACCCCGCACCCTCGGCAAGCGGCTTTTTTGCGCCGCGTTTGATAGGGTGCGGCCATCAGGGCACGCATGCGATGTCCGCGCCTCGGCGGCTTATGGGGTCGCGAAGAGTATGATCGCGAAGAATCTGATCGCGAAGAATCTGATCGCGAAGAATCTGATCGCGAAGAATCTGGGGGGGCGTGGCGATGGCCGATGCAACGGAGGAGCGTGTGGCCCGGCTGGCAGAGCTTGCCGGCATCGTGCCCGCCTATCGCGACACCGAGGGCGAAATTCGCCCCCTTTCGCCACAAACCCGCGCGGGGATTTTGCGCGCCCTCGGCTTTGATCCCGAGCGAGCCGCGTCAGTCGCGGAGGCGGTCGCCGCGCTGACAGAGGCGCCGTGGCGAAACATGCTGGCACCTGTGGTGGTGCTCTCGGCCGCCGATCCCGGGCCGGAATTGCCAGTGGTGGTCGCCGACCGCGCGACCCCCGAGACACTGCGCTGGCGGATCACGCTCGAAGACGGCACCCTGCGCGAGGGGCAGGCTGCGCTTGCCGCGCTTCCCATCCGTGCCCGTGGGCATGAATTCGGCCGGCTTAGAGCGGCTTTGCCCCTGCCCGACGATTTGCCGCCGGGCTATCACCAGATCGAGATCAGTTTGGCGCAAACAACGGCGAATGCGCGGCTGATCCAGGCGCCGCGCCGCGCCTGGCTTCCAGACTGGCTACTGGCTGGGGCGCGGAAATGGGGCGTCGGCACGGCCTTATTTGCGCTTTGGTCAAAGCAAAGTTGGGGAATCGGCGATTACGGCGATCTCGCACGCTTGGCGGCGCAAGCCCGCGAATGGCATGCCGAGATCGTCGGCATCAACCCTGTGCATGCGCCGATGCCGGGCGAGGGCGCCGATCCCAACCCCTATCGGCCCTCGAGCCGCCATTTTTTGAACCCCTTGCATCTCGATCTGGCAGCGCTCGGCGCGGCGGCGCCTGGGCCCTGGCCGGAACCTGCGGCGGGAGTTGATTATGCGCTGGTTTATCGGCGGAAATATGCCGCGCTCGCGGCGATTTTCCGCGCGCCGCCATCGCCTGCTCTCGCGCGAGATAGCGCCGCCTTCGCCGCCTTCCGCACCGAAGGCGGCACGGCTCTCGAGCGCTTTGCCCTTTTTACCGCGCTCGCCGAGCAATTTGCGCCGACCCCCTGGTCGAATTGGCCGGCCGATCTCCGCCACCCTGATGCCCCCGGCATCGCCGCGTTTCGCGACGCCCATGCCGAGCGGATCACCTTTCACGCTTGGCTGCAATGGCTCGCCGAGGGCCAGATGGCGCGGGCGGGTAGCGCCGGGGCGGGGCTTTATCGCGATCTCGCAGTTGGCGTCGATCCGGATGGCGCGGAGGTTTGGGCCGATCCCAGCCAATTTCTCACCGGCGCCCGGATTGGCGCGCCGCCCGATGCGTTTAACCCAGCGGGGCAGGATTGGGGCCTGCCGCCGCCCGACCCGCGCGCGCTCACCGCGTCGGGCTATGCCGGGTATAGCGCGCTTCTTCGCGCCAATATGCGCGATGCTTCGGCGCTTCGCATCGATCACGTGATGGGGATCGAGCGGCTTTACATCATGCCGCACGAGACATCGGCCGCCGAGGGGGCCTATCTCCGCTATCCACGCGAGGATCTTCTCGGCATTCTCGCGCTCGAGAGCCACCGCCATCGCTGCCTTCTGATCGGCGAGGATCTCGGCACGGTGCCTGAAGGGTTTCGCGCGCGCCTGGAGGCGGCGGGGATCCTCTCTTACCGGCTGATGTTGTTCGAACGCTGGCCGAGCGGCCTATTCCATCGCCCCGGCCGCTATCCGCGCCTCGCGCTCGCGAATTTCGCCACCCACGATCTGCCGAGTTTGCCGCGCTGGTGGAAAGGCGACGATCTCACGCCGGCGGCGGCGGCGCAACGCGCGCAAGAGCGCGAATGGCTGCTTGCGGCGCTTCGCGATCGCGGCCTCGCCCCTCTGGGGGTCGATGCGCGGGACGCACTCGACCCGATGGCGCTGACCGCGCTCATCGCCGCCATTCACGCTTTTCTTGGCTGCAGCCCAAGCGCGCTGGTGCTCGCCGCGCTCAGTGATCTTCTGGTCGAAGAGACACAAATCAACCGCCCCGGAACCGCAACGGCGTCGAATTGGCGCCATCGCCACCGCGTGTCGCTCGACGCCATGCGCGAAGATGGCGCGTTGCGGCGCGTGCTTGCGTCCCTCGCCGCCGCGCGCGCCGCCCCTGCCGAGACGGCAGCGTGATACGGTGTTGACGTCTCCGCAGAGCCAAAAATGTTGAGCATCATTGGGCACGAGATATTGCGGGAGGGTTTTTTCGTTCCGGGAAATATCAACGCCGATGCGGCGGGCGGGGCTTGCCGGGTGCCTTGCCGCATTGTGGTCGGGGGCGGCGATCGACCGCGATGCCGGCGAAGTCCTTGCCGAACGCCAGCGCGTGCATCCGTCGGGGCTATTCGCCGGCTTGCTCCCGGCCAAGACGCCGTATCTGCTGCGAATCGATGACGGGCGGGCGCGATGGGGGCTGTGTCCCCCCGAGTGGTGTAGGAGCTGTGGGTAAGTGGCCCGCCGGAGCGACCGCCGAGAGTCTGGCGCAGGCGGGCGACTTACCCACAGCGG
>JAJYXY010000240.1 GCA_021801465.1 Pseudomonadota bacterium
AGCGTCATACCAGCCAGCCGAGAGAATGGCCGGCCATTTGCCGATAACCGGGTGGAGATAGCCGGTTGGCCTGTCCTTATACCGGTCAGCGATCTCGCTTACCGGTATTGATCTGATTTTGCGCGCAGCCGCCACACCAACCCTGCGCGCATACCGGTCAGCGATCTCGCTGACCGGTATTACTGTTGCGCGCCCCCGGCGGCCAGTGTCGCGCGCACGGCGAGCGAGGCATAGGCATCGAGGCTGAGCGCCCCTTCCGGCTGATGCCATTGCGGTGCCTCGTTCAGCATCGCGAGCAGCGAGAGCGTGAGCGCGCCAAGCGGTGCCCCGGCACCACGCGCGGCTTTGTCGGCGTCATCACCCGTGGCGTCGCCCGCCAGATCATCCTCTCGCGCCATGAGCGTGGCCGCGAGCGCGTCACGAAACAGCGCGACGAGCCAGCGCTCGCGGGTGCGAAGGTCCAGAACACGCGGCTCAGGCAAAAATCGCGCGGCTTCTCGGAGCAGCAGATGGCCCGCGGCACCGGGCCCGGTAATGAACGCGAGATGGCCCCGCGCAAGCGCTTCGAGCCGCGCGAAAGGGGGGAGGGTCTCATCGGCGGCCGCCTCGACCGCGCCGAGCAAGGCGCGCAGATGCGCCTCCAGGACCGCGAAAAGCAAAGCGGGCTTGCCCTCATAATAATTGGTAACCCCTTTGGTGGTGACCCCGAGCGAGTGGGCGAGGCCGGAAAGTGAGGCGCGCTGGTATCCTTGTGCTGCGAACAGCGCCGCCGCCTGCGCGCGGATCAGCGCCCGACGCGCCTCATAGCCGGGGGCACGGCGGCTGGGCAGGCGGTGATCGAGGCGGGGGAAGGTGGTGTGGGGGCGAGGGTGTGCAACCATGCGGCGATTTTCCCGCAAGTGACGCCCCGGCACAAGCAAATCCGACCCCGGATGCGCTCAGCGGACGAAGCGATTGGGGTCGATCGCCGGCAGGATCTCGCGCGCCGCCCCTACGTCGCGCCCGAGCACCAGATCCGCGACCAGCGCGCCGGCGGCGGGCGCGGTTTGAATCCCATATCCGCCTTGGCCGACGCACCAGAAAAATCCGTCCACCTTATCGTCCCAGCCGAGGGCGAGGCTGCCATCGGGGGTAAAGCTGCGCAAACCGGCCCAACTCCGCTCGACGCGCTTGACCTCGATCGCGAGGGCTTGCTGCATGCGGTCGATGCCGATGGCAATGTCGATCTCGTCGGGCTGTACGTCATGCGGATGGGTTGGGGTCGCGTCCGCGGGCGTGACCATCAGGCGGGTGCGCGCCTCCGGCCGGACATACCAGCTCTGCACGACGTCCTGCACCAAGGGCCAATCGGCGACGGGAAAGGGCGCGGGGTCGATGATCGCGCCGGTGCGGCGTTTGGGAACGAGGCCAAGCGGCGCAACGCCAGCGGCTTTGGCGACCTCGTCACCCCAGGCGCCGGCGGCATCGATAATGACCGGCGCCGAGACGATCTCGCCCCCCGCGTTCACGCGCCACTGGCCGCCACGCCGCTCGATCGTCTCCGCGCGCGCATTCACGACCAACCGCCCCCCAGCACGGCGCAAGGCGCGCAGATAGCCTTGGTGCAGCGCCGCAACGTCGATATCGAAAGCATCATCCTCGATCGCGGCCCCGATGGCATAGCCCGGCCGCAAGGCCGGCACACGGCGGACAACCTCGGCGAGGGCGATTTCCCGCACCGCTTCGCCCTCGAGCAGCAAGGTCGCCAGCGCTTGCTGTTGCTCGGGCGGGGCAAGAAACAGCACCGAGCGGCGATGGGTGATCGCCTGGTCGACGAAACCCGACGGCGGATGGTCGAAAAAAGCGCGCGAGAGGCCGGTCAGAACATGGACGTCGTCGGGGCCATAATTGAGAATCCAGATCGCGGCCGAACGCCCGGTGCTGTGATAGCCCGGCGTATCCTCGGCTTCGAGCAGAACGACGGTGCGCGCAGGATCAGCGCCAGCGAGGGCGGCGGCGGCGCTGGCACCGGCCATGCCGGCGCCGATGATCAGAATATCGGCATGTGTTTCGTTCATGGTGAAAGATTTCATCTCTTTGGACGTTTTGGCAAGCGCCAATGCGCCGAATGATGTCACACGCGGAGAGAATGTCGTGCAACAAAACTGTCATGAAATTGACACGAAACCACGCGCGCTCACCGGCGGGCTAAACCGGTAACACGTCTCACGCGCAGCGCTGGGACAGCGCTTCGGTGAAGGGTGACGTTTCAGATCGGAAAAATCCAGCGTCACCTTTTCACTTTTTGTTTATGTGGTTATTTATGTGGAGAGGATGCAAGATGCGCCTTGCGATGTTTGGATGCCTCGGCTTACTCGCCGTGGCTTCCTCTGGCTTTGCCGTGGCCGAGACCCTGCCAGGGGACGCCAAGGCCGCGCCGGCGCCAGCGACCCAGACCGCGGCAGTCAGCAACGTGACTCCCGTGGTCGTTCAGCCGGCAGCGAACCCCTTTGATATCCACACGCTGCGCGATCTCGCGGCGAGCTGCACGCTCCGCAACGACAATCCTTATTACGTCGCGGGGACCAGTCTCTGCGCGGGATACGAGGCGGCGGTGCTCGATTTTCATCTGCTCGATACGATGGGGTCGCGCCATAACAAGCGCAAAGTCTGCCTCCCGACGCCGGCGCCGTCGCGCCGCCAATCCGTCATCGGCTTGGTTTCCTGGTTGCAAAGCAACCCGCAATATCTCGACGAGCCGGCGGCCAGCGGCGTGTTGCGTTATTTCATCAACACCTATCCCTGCAACCGCAAGACCTTTCAGTGGTCGCCGCCGGGGCCGATGCAATAAGCCGCCCCGCGATCTACTATCGGGTGCTCCCCCATCGGGTGCTCCCCCATCGAGCGCGCTCGCCAACCGACACCTGCCAATCATCGGCCAAAACAAAACCGGGGGGCAATGCCCCCCGGCTCTATTTTCCGTGCCCGAAGCCAACCCTCGCTGGCTTCGCGCGTTTTCGGCTCAGGTCAGGCCGCGTGAGGGATGGTACGCGGCGCCTCGCCGATTTGGATCGGAACCTGGCGCGGCTTCAAGCTTTCCGGCACGACGCGCTTGAGATTGATATGCAAAAGCCCGTTTTTCAGCTCCGCCCCTTCGACGACGAGATGATCGGCGAGGACGAAGCGGCGCTCGAACGGGCGGCCGGCGATGCCACGATAAAGAATCTCGGTCCGCGCCCCTTCTTTTGCCACACGTCCGGCAACGGAGAGCGCGTTCTCCTTGATGGTGATTTCCAGATCTTCCGGCGCGAAGCCAGCCACCGCCATGGTGATGCGGTACTGATCCTCGGCCAGTTTCTCGATGTTGTAGGGGGGGTAGGATGAGGCCTCGGCCCCGGCCTGGGCGCTGTCCATCATCTGTGCCAGACGGTCGAAACCGATGGCGGTGCGAAACAGCGGCGCGAAATCGAATCCAGTCATTGAACAACCTCCAATATCCAGCAAGGTTTGCGCTTGGCCGCCCGATCGGGCCGGCCACGGAAAATGCCAAAACCCCATTCGGGCGCCTTGGCACTCCGGATATTGGTGAAATCACCCCGCCCTTCAAGATCCCTGTTCAGGGGTGAGGGCGGGGCGGGGTTGCGGAGGCGGCTGCCTTCAGCCGCGCTTGAGCCCGATCCCGGCGAATTTCTTGTTGAATTTCGCGACTTGGCCGCCGGTGTCGACAATACGCTGGACGCCGGTCCAAGCAGGGTGGGATTTCGGGTCGATATCGAGCCGGAGCGTATCCCCGGCCTTGCCCCAGGTCGAGCGGGTGGTGAACTGGGTGCCGTCGGTCATGACGACGTTGATCTCATGATAGTCGGGGTGAATGCCCTGTTTCATCGCGCGCGCTCCAAGATAGGCCCGCCGATACCGACCGGCGGGCGACGGGGGGCTGATAGCGGCAATGCCGCCGGCCGGCAAGCCGGCAGCGCTGCACTGATCGGATCGATGGGCGATCGGGTCAGTTCTGCCCGGGCTGGGCCATCGGCATTTGCGGCATCTGGCCGTTCTGCATCTGCCCGCCCTGCATACGTGCGCGGCGGCGTGCCTCCTGATAGCGGAAAGAGGCGTCGGCGGCGCGGCGCTGCTCGGGGGAGAGGACTTCATAAAGCGCTTCGAAGGTGGGGATCAGGCGGTGCATGTTGGTGACATGGGCTTCGGCGATCCGCTCATAGGATTTGAGGCTTTCGACCGCGTTCATCTGGTCGAAATGGCTCGCGCGCTCCTTGAACAAAGCTTCCATATCGGCGGCGTTGTCGCGCATCACCTTGGCCAGCGCCCCCCATTGCGGCTCCTGCGCTGGGGTGATTTTGAGGGTCTGGTGGAGTTGCGCGATTTGCCGGTTGACCCGCTCCATCGGGTCTTGTTTGTGGCCTTGCGGCATCGGCTGCCCTTCGGGCATGCCCATTTGCTGGGCGAAGCTGGTGCTCGCGAGAAGCGGCGCGGCGAGCAACCCAAGCGAAAGGGCGAAGGCGCGGAGCCGGGGCGATTGTGTCATGGTATCTCTCCATTTTTTGCCAACGCATCGGGTCGCCCCGGTGCGCAGATAGCGGGATCATGCCCGAAGACTGTAACGGAAACCAGTGCGCGAGGTTTCAAACTATTGCCGCCACGATCACATCTTCCCTAACGGCATTGTCAACGTAACCGGTCTTGGTCGAGTCTTGGCTGAAAATAGCAAGCAAGCAGCAGGGCTGCATCATGCTGAGGCGCGAGCCGCTTGGCGATCAGCGGCGGCGGCTTTACAAACCGGCGCGGAGACGCTTACTGCCCCGAGGCGTCGCTCCGCGGCGCCCGGGCGTTCGCAAGTAGGGTTTTGGCCAGAGGATCGGATCCGACGCATGGATATTGCCGCCATTGATTTCGCCGCCGCCCGCGATGTGATGGTTGATGGCGTGCTACGCCCCAATAAAGTCACCGACCCGCGCCTTTTGAGCGCCGCCCGTGCTTTGCCGCGCGAACAATTCCTCCCCGCCGATCTCCGCCCGCTCGCCTATCTCGATGCCGATGTGGCGCTGGGCGGCGAGCGGGTGCTGATGCAGCCTTTGATCACGATCCGGCTTATCCAGCTCGCCGCACCCGAGGCTGGGGAGAAGGCGTTGGTGATCGGCGCTGGCACCGGCTATGGCGCGGCGCTTCTTGCCGCGTGTGGCGCAAGTGTCACCGCGTTGGAGGAAGACCCGGCGCTGCTTGCGATCGCGCGCCCGGCGCTCGCTGCCCATGCCCCGACAGTCCGCGTCGTCACTGGCCCGCTCACCGTAGGCTACGCCAGTGGCGCGCCCTGGGACGTTATTCTGATCGAGGGTGCGGTTGCCAGCCTGCCGGCGGCGATCGGCGAGCAATTGAAGCGGGAGACCGGCCGCCTCGTCACCGTTATGCAGCCGCCGGCGCCGCAGGCGATGGCCCATGTCGGCCATGCCGTGCTCGCCGAGCGCAGTGCCGCGGGTCTTGCCATGCGCCCCGCCTTCGACGCCGCGACCACCCTTTTGCCGGGGTTCGCGCCGGCCCCCGCCTTCGTGTTCTAAGCCCCGTCGCCCGGCCTTGACGGGGGGGCGATAGCGGGCCGAAATGGGTGGAACATCCGTCTCAGGAGAACGCCCATGAACATCGCAATCGCCGCCCCGCCGCCGGCGGGTATCAGCGCGGAGGAGTGGAAAATCCGCTGCGATCTCGCAGCCCTCTACCGTCTGGTCGCGCATTTCCGGATGACGGACCTGATCTATACCCATATCAGCGCCCGCCTGCCCGGCCCCGAGCACCATTTTTTGATCAATCACTATGGGGTGCTGTTTCATGAGATGCGGGCCTCGGATCTGGTCAAGATCGATCTCGAGGGCAACATCCTCGCCGAGGACGGGCAGTCGCGGCCGGTGAACGCGGCGGGGTTCACCATCCATTCCGCGATCCACATGGCGCGCCCTGATCTGATGTGCGTGATCCACACCCATACCGCCGCCGGTATCGCGGTTTCGGCGCAGAAACACGGGCTATTGCCGATCAGTCAGCACGCGCTTCGTTTCTACGGCCATCTCGCCTATCATGGCTATGAGGGTATCGCCCTCGATCTCGACGAACGCGCGCGCCTTGTTGCCGATCTCGGCCCGCATCAGGCGATGATTCTGCGCAATCATGGGCTGCTCGCGGCGGGGCGGACCATCGCCGAGGGGTTCAACACCATCTACTACCTCGAACGCGCCTGTCAGGCGCAGGTGCAGGCGTTGGCCGGCGGGGCCGAACTCGTTTTCCCACCGGAAGAAGTCTGCCGTCATACGGCGGAGCAGCATCGCCGCGAGGGGCGGCTCGACCATTACGAGATGGCGTGGGAGGCGGCGCTGCGCCTGATCGACGGCGATCGGCCGGATTACCGGTCCTGAGCCGGGGGCTGCGATGAATTTCACCATCACGAGCCCCCGCCAGATCCTCGTCGGCGGCGGCGTGGTCGCGCGGATCGCCGAGACGCTGGCAACCTTTGGCCTCTCCCGCCCGCTGGTGGTGAGCGACCCGTTTATGGTCTCCTCCGGCCTGATCCAGCGCTGCCTTGAGCCGCTCGCAAAAGCCGGCATTCGCCACAGCGTGTTCAGCGACACCGTGCCCGAGCCAGTCGATACGGTCATCGCCGCGGGCGTCGCGATGATCGAGCAAGGCGATTTCGATTGTTTGATCGGCTTTGGCGGCGGCTCGCCGATCGATACCGCCAAGGCGATGGCGATCTTGGCGGCCGGCGGCGGCGCGATGGCCGATTACAAGGTGCCGCATCAGGCCGATCTCGCCGCGCTGCCGGTGATTGCGATCCCGACCACGGCCGGGACCGGGACGGAGGTGACACGCTTTACCGTCATCACCGATACCGCGCGGGACGAGAAAATGCTGATCGCCGGTCTCGCCGCCCTGCCGCTCGCCGCCCTCGTCGATTACGAACTGACCTTCAGCGTGCCTGCGCGGACCACCGCCGATACCGGCGTCGACAGCTTCACCCACGCGCTCGAAGCCTTCGTCTCGCGCCGCGCCAATCCCTATTCGGATTCTCAGGCGCTGGCGGCGATGCGCCTCATCGGCGCCAATCTCCGCCGCGTCTATCGCGAGCCGAAAAACGCCGAGGCGCGCGAAGCGATGATGCTGGGCGCGACGCTGGCCGGGCTCGCCTTCTCGAACAGCTCGGTTGCGCTCGTGCATGGCATGTCGCGCCCGATCGGGGCACATTTCCATGTCCCGCACGGGCTTTCGAACGCCATGCTGCTGCCCGCGATCACCCGCTATGGGCTTTCGCATGCTCTGGCGCGCTACGGCGAGGCGTCACGGGTCGCGGGCTTTGCCGCCGCCGGCGATAGCGATGAGGCGGCGGCCGAGAAGCTCGCCGCTGGTCTCGTCACGCTGAACGCCGATCTCGACGTTCCCGGCCCGCGCCAATTCGGCATCGATGAGGCGACCTGGAACGCCAAGCTCGATCTGATGGCCGCGCAAGCGCTGGCCTCGGGCAGCCCCGGTAACAACCCGCGCGTGCCCGAGGCCGGTGAAATCGTGACACTCTATCGCGAAGTTTGGGCGTCGGGGCGGAACGCTGGTTAAAAACCGTTCTTTTTTGAAAAAAAGAACCAAAAAACTTCTCTCGCTTGGGCAGTGCCTGCGGCACTGCCCGCTCTGGGGCAAACCGCCGCTGCAAGGAAACCGGAAGAAAGTCTTTTTGCTTCTTTTTCTTCAGAAAAAGAAGAGCTTTTATGTATTCGCTCGGCCCGGAACCCGGTGGCGGAAAGCAAGCGCTTCGGCGATGTGTTCGCGGCGAACGGTATCGCTTTCGGCAAGATCGGCGATCGTGCGGGCGACGCGGAAAATGCGGGTGAAACCGCGCGCGGAGAGGCGCAGCTTCTCCGCCGCCTGCTCGGCGAAAGCGCGGGCCTCGGCGGTGATCGCGATGGCGCTCACCTCCGCCTCGACATTCGGCCCCGCGCCGCGCGCATGTTGGCGTTCACGCGCGGCGGCGATGCGGGCGGCGACCGACGCTGACGCTTCTCCGGCCGGGGCGCGCGAGAGTTCTGCCGGCGAGACTGGCTGCACCATGACCGTGAGGTCAATACGGTCGAGCAGCGGGCCGCTGATGCGATTGAGATAATCTTCGCCACAGCGCGGCGCGCGGCTGCATTCGCGCGCGGCATCGCCGAGATGGCCACAGCGGCAGGGATTCATCGCGGCGATGAGCTGAAACCGGGCGGGGTAGGTGATATGGGCGCTGGCGCGCGAGACGGTGGTCCGCCCGGCCTCCATCGGCTGGCGCAGCGCCTCCAATGCCGGGCGCGGGAATTCCGGCAATTCATCGAGAAACAGAACCCCGCGATGGGCGAGCGACACCTCACCCGGCCGCGCGCGCTGGCCGCCACCCGTCAGCGCCGCCATGGAGGCGGAATGATGCGGCTCACGATAAGGCGGGCGCATGATGAGCCTTCCCTCTTCCAACATCCCGGCGACCGAGTGGATCATGCTAACTTCGAGCGCCTCGTCTGGGGTGAGGTCGGGCAAAAGCCCCGGCAGCCGTGCCGCGAGCATCGATTTTCCCGCCCCGGGCGGGCCGATCAGCAGCAGATTATGGGCACCGGCGGCGGCGATTTCGAGCGCCCGGCGCGCGCTTTCCATGCCTTTGACTTCGGCAAGATCGGGGCCGAACGCCGCTTGCGGCGGCATTGCCGGGGTTGGCGGGGAGAGCATCTGCGTGCCACGAAAATGATTGATCAGCGAGAGCAAATCAGCCGCGGCGACGATGTCGATATGCCCTGCCCACGCGGCCTCCCCGCCTTGCGCGGCGGGACAGATCAGGCCGAGATCCTGCGCCACCGCGGCGATCGCCGCCGGCAAGACCCCGGCCACCGGATTGAGCCGGCCATCAAGCGATAATTCGCCGAGCGCCGCGAATTGCGTGACCTCCTCGCCTGGCAGCACCTCCATCGCCGCCAAGACGCCGAGCGCGATCGGAAGATCGAAATGGCTGCCCTCCTTGAGGAGATCGGCGGGCGCGAGATTGACGATCACCCGTTTTGGCGGGAGTGCCAACCCCATGGCGGTCAGCGCGGCGCGCACCCGCTCGCGCGCTTCCCCAACCGCCTTGTCGGGAAGGCCGACGACGAGAAACGCGGGCAATCCAGGGGCGATCTGCACCTGCACCTCGACCGGCACCGCCTCGATCCCGGAAAACGCGAAGGAAGGAATGCGCGCAATGCTCATTGGTGGTGGGGTGGGGGTGGGTTCGCGACGGAGGCGCGCGGGAAGGGGTGACAGCACACGCCACTTTCCTGCACGATCGCCGGCCATCTCGGCAAGCGAATTGGGAGGGATCGATGCGAATTTCGTGGCGCGCCGTGATTGGCGCAGCCCTCGCGCTGGCCTTGGCCGCGCGCGTGACAGATGCGCTGGCCGGCGATGACGGCGCGGGGGCACGCGACGTGGTGCACAAGGACGTGGCGCACAAGCTCATCCTTGGCTACCAAGGCTGGTTTGCGTGCCCCCACGACCCAGACACCAATGGGCAGTGGGTGCATTGGTTCGACGGCACTGCCCCGACCGTCGATTTTTTGCCCCCCGTCGACGAGCTTACCGACGCCGAGCGTTGCGAGACGCCGCTCAAGACGCCGACCGGGGCGCCGGTGTTCGTCTATTCGGCGCAAAGCGCACAAACCGTCGCGCGGCATTTCCAATGGATGCGGCAATACGGGCTGGACGGCGTCGCCTTGCAGCGATTCGCTGTGGCGCTCCGTGATCCGCATACGCACCAGTTGATCGACCGGGTGCTTGCGCATGTGCGCGCTGGCGCCGAGGCCAACGGGCGCCTCTTTTTCATTATGTATGATCTCTCGGGGCTCACCGATGACGATCTCGGGCTCGTGGTGCGGGACTGGCACAACCTGCTCGCCGGCGGCGATGTGGCAAGCGCGGCCTATGCGGTTCATCGCGGCCATGCGGTGCTGGCGCTCTGGGGGCTCGGCTTTCCCGAAAGAAAACTTTCGCCCGCCGGCGCGGCGGGGCTCCTCGCTGCGATCCGGCGTGAAAGCGCGCCCTTTGGCGGCGTCACGCTGCTCGGCGGTGTGCCCGCCGGTTGGCGCACCGATGATTTCGACGCGAGCACCGATCCCGGCTGGGATGCGGTCTATCGCACGCTCGACATCATCAGCCCGTGGGCGGTCGGGCGTTATGGCGATGATCGCGGCGCGGCGCTCTATGCGCAGACCCGCATCGCGCCCGATCTCGCCGCGTTACGGGGGACCGGCATCGATTATATGCCGGTGATCTTCCCGGGATTTTCGTGGCATCATCTGATGGATGCACGCCATGCGGCGGGGCCGCATCCGCTCAACGCCATTCCCCGGCGTTGCGGGCGGTTTTTCTGGCACCAAGCGCGGAATGCGCTGCAGGCGGGCGCTGCGATGCTCTATGGCGCGATGTTCGATGAGGTGGACGAGGGCACGGCGCTGTTCAAATTGGTGCCCAACGCGGCGGCGACGGCGCCGGGTTTTCTGACGCTCGACGCCGATGGCTGCGATTTGCCCGAAGATTGGTATTTACGCCTCTCGGGCGCCGTGGCGGCGGCCTTACGTGGCGCGGGCCGACTTGCGGACGAGCCGCCGTCACCTGCGCGCTAAGATATAGATATATATTACGCCGCGAAATGCGCATATATGAATTATTATTCTAGCTGATTGCGATTGATCGACCTTGCCACATATCGTTTTAGTAAATTAGGTTTTTCTCGCAATAATCCGCGCATTGATGCTGGACATCGATCAGCCGAAAGATTAGGTTTAATATATCAAGTGTGTTCGTATAAGCGCTGCGAAAAAACCGAGAGCAAAGCGGTTGCGCTGGCCGGGGAGTGAGACGTGACGGAACAAGCGGATCAGGAAAATCGCTGTGCGTGCCTTGGCCGGCGGCAAATGATCGGTGCTGGTTTGGCGCTTGCCCCATGGCTCGCGCGCCCCGCCCGCGCCGATGATGATCCGAGCGCGTTGCATCCGCAGCCCGGCGACCGGCTGGTGTTTCTCACCGGCGCCAAAAAGGGGCAGATCATCAAGCCCGAGGATCTGCCGCTTGGCGGGCCGCAAGTCCAGGCCTATCCGCAAAGCCCGGACGGTGTCCTGCGCGATGGGTCGCGGCTCAATCTGTTGATCGTCATTCGTCTCGATCCCAAGGAAATGAGCCCGACGACGCAGGCCAACGCCGCCGGCGACGTTGTTGCCTATTCCGCCGTCTGCACCCATCAGGGCTGCCCGGTGAATGCCTGGTCGGACGAGAAAAAGATGATGGTCTGCTCCTGCCACGGATCGACCTACGATCCGCGTGACGGCGCGAAGCTGGTCTTTGGTCCGGCGCCACGCGCGTTGCCCGCTTTGCCGTTGAAACTCGATGCTGGAATTCCCGTCGTCGCCACCGGATTTTCCGAGCGGCTCGGGGGTGAGACCGCCTAAGCCTTGGTCCCGCCGCACGCGCGGCGCGGACATCATGCGTGCCGAACAAAACCAAAAGGGAGACGCCAAGATGTCAAAATTACTGTCGAGCACCTGCCTTGCCGCGACGCTGGCGATCGGTCTCGCCGGCCTCGCGCACGGCGCCGATTACACGCCGGTCACCGATGCCAGGCTCACCAATCCCGAGCCGCAAAACTGGCTGATGACGCGCGGCAATTATCAAGGCTGGAGCTATAGCCCGCTCGATCAGGTCAATAGCAGCAATGTTCGCGGCCTGACGCCGGTGTGGACGTTTTCCACCGGTGTCGATTCCGGCCATGAATCGCCGCCGATCGTCAATAACGGCGTGATGTTCGTCTCGACGCCCTATGCCCAGGTGATCGCGCTTGACGCCGCAACCGGC
>JAJYXY010000115.1 GCA_021801465.1 Pseudomonadota bacterium
GGCAAAACCGCCATCGCCGAGGGCCTCGCCAAGCGCATCGTCGAGGGCGACGTGCCGGAAGTGTTGACCAAGGCGACCATTTTCGCGCTCGACATGGGCGCGCTGCTCGCTGGCACCCGCTATCGCGGCGATTTCGAGGAGCGGTTGAAAGCGGTGGTCTCCGAACTCGAAAACCACCCCGATGCGATCCTGTTCATCGACGAAATCCACACCGTGATCGGCGCCGGGGCAACCAGCGGCGGCGCGATGGACGCCTCGAACCTGCTCAAGCCGGCGCTGGCCTCGGGTACGCTGCGTTGCATCGGCAGCACCACCTATAAGGAATTCCGCAATTATTTCGAGAAGGATCGCGCCCTGGTGCGGCGCTTCCAGAAAATCGACGTCAATGAGCCGAATGTCGAAGACGCGGTGAAAATTCTCCGTGGCCTCAAATCGAATTACGAAAAACACCACAAAGTGCGCTACACTGATGAGGCGATCCGCGCCGCGGTCGAATTGTCCTCGAAATATATCAACGACCGCAAGCTCCCGGACAAAGCGATCGACGTCATCGACGAAGTGGGCGCCTCGCGCATGTTGCTTCCCGAAAATAAGCGCCGCAAAACCGTGACGCTCCGCGATGTAGAGGAAATCGTCGCCAAGATCGCGCGCATTCCCCCGAAATCGGTCTCCAGCGACGATAAGGAGACGCTGCGTAATCTCGAACGCGATTTGAAGGCGATGGTGTTCGGCCAGGATCGCGCCATCGAGGCCTTGGCGGCGGCGATCAAACTCTCTCGAGCCGGGCTGCGCGAGGCCGAGAAGCCCATCGGCAATTATCTCTTCAGCGGCCCGACCGGCGTCGGCAAGACTGAGGTCGCCCGCCAGCTCGCCGCGACTTTGGGGATCGAGCTGATCCGCTTCGACATGAGCGAATATATGGAGCGGCACTCGGTCTCGCGGCTGATCGGCGCGCCCCCGGGCTATGTCGGCTTCGACCAGGGGGGATTGCTCACCGACGCGATCGACCAGCATCCGCACGCGGTTCTGCTGCTCGACGAGATCGAGAAGGCGCATCCCGATCTCTTCAACATCCTGCTTCAGGTGATGGATCACGGCAAACTTACCGACCATAACGGCAAATCGGTCGATTTCCGCAACATAATCCTGATCATGACCACCAATGCCGGTGCTTCCGATCTTGCCAAGGCAGCGATCGGTTTTGGCCGCGAGGTTCGCGTCGGGGAGGATGAGGAGGCAATCAAGCGCCTCTTTACCCCGGAATTCCGCAACCGCCTCGACGCCGTCATCGCCTTCTCCGGCTTGACCCCGGAGATCGTCGCGCGCGTCGTCGAGAAATTCGTCATGCAGCTCGAAGCCCAGCTCGCCGACCGCAACGTCACCATCGAACTGAGCTCGGCGGCGAAGGAATGGCTCGCTGAACGTGGCTATGATCCGCTTTATGGCGCAAGGCCGCTGGCGCGGGTGATCCAGGAGCACATCAAGAAGCCGCTTGCTGAGGAATTGCTGTTTGGCCGCCTCGCCAAGGGTGGCGCCGTTAAGGTCGGCGTCAAGGATGGTGCTCTCGAGTTCGAGTTCGTCGAAGTCACCCCGCCGGCGCTGCCCGGCCCCGATGGCGAAGACGGCTCCGAGCGTGAGGCCGAGATAGCGCACTAACGCGGCCGCGGCGGGGTTGCGGGCGCGGCGACATCCTGGCGAAATCGCCGGGATGTCCCCCGATTCGCCGACCACGATTCTCCGCCGCGTTTTTGGCTTCCCGCAATTTCGCGGCCTCCAGGAGGAGGCCGTGCGCCATGTCACCGCCGGCGGTGACGCTCTGGTCTTGATGCCGACCGGGGGTGGGAAAAGCCTCTGTTATCAGGTGCCGGCCTTGTGCCGGCCGGGTATGGCGATCGTCGTCTCGCCGCTGATCGCGTTGATGGATGACCAGGTCGCCGCCTTGCGCCAGCTTGGCGTGCGGGCTGGCGCTCTGCATTCCGAGTGTGATCCCGCGGGCGCGCGCGAGACCGCGGCGGCGCTTGCGCATGGCAGCCTCGATCTTCTCTATGTATCGCCCGAACGGCTGCTCGGTGGCCTGATCGCGCGCCTTGAGGCGCGGCGGATCGCGCTGTTCGCGATCGACGAGGCGCATTGCGTCTCACAATGGGGCCATGATTTCCGCCCGGAATACCGCGGCCTCGCCTGCCTTGCTGCGCGCTTTCCCGGCGTGCCGCGGATCGCGCTGACCGCGACCGCAGATCGCCGCACCCGCGCGGATATTTTGGCCAGCCTCGCGATGCCCGAGGCGCGCGTGTTTGTTGCGAGTTTCCACCGCCCCAATCTCTTTCTGGCCGCGGCACCGAAAGAGCGCCCGCGCGCGCAACTTGCGGCGCTACTCGCGCGGCACCGGGATGAGAGCGGGATCGTCTATTGCGGCGCGCGGGCCCGCACCGAGCAGGTTGCGACGCGGCTGCGCGCTGACGGCGTCCAGGCGGTGGTTTTTCATGCCGGCCTCGCGCGCGCTGAAAAACAAGCCGCGCTCGGCCGCTTTCGCGCCGGGGAGGCGGTGGTGATGGTCGCAACCATCGCTTTCGGGATGGGAATCGACCGTCCGGATGTGCGCTTCGTTGCCCATCTCGACATGCCCGACAGCCCTGAAGCCTATTACCAGCAGGTCGGCCGCGCTGGCCGCGATGGCGCGGCGGCCGAGGCGCTTTTGCTCTACGGCCTCGATGATATTGCCCGCGCGCGGCATTTTCTCGCCCGCTCGCAGGCGCCGGCGAGCCAGCTTCCAGCGCTCAGGGCACGGCTGGATGCGATGATCGGCCTTGCCGAGACCGGGTCTTGCCGCACCGGGGCGCTGCTCGCCTGTTTCGATGAGCGTCTCGAGGGGCCATGCGGCCATTGTGACAATTGCCTCGCGCCACGCCCGGCGCTAGATGCGACGATCGCGGCGCAGCAATTGCTCTCGGCGGTCTATCGCACCGGCCAGCGCTTTGGCCTGCGCCATGTCATCGCGGTGCTGCGCGGCGAGGCGAGCGAGGCCGTGCGCCGGCATGGCCATGACCGTCTCGCGCTCTTTGGCATTGGTGCCGACCGCTCTGGCGCCTTCTGGCAAAGCGTCGCACGGGCGCTGATCGGGCGCGGCGCGTTGGTGTTGGGTGAGGGGTATGCGACCCTCGCCCTCGAGGGCGAGGTGGCGCGGCCTTATCTACGCGGTGAGCAGGCATTGCACGTTGCCGCGCTGCCCGCGCCAATCACGCCCGCGCGCCCGACCGAGACGGGCGCTGCGCGCAGCGACGTCGACGACGCGCTATTCCAGCGCCTGCGCGCCTGGCGCAAGCGGGCGGCGGAGGCGCAAAATCTTCCCCCTTATCTCATTTTTCATGATGCGACGCTGCAAGACATCGCGGCGCTGCGGCCCGACAGCCTTGGCGGACTTGCACAAATTCGTGGTGTAGGCAGTGCCAAGCTCAAGCGTTACGGCGCGGATCTGCTCGTCGCCTTGTCTGCGCGCTGAAAGCGGCGCTTTGCCGCGTGACATTTCTTACAAACGTTAATTCTATGGTTGAAATCCTATGACAATTGTCCAATGATAACAAAACAACAATGTCCGCTCAATCATAATATGGTGGGATGGAGCCAGCCGCGGCTGATATAGCGCGAGCGGAAAGAGTGGTTGGTGACATTCTCTGTCGGCTAGCAAAACGGCATGCGGTATCGCATCGCGGCGGAGGCGAGATGAGCCAACAGGTGATAGACGAAGTCCTTGACCACGGACGGATATCGCGCCGCCCGGCCCGCGCGGGCAAGAGGTTGCTCTTGGCGTTGGCTCTGGTCCTTTTGGCTGCGGGTGGGGGCTGGCTCGGTCGGGAATGGTGGCGGAATTGGCGCTTCATCGTCACCACCGACGATGCCTATGTCGGCGGCAACGTGACCGCCATCGCCCCGCATGTTTCCGGTTTCATCACCAAAATTCTCGTCTCCGACAATCAATTCGTGCATGCCGGCGACCTTCTGATCCAGCTCGATAATCGCGACTTCCGCGCCGCCTTTGATCGCGCCGCGGCGGTGGTTGCGGGGCGCGAGGCAGCGCTCGCCAATATCGTTGCGCAAACGACGGAGCAGGAGGCGGTGGTGCGCCACCACGACGCCGCCGCCGCCGCCGCCACCGCCCGCGCCGCCTTCGCCAGCGCCGATGCCGCGCGGTATCGCAACCTCGTGCGCGCCAGCGCTGCGACGCAGCAAGATGCGGAAAAATCTCGCACCATGGCGGAAGAGGCGCGTGCCGCCCTCGCCGCAACGCAAGCCGAGGTGGAGGCGGCGCGCCAAGAGCTGAACATCTTGGAAGCACGGATGAACGAGGCGCGGGCAGCGATCCGCGAAGCCGAAGCTGCGCTTCGTGTCGCCGCGCTCGATCTCGGCTACACCGAGCTCCGCGCGCCGATCGATGGCTATATCGGCGATCGCTCGGCCCAGCTCGGCGCTTTTGTTACCGCCGGCACACCGCTGATTGCGATCGTCCCCGACTCTGGCCTCTGGGTGGACGCCAATTTCAAGGAAGACCAGATCGCCGCGATGAAGCCCGGACAGAAGGCGACGATCATCGCCGATGTCACGCCCGGTCACGTCATCGAGGGCCATGTGCAGAGTTTTGCCCCCGCGACCGGCGCCGTGTTCAGCGTTTTGCCGGCTGAGAACGCGACCGGTAATTTCACCAAGATCGTCCAGCGTGTGCCGGTGCGGGTGATGTTGGATGGTGATGAGGGCAAACTTGGTCTGCTGCGCCCCGGCCTCTCGGCGACGGTGCGCATCGACACCAAGGCGCGATCGGCGCCATGAACAAAGCCACTGATCCCAAGCCGCGGCGGGTGATTTTCCCCTTCGCGATGATGTGCGTCGGCATGTTCATAGCACTTCTCGACATTCAAATCGTCGCCTCCTCGCTGCAGGAAATCGGCGGCGGTTTGTCCGCGACCCAGGATCAGATCAGCTGGGTGCAGACCGCCTACCTGATCGCCGAAATCATCGTCATCCCGCTCTCCGGCTGGCTCACCCGGGTTTTTTCGACGCGCTGGCTGTTCACGATCTCCGCCGCCGGTTTCACCCTCGCGAGTCTTCTTTGCGGCCTTGCCTGGAATATCGAGAGCATGATCCTATTCCGCGCGATCCAGGGATTTCTCGGCGGGTCGATGATTCCAACTGTTTTCACCTCCGCCTTTCAGTATTTTGAAGGCCAGCGCCGTTTGCTCGCCGCCGCCGTCATCGGCACCATCGCCGCGGTAGCGCCGGCCTTCGGGCCGATCGCTGGCGGCTGGATCACCGATACGCTGCAGTGGCCATGGCTATTTTACGTCAATCTCATCCCTGGTCTCGTGGTTGCGATCTCTGTAGCGCTGCTCGTCGATATCGATAAGCCCGACTTCACCCTGATCAAGCGCGCCGATTATATCGGGATCGTACTGCTCGCGATCGCGCTCGGCAATCTCGAATATGTGCTCGAGGATGGGGCGCGGTGGAACTGGTTCGCCGATCAGACCATCGAAACCTGCGCCATCATCGCCGCCGCCGCGGGCCTGCTCTTCGTCTGGCGGAATTTAGTTTGCGCTTATCCGGTGCTCGATCTTCGTGCGCTTCGCAACCGCAATTTCCTTATCGGCTGTATCGTCTCCTTTATCACCGGAATCGCCATTTTCTCCACCATCTATCTAACCCCGCTATTTCTTGGCTATGTCCGTGGCTTCAGCGCCTGGCAGACCGGGGTCGCGATGTTCTCGATCGGACTTTCGGCGCTGGTCGGGACGCCGTTTTACATGGTACTCGGGCGGCGCATCGATCTCCGCTGGCTGATGATGTTCGGTCTGGCCATGTTCGCGCTCTCGATGTGGCAATTCAGCTTCATCACCCATGAATGGGGGCGCGAGGAATTGCTGTGGCCAGAGATTTTTCGTGGCTTCCCGCAGACATTCGCCGTCGCACCGGCGATTACGCTCGGGCTCGGCAGCCTATCCCCCGAGCGGCTGAAATACGCGAGTGGCCTTTTCAATATGATGCGCAATCTCGGCGGCGCGGTTGGTATCGCAGTCTCGGGTGCGGTGCTCAACGATCGCACCAATCAGCATTTTCTCGCGCTCGCCTCGCGGCTAACCCCGGCAAACCCAGCGACCACGCGCCTTCTCTCCGGGTTCGCGCGCCATGATACCAGCGCGCTCGGCGTCGCGAGCCGAGGCGGTCACGCGGCCCTGCGCCAGCTTTGGCTTTTGACGTATCGCGAGGCTGCAACGCTCGCCTTTGCCGATGCGTTCCGCATCATCTTGCTCGCACTTCTGATCGCGATCTTGCTCGCACCGCTGATGAAGAAGGTCGCGCTCCAGCCGGTGTGACACCGGCCAGCGAGAGCGCTCACCGGCAAGCGCGGGGGTGGAGAGAAGGCTGCGCGCCCAATCAAGAACATGTCAGCCGGCGGTCTTCAAATGGCTGGTCATTCTCTCGACCAACTGGCTTATGGCTTCGCCTCAGAAGCCGCCCGGGGAGAGGCGCGCAAGGCCAGACATCGCCTCGGAAACCTCTGTCGGATCGAGGTCTTTGGAGAGTAATTGACGCGCCGGCGCATCCTGCCCGGCGAGCGCAAGCGTCGCCGCGAGGTCTTGGCGCACGCGTGGGATCATGTCGGGCGTGTTGGCTAATGGCCGCAGCACGTCCAGCGCTTCCTTTTCCTGCCCTGAAAGTGCGAGCGAGACGCCGAGATTGACGCGCGCGGCCAACATATCTGGCTTCAGTGCCAGCGCCGCGCGATAGGCGGTTTGCGCCGCCGCATGCTCACCGAGAAGATCACGCGCGATACCGAGATCGTTCTGCGCCGCTGCGTTCGCGCGATCTTTGGCGACAATATCGGAAAATAGCTTTGCCGCGGCAGCAGGATCCTCGGCGAGCTTCACTCGTCCCAGGCCAAGAAGTGCTTCTTCATTGCCAGCGCTGATCTTGAGCACGTGGATGAAGTTCGCTTCCGACTCGTCATAGCGTTTGAGTTGATAAAGCGCGTCTCCTTTGCGTAAAAGTGCATCGACATCGGAGGGTTTGTGCGCGAGGATTCCATCCGCCACCTGCAACGCCATGGCCGGGGCGCCGCCGGCGAGAGCCGCATCCGCAACCCTGATCGTCGGCTCGCCGCTGCCGAGCGCTGGCGTTTGCGGCGGCAGGACGAGGGTCGGCTTGCTAGCCCCCCCGCAAGCGGCGAGCGCAAACAACAAAGCGAACACAGGCGTGCGCGTGATCATATCCCGCCTCAATGCTTCATCATGGTCAATACCTGCACTATGGCCGGGCCACCAATAACCAGAAAAACACAAGGAAGAATGAAGATGATCATCGGCACGGTGAGCAGCACCGGCAATCGTGCGGCGCGCGCTTCAAAGCGCGTGAGCATTTCCTGGCGCATTTCCGCGGCCAGCGTCTTCAATGCCTGGCTGAGCGGCGTGCCATATTGCAGCGTCTGAACCAAGGTGGTGGCCAGGCGCTTGATGCCCTCGAGCCCGGTGCGGGCGCCGGCGTTGAGCAAGGCCGTGCGCACGTCCGAGGCGATCCTGAGCTCGGCCGCGGTAAGTGAAAATTCTTCGGCGACGGCGGCATGCACCGGGCGGATTTCTGTCGCGACCCGCATAATCGTTGGTTCGAGACCAAGCCCGGCCTCGGTACAGATCACCATCAGGTCGAGCGCATCGGGAAGTCCGCGGTCGAGCGATGTCAGATATCGGCCGCGCAGTTTGCGCAAAACGAATTCCGGCGCGAGCAGACCGCCAAGGCTTGCCGCGAGTAGCGCGATATCACGCATGAACGGGGAAAGCCCAAACCGTAGGGAGAGCATGAAGGCGATGAGCGGGAGTAAAACGAGGAGCAAAAATTTCGTGCCCACGAATAATTCCAGGCCCCGGCCGCGCCGAATACCTGATTGCGCCAGCGTTTGCTCGAGCTCGCTCCGCGTGCGCGCGGTCAACAAACCGCTGCGCGCGACGAGCTTGCCGGCCGCGGTCGCGAGCTGAAAAAGGATGTTTTGATAAGATGTCCCGCGCGGTTGCTCCGCGCCAGGCTGGACGGTGCGCAGCCGTGCGCGCAGCCGCTCCTCGCGCCAAGACTGCGAAACAAAAACGACACCCGCGCACACCAGCACTAACGAGAGGGCAAGAAAAATGACGAACATAAGCGTCCCGCTCATGATGCCACCCTCACGTGAGACTGCGGCGGATAATACTGCGCATGACCAAAATCCCGCCCGCGAGCATGGCAACCGCGATAGCGAGCAAGCGCTTGCCGGTCGGTTCGAACAACAGCACGCTGAGATAGGAGGGGTTGAGCACGGCAAGCCCGGCGCCGGCGATAATCGGCAAGGCGGCCAAAATGCCGGCGCTGGTTTTTGCTTCCGAGGCCAAGGCGTGGCCGCGCTCACGCATCGCGATGCGTTTGCGGATGACATCGGCGAGGTTTTCCAACGTCTCCGCGAGCCCGCCGCCGGTTTGGCTCTGGAGCGAAAGGGCGGTTGCAAAAAACCGGTATTCCGGCAGGTCGTTATGAGTTCCGAGCTGCTGCAGCGCCTCCTCGAGCTGCTTGCCGATCGCGATTTTATCGGCGACGAGGCCGAACTCGCGCCGCGTCGGGTCGGGGCCCTCGCGCGCCACCAGCCGTATCGCTTCGCTCACCGGGATGCCAACCCTGACCGAGCGTACGATCATCGCCAAAGCGTCTGGAAATTGGCTGAATAGAGCGTCGCGCCGGCGCTGGTCGAAGACGGCAAACACTTGCCGGCAGAAAAAAATCCAGAATGGAGGGATGAGAAAAAACGTGCCGACGCCGAGAAAATCCGCCAAAATTCCGGCAACGAACCGCGCCCCGAGCAAACCGATCGGCAATACGACCCACCAGCGCAGCGGGTAGTCGCGATGTCGCTCGGGATGGATGCCAAAGACCGTCATCGCGTTCCGCCAGGAAAGCGGCGAGGCCGGTCGGGTGGCGATCCGAAACCGAGCGAGTTCTGGTGCTTTGGTGGTTTTGCCCTGGGTCGTCAAGATGCGCGCAGCGCGCGCGCGCCATTGCTGCTCGCGCTCGTGGGCGCGTTGCACGAAGAGCGCGCTGATGCCGAGGCCGCTCAGGCCGATAAATCCGAGCGCCAATAAGCGAAGATCGATCACGCGCCGCGCTCCGCGTCATCGAGCGCTGTCGCCCACGCGCGCTCGAGGCCGAAATAGGTTAGGCGGTCATGAAAAAAGGGTCGTGCGCGGCTGATCCGATAACGTACACGCAGCCTGCCATCCAAACCCTCACCCTCGACATCCAGGGCAAAGATATCGTTCATGGTGACGACATCGCTCTCCATGCCGCAGACTTCGGTGACCTGCGTCACGCGCCGGCCGCCATCGCGCTGGCGCTCGACCTGGACGATGAGATTGATCGCGCTCACGATCTGCGTGCGGATAGCGCGTGGGGGCAGACCGATATTGCCCATCTGCACCATGCTTTCGATACGTGTCAGGGCGTCGCGGGTACTATTCGCATGCACCGTTGACATCGAGCCGTCATGGCCGGTGTTCATGGCTTGCAGCATGTCGAAGGCTTCGCCGCTGCGCACCTCGCCGATGATGATGCGGTCGGGGCGCATACGAAGCGCGTTGCGCACGAGGTCGCGCTGGGTGATTTCGCCGCGTCCCTCGACGCTCGGCGGTCGGGTTTCCATGCGTACCACATGCGGCTGCTGCAATTGCAGCTCTGCCGCATCTTCCACCGTGACGACCCGTTCGCCAGCATCGATCAGGCGCGACATCGCATTCAGCAGCGTCGTTTTGCCCGAGCCAGTGCCGCCCGAGATGATAACGTTGAGGCGGATGCGCGCGGCGATTTCGAGCACACGCGCGAGTGGCGGGGTGAGCGAGCCGAATTCGATCAATTTGGCGAAATCGATTTTCTTTTTCGCGAATTTGCGGATCGAGAGATAGGGCCCGTCGAGAGCGAGCGGCGGGAAAACGATATTGACGCGCGAGCCATCGGAAAGCCGGGCATCGACCATCGGGCTTGCCTCGTCGACCCGTCGCCCCACGGCGCCGGCGATACGCTGACAGATGTTGGCGACATGGCCGGCATCGCGAAACCGCACCTTTGATAACTCGAGTTTGCCGCGCCGCTCGACGAAGACGCGATCAGGGCCGTTGACCATGATGTCGGTGATCGCTTCATCGTCGAGCAACGGCTGTAGCGGCCCATGGCCGAGCATGTCGTCGACGAGGTTGAGCGCGAGCTCGCGTTGCTCGCGGGCATTGAGTTGAATGCGTCGCTCGGTGGCGATGTCGGCGATCAATCGCTCGACCGCTTGCGCGAGCTTTTCATGCGGCATGCCGACGGCAGCCGCGGGGTCAAGCTGTGCGAGACAGAGGGCGCGCAATTCCCCGAGCGCGGTATCGGTTGCCGCAGGGGCGGCGTCGGTACGCGCGGGCGCAGAAGGCGTTTCGAGCACGACACGGCGGCGCCCGAACGATGCCGCGCGCGGTGGCGCGGTCTCGCTCATCGCCGCCAGCCGAGCCAGCGCCAAGCAACACGCCGGCGCGGCGCCGCCTCTGGGAGTTTAACGAACGCGACTTCCCGCGCGAGGGCATGAATGCCGGTGCGAAACTCGCCGCGCAGCCCGGCGGCGGGCTGGCCAAAGCTCGCCGCCCGTCCCATCTGGCGCGGAAGGTCGGGAATGACGACATCGAGTTTTACTTTCAGCGCCTCTTCGATTTGCGCGCGGGTGAGACCGCCCGGGGTACCGAGGCGATTGAGCACCAAAATCGGCCGGCGCGGCTGCAGCCTGCCATTGGCCAGCGCGAGCAGCCGCAACGTATCGCGCACGCCGGCAAGCGTCGGCGGCAAGACGAGGACGCGATGATGGCCGAGGGCGAGCAAATCCTGATTGAAGGCGAGCGGCGCCGGCGGGATATCGGCGATGATCATATTATAGCGCCGGCGCAGCGCCTCGATCAGCGGCTCTGCCGCACCTGCGGCGTAGATTGGCGGCTGGTCGAGCTTTTCTTCGCCGGCAAGCACGAAAAGCCGGCCTGAAACTGGCTGTGCTGCGCGCTCGACGAAAAGCTCGTCGATGCGCTGCGGCGCTTCCAAGGCGGTGCGTAGGCCCGCGCTCGCTTTGCCATCGACGAGCAGGGCAGAGGTGCCGAAATGGAGATCAGCGTCGAGCAAAACAGTATGGCGCCCGGCGGCGACGCCGAAATGCCAGGCGAGATGCGCGGCGATGGTGCTGGCGCCGGCCCCACCACGCACGCCGGTGATGGTTACCACCCGCCCGCCTTGGACATTATCGGCGGCCAACGGTTCGCCGGTGAGGTGCGGCAGAAAATGCCGCGCCACCATGTCACGCGTCAGTGGCTTGTAGAGATATTCGAGCGCGCCGAGCTGGCGGGTCACCAAGCGATAGAAATTGAGGCTCTCCTCCTCGCCAATCACCAGAACGCGCACATCGGGCTCGACCACTTCGGAAAGATCGCTGAGCGCGGTCAGGGGTTGAGCCTCGCCGCTGACATCCACGATCAGGATTTGCGGTGTCGGTGCTTTGGCGAGGGTCGCGATGGCGGCGCGGAGATTGCCGCGCCGGATATTCATGCCCGCGAGCCCGGCTTCGGCCAGCATTTCGCGCAGGATCGCTTCGCTCGCGCCATCATTGACGAAGGCGAGCAGCTTCGCGCGGTCGTCCCGGCCGCTGGCGCTCTCCTCGGTCAGGCTCGAAAGGCGGCCGTCATCAGGCATCAATACCCCCCGCCGCCCGCCCCTCCGGCGGCAGGGACGCCCGCGCCGCCGGTGCCGCCCGAGCCCCCCCCATACCAGGCGG
>JAJYXY010000077.1 GCA_021801465.1 Pseudomonadota bacterium
GGCGAGCTGGGATGCCCATCTCGAGCCCAATCTCCGCGCCCCCTTCGTGCTCATGCAGCATTTCGCCCGCGATTTGCCGGCGGCGGCGGAGGGGGTGGTGATCAATCTCCTCGATCAACGGGTATTGTCGCTGACCCCGCATTTCGTTTCGTATACGGTCTCCAAGGCCGGGCTCTGGGCGCTGACGCGGAGCATGGCGCTGGCGCTCGCGCCGCGCATTCGCGTTGCCGCGATCGGCCCCGGCCCGACGCTGCCGAGCGCGCGCCAGAGTGAGTCGCAATTTGCCCGTCAAGCCGCCGCAACCCCGCTCGCCCGCGCCGCGATGCCAGAGGAAATCGCCCGCGCCACGCTGGCGATCCTGTCACTTCCGAGTTTCACCGGCCAAATGCTCGCCCTCGATGGCGGCCAGCATTTGCAATGGGGCACGGCGCCGCCGGCGCCGATCGACGAGTGATCAGCGCGCCCGCCCGAGATGGCCCAGCATGCGGATATGCGCGCGCAGACCATGCTCGAAACAGACGAGTTCGAATTTCTCGCCGGGGCTGTGGATCTGGTCGTCGTCGAGGCCAAATCCCATCAGCAGGGTCTCCAACCCGAGCACGCGCTTGAGGCTTTCGACCACCGGGATCGAGGCGCCGCAGCCGATCAGGACCGGCGGCTTGGCATATTCCTCGGCCAAGGCGGCGCGGGCGGCGGTGACGACGGGAAGATCGGTCGCGACCGCGATGCCCGGCGCCGCGCCATAGAGGGCGTAGTCGAGCTTGAGATCGGGATGCACGCGCGCGGCAAGAAACTGCTTGAGCCCGGCGAAGATCGCTTCCGGATCCTGGCCGGGGACGAGGCGGAAGGAAATTTTCGCGCCGGCCTCGGCCGGGATCACGGTTTTTGCGCCCGGGCCGGCATAGCCGCCCCAAATGCCGTTGAGATCGGCGGTCGGGCGCGCCCAAAGCCGCTCGAGCGCGCCACGTCCGGCCTCGCCCGCTGGCGTTGCGAGCCCGACATCGCCGAGAAACGCCGCCACATCGAAGCCGAGCGCCGCCCAGGCGGCTTCCTGCTCGGCTGAAAGCGGCGCGACACCGTCATAGAACCCAGGGATCTGCACCACCCCCCGGGCATCGCGGAGCGCCCCGAGCGCCTGCACCAATTCGTTGATCGGGTTGCAGGCAAGTCCGCCGAATAGGCCGGAATGGAGATCGCGGGAGGCGGCGCGGGCGCGGATTTCGACATAGAGGAGACCGCGCAGGCCAGTGGTGATCGCCGGCGTCGTGAAATCCCAGAGATTAGTGTCCGAAATCACCGCCGCATCGGCCGCGAGCCGCGCTCGCGCGGCCACGAGGAAGGGTTCGAGATGGGGGCTGCCGATCTCTTCCTCGCCTTCGAGCAGAACAGTGAGCCGGACCGGCATCGTGCCGGTCGCTTCATGCCAGGCAGCGAAAGCGCCGAGCCAGGCGGCGACCTGGCCCTTATCGTCAACCGCGCCGCGCGCGACCATCCGCTTGCCGCGCGGGCCATCGACGAGGGTCGGGGTGAAGGGCGGGCTTGGCCACAATTCGAGCGGCTCGGGCGGCTGGACGTCGTAATGGCCGTAATAGAGAAGATGCGGGGCATCGGCGCCAGGGCCGGGGTGGGTCGCAAGCACCACCGGATGGCCCTCGGTCTCATGCAGGCTCGCCGAAAAGCCAAGCCCGGCGAGCCGCGCGCGCGCCCATTCCGCAGCCAGCCTGCAATCGCCAGCGTGGTCGGGCTGGGCGCTGATCGAGGGGATGCGCAGGAAATCGGACCAGGCGGCGATCGCCTCTGGCATCAGGGCCGCCGCTTTCGCCAATGCCGCGTCGGTTGCCGCTCCGGTCATGAGTTCACTCCGTAGGTGTTGAGAAACATCGAAACCGATGCCGAGACCACCTCGTCAATGCTGGTCTCGGCGGAAGCATCCTGCAAATTGAGTTTGTAGCGCAGCCAGAGCCGGGTCTGGCAGAGGCAGAAAAATTGCTCGGCGGCGAAACTCGGATCGGCGACGGCGAGCGTCCCCTCCTCGGCACGCGCCGCCAGCCAGCGCGCCATCTCATCGATAGCCCGCGCCGGCCCCGCATTATAGAAAGCGCGCGCGAGCTCGGGAAATTTCCGCGCCTCTGCCACCACCACGCGGTAGATGGTGAGGCCGAGATCAGACAGCATCATCTCGACCATACGCCGCCCGATCCGCGCGAGCGCGGCAGCGACGTCGAGGCTTTCATCGGACGCGGCGAACACTTGGCATAAATTGCGCGCGCAGGCGGCTTCGATATAGGCGGAGAAAAGCTGTGCCTTGCTCTCGAAATGGTTGTAGAGTGTACCCTTGGAGACATTGGCGATCGCCGCGATGCGCGACATACTAGCGCCTTCATATCCGTCCTCGGCGAAGATCTGGGCCGCGCCTTCCAAGATCTGCGCCCGTTTTTCAGGCGAGAGGGCGTCGATAGCCAGCATCGGGACGGTTCTCCTTGACATTGCCGTGAGTTTGGCGATTGACGATGCGATGAAATGGGTGCATTTGTCAAAGCTGACTGAACCGGTCGGTCAGCGTGCCGTGGCCAAGATCGCGTCTTGTCGAGAGCGTGCCGAGAGAGAGTGTGGAGGGTCAGCAATGCGGGGGGTGCGGCGTGGTTTCGCGCGGGCGTGGAGTCGCACGGCGCTATTTTTGTTGCCAGCGCTCGGCGCCTGCACCGTGGGCCCGGATTATACGCCGGAAAAACCCTGGTGGCAGCCCTCCTCCTGGTCGAGCACGAAACCAACGGCGCCTGTTGAGAAGGCGAGCCTGGTCGATAACAGACCGATCGACCCGAAATGGTGGGATCAGTTCCAAGATCCCGAGCTTTCCCGGCTGGAACAAAGGGTTGCCTCGCAAAACCTCGATATGCGGATCGCCGATATGCGCCTTGGGGAATCGCGGAGCCAGCTCGGCATCACCCAGGCCAATCAATATCCGATCCTCAACGCCGATGGCTCCTATTCGCACCAATATCTGAGCCCGAACGGTGTCGTCGGGTTGTTCCCACCGGCCGGGGCGACCAGTTACGGCGGTGGCTTCGGCGGTATCGCGCCGGGAACGACGGGCACCAGCTTTGGCTCGCTCGGCAGCTCGGCAGGCGGCGCTGCCAACACCCTCGGTGCCATTCCGCTGCAAGGGAGCACGATCCCACCTTTCAACCTCTATCAGTATGGCTTTGACGCTTCCTGGGAGATCGATTTCTGGGGTCAGGTCCGCCGCCAGGTGGAAGCCGCCAAAGCCATGGTCCAGGCGACCGAGGATCAGCGGCGCGACGCCCTGGTCTCGGTCGAGGCAGAGCTCGCGCGTGATTACATCAATCTCCGCGGCACCCAGCGCACCCTCGAAATCACCGAGGAGAATCTCGCGAGCGCCAATCAGAGCCTCGACCTGACCCGTCAGCGCGCCAGCGGCGGCCTGACGACCGACCTCGACGTCGCCAACGCCGAAGCCCAGGCCGACAACATCGCCGCGCAATTGCCGCCACTCCGCCAGCAGGAAGCGGAGCTGATCAACGCCATCAGCCAATTGCTCGGGCGTGAGCCCGGCGCGCTCAAGGCAGAACTGGCCGAGGCCAAGCCGATCCCGCCGGTGCCGCCGAGCGTGCCGATGGGTCTCCCCTCCGAACTCGCGCGCCGCCGCCCCGATATTCGCGCCGCCGAAGCGAGCCTCCACGCCGCGACCGCGCAAATCGGCGTCGCGGTCGCCGATTTCTTCCCCAATGTCTCGCTCACCGGCAGCTTCGGCATCGCGGCCCTCAATGCCTCCCAGCTCGGCAGCTTGCGCTCGGAGCAATATGGCGTCGGGCCGACCGTGAGCCTGCCGATTTTCCGCGGCGGGCAGCTTGTCTCGACGCTCGCCCTGCGCAAGCAGCAGGAAAAAGAGGCGGCACTCACCTACCAGAAAACCGTCTTGCAGGCGCTCCACGACGTCGATAACGCGCTCACCGCCTACAATACCGAGCAAAAGCGCGAGGAAGAGCTGACCAAGACCGTCACCGCCGCGCGCCGCGCCCTCGATCTCGCGCGTGAGCGCTATGTGGAGGGGGTCGCGACCTTCCTCGACGTCTTGACCGCGCAAAGCGTGCTGCTCGGCGCTGAAATCCAGCTCGCGCAGAGCACGACCCTGGTCTCGACCAATCTCGTGCTGCTTTATAAGGCGCTCGGCGGTGGCTGGGAGCAGAGCTATCCGCTGCCGCCCGAGGAACAAACCGCCGAGAAGGCGCATCAGCCGAGCCTCTAACCATCTTTGACCCGGTCTTCCGGGTTGGTTAGGCTGGATTAGGCAGGCGGGTTCTTTTTTGAAAAAAAGAACCAAAAAACTTTTGCCTTTTTGGCATGCGCTGCGTCTCCTTCCCCCGGGGGGGGGACGAACGTTTTTCGGTGTTTCTCTGAGAAACTAGGATGATCTGATGTCCTTTCGCATCGTCGCGCCGTGGCTCGCCGCTATTTTTCTTCTCGCCGGGGCACCGGCCTGGGCACAATTCGCGCCCGGCGGGCCGCCGGCGGTCGGCGTCGTGCGCGCCGAGCCGCACGCGGTGACCGAAAGCTCCGAGTTCGTCGGCCGCATCCAAGCGACCGACCGCGTCAATCTCGTCGCCCGGGTCACCGCCTATCTCGAACAGATGACCTTCATCGAAGGGGCGGAAGTCAAGAAAGGCGATCTCCTCTATCGCCTGGAACAGCCGCCGTTCGAAGCCGACGTGCAGGCCAAGGCGGCGACCATCGCGCAGATGCAAGCGCAATTGCAAAACGCCGCGATCACCCTCCATCGCGCCGAAACCCTCCTCCACACGCCGGCCGGCCAGCAATCGACGGTGGATGATGCGCGTGCCAATCAGCTCTCCTATCAGGCGCAATTGATGCAGGCGGAAGCCAATCTGCGGATTTCGCAAATCAATCTCGGCTACACCGAAATCCGCGCGCCGATCGATGGCAAGATCGGCCGCACCGCGGTCACCATCGGCAATGTCGTGAGCCCCTCATCGGGGACGTTGGCGACGATCGTGAGCCAGGATCCGATGTATGTGGTGTTTCCGATCTCGGTGCGCGCCGCCCTTGATCTCCGCCAGCGCTATCACGACAAAGGTGGCTTGAATGCCGTCGTCATTCGCGTCCGCCTCCCCGATGGCCGAATCTATGATCAGGTCGGCAAGGTCGATTTCGTCGACAATACGATCTCCGCCAATACAGACACGATCACGCTCCGCGGCGTGATCGCCAATCCACGCCTGCTGGGTATCGATGCCAGCGGCGCGAAAACCAACGTCGCCGCGCGCGAATTGACCGATGGCGAATTCGTCAGAGTTCTCCTCGAAGGGGTCGAGCCGATCACCGCGCTCACCGTCCCGCGTGCCGCCATTCTCTCTGACCAGTCCGGGGATTATGTCTATGTCGTCGGCGCCGGCAACAAAATCGAGCAGCGGCGCTTGCAACTCGGCCAGTCGACGCCGACCGAGGCGGTGGTGTTGAAGGGGCTCGATGCCGGCGCGATGGTGGTGGTCGACGGTGTGCAGCGCGTCCGCCCCGGCCTCGTCGTCGCGCCCGGCCCCGCCTCGCCGCCGCCCTCCGCCAAGACGGCGGCGAGCAGTTCCGACACGAAGCGGGATTGAGCCGATGATCTCTGCCATTTTCGTCGATCGCCCGCGGCTTGCGATGGTGATCGCGATCGTCACCACGCTCGCCGGCATCCTCGCCATGCTGCGCATCCCGGTCGCGCAATTCCCCGATATCGTGCCGCCGCAGGTGACGGTGACGGCAGTCTATCCCGGCGCCTCTGCCGATGTCGTCGAAACCAACATCGCCCAGCCGATCGAAAGCCAGGTCGTCGGCGTCGATCGCATGCTCTATATGAAATCAAACAGCGGCAATGATGGCAGCTACACGCTGAACACCAGCTTCTCGCTCGACACCAACCCCGATGTCGACGTCGTCAATGTCAATAACCGGGTGCAAACGGCGCTGTCGCAACTGCCGGCCGAGGTGCAGCAGGAAGGCTTGGTGGTGCAGAAAAAATCCGCCGCCGTCCTGCAATTCATCATTCTCTACAGCGAGAACGGCAAGCAAGATCCGCTGTTCATCACCAATTATGTGATCATCAACGTCCTCGACAAGATCTCCCGCACGCCGGGCGTCGGGCAGGCGTCGCTTTTTGCCAAGATGAACTACTCGATGCGGATTTGGTTCGATGTCCAGCGGCTCGTGAGCCTCAACCTCTCGCCCTCCGACGTCATTGCCGCCATCCAAGCGCAGAACGTCCAGGCCCCGGTCGGGCGCATCGGGGCTCGGCCGATCGGCCCCGATCAGCAATTCCAGCTCAACGTCCAGACCCAGGGCCAGCTCAAGACGCCAAAGCAATTCGGCGAGATCGTGCTGCGCGCCTTTCCCGATGGCTCGGTGTTGCGCGTGCGCGATGTCGCGCGGGTCGAGATGGGGGCGCAGAACGAGGACAGCGAAAGCCGCATCGATGGCCGCCCCGGCGTTCCGATCGGCATCTATCTCTCGCCCGGCGCCAATGCCGTCGCCACCGCCGCGGCGGTGAACCAAACCCTCGCCGATCTCAGCAAGCACTTCCCGGAAGGGCTCAAGGCGCGGGTGATGTATGACAGCACCACCTTCGTCTCGGACACCATCCACGAGGTGATCCGCACGCTGACTGAGGCGTTTTTGCTGGTTGTGCTCGTCGTCTATCTCTTCCTCGGCAATTTCCGCGCGACCATCATCCCAACGGTCGCCGTCCCGGTGAGCTTGGTTGGCACGTTCGCCGCCCTGCTCGCGCTCGGCTATTCGGCCAATACCGTCTCTCTGCTTGCGATGGTGCTCGCGATCGGCATCGTCGTCGATGACGCGATCGTCGTCGTCGAGAATGTCGAGCGGGTGATGGAGGAGGAGCCAGAGATTTCCCCTGCCGCGGCGACCAAGAAGGCGATGCGCCAGATCACCGCGCCGATTATCGCGATCACCCTGGTCCTGCTTTCGGTGTTCGTGCCGATCGCCTTCATCCCCGGACTTTCGGGGACGCTGTTTCGCCAGTTCGCGGTCACCATCAGTTCGGCGATGCTGATTTCGGCGATCAACGCGTTGACCCTCTCGCCCGCGCTTTGCGCCGTTTTCCTCCGCCATACCGGCAAGAAGCGCGGCCCGATCGGGCAGATGCTGCGCGGCATCGATTTCCTGCGCGATGGCTATGCCGCGATCGTGCGCCGGCTGCTGCGCGTCTCGGCGCTCGCCGTCGTGCTGATCGCCGTGTTCGGCCTCGCCATCTGGGGCTTGTCGCGCCATACGCCGACCGGATTCTTGCCCGAGGAGGATCAGGGCGCGTTCTTCATCGCCGTGCAATTGCCCGACGGCGCCTCGGTCGCGCGCACCGCGGCAACAACACGGCAGGTCGAGGGCATTCTCGCGCAAATGCCCGAGGTCGAGCACACGCTCTCGATCATCGGTTTCTCGCTGCTCGACTATGTCTCCGAACCCAATGCCGCGTTCATGGTCGCCCGCCTCAAGCCCTTCGCCGACCGCAGAGGGGTGGCGAGTTCGGCGCAAATGCTGATCAGGAAGACCTTCGGCGCGGCGATGGGAATCCGCTCGGCGATCGTCTTTCCCTTCAACTTGCCGCCGATCATTGGGCTCTCCACCTCCGGCGGTTTTGAATACGAACTCGAAGGGCTGGAGGGGCAGGATCCGGTGACCATGGGCAGCGTCATGAACGGATTGCTCGCGGCCGCCAACCGCGACCCGCATCTCGCCCGCGTCTTTTCCACCTTCACCGCGACCAACCCCTCGATCTATCTCGATATCGACCGCGAAAAAGCGCAGGCGCTCGGCCTCAACATCAGCGACGTCTTCACCGCGCTGCAAGCGACGCTCGGTGGCATCTACATCAATAATTTCAGCCTTTACGGCCGCACCTGGCAGGTCAATATCGAGGGCGAGGCGGCGAACCGGCGCGATCTCTCCGATATCTGGCAGATCTATGTGCGCAACAATGTCGGGGCGATGGTGCCGCTCCGCTCGATCGCCGACTTGCGCATCATCCAAGGCCCGCAGGTGATCGTCCGCTACAATAATTACCGCGCGATCTCGATCCTCGGGAGCCCCGCGCCGGGCGTTTCCTCGGGCGATGCCTTGGCGGCGATGGCCGCGGTCTCGGCCAACACTTTGCCGCCGGGCTACGCGTTCGAGTGGACCGGCACCGCCTATCAGGAGCAGCTCGCCTCCGGGCGCACTGGCTTTATTCTGGCGCTCGCGGTGTTGTTCGCCTATCTCTTCCTGGTCGGGCTTTATGAGAGCTGGGTGATCCCGATCCCGGTCCTCTTGTCGGTGACGGTCGGCGTGGTCGGCTCGTTCATCGCCCTTCTGGTCTCGGGCCTGTCGCTCGATCTCTATGCTCAGATCGGCCTCGTCGTGCTGATCGCGCTCGCCGCGAAAAACGGCATCCTGATCGTTGAGTTCGCGAAAGAGCGCCGCGAGGAGGGGCTTCCCATCCGCGAGGCAGCAGCGCTCGGGGCCAAGATGCGGTTTCGTGCCGTGATGATGACCTCGGTCGCCTTCATCCTCGGCCTCGTGCCGCTGGTGTGGGCGGAGGGCGCGGCGATGCTGAGCCGGCGCGGCATCGGTACGGCGGTGTTCGGCGGCATGATCGCGGCAAGCGCTATCGGCATTTTCCTGATCCCGATGCTCTATGTCACCTTCCAAACCTTGCGCGAGCAAGTGAAAGCGCGGTTTTCACGCGCGCCCGCGCGCATTCCCGCGAAAACGCCGGGCGAATAGGCCCTCGAGCACGCTCACGGCGATCGAAAGCGGTGATTGAGGAGTGCTGCCGCCTCGGCGATCGAGAGCAGGCGATGATCGGCTTGCAGCCCGACATGGTCAGCGCTAGCGGCGAAGGCGAGATCGTATAGGCCGCTGCCATCGGCGCCGCGGCCAACCCCGATTAGGGTCACCGGCGCCGGCCCGACATGGGCGCAGCCCTTGGCACAGCCGGAGATGTGGAGCGGGCGCGGCACGTTTGGCGAAAGCAGCGACGCCAGCGCCGCGGCATCCGCCCGGCTCGGCGAATCGCCGCCGGCGCATTCCGGCGCCCCGATACAGGCGATGAGGCCAAGGCTCGGCGCCGAGCGGTCGGTAAGGAAGCCCGCAGCCGCGGCCGCCGCGGCGAGCGGCGCGGCGTTTTCCTCATCGACGCCCGCGATGAGAAATACCCGCCCCGGGAACAGGCGCAGCCAGCCATCGCCGAAGCGCTCACTGAGGGCGGCGAGCGCTGTCAGCATCCGCGGGCGAAGATCGCCGAATGGGGGAACCAACGCAAAGGCGCCGCGCCGATGGCCAGGGTAGGCGATAAACCCGACCGGGGGCGGCGAAGGGGGCGGCGCTGGCGGCCGAGCCTCGATCTCGGTGCGCGCGGCAAGGGCGAGCGCCGCCCCCGCCGCCTCCTTCGCATCGGCGCGGATCATCGTGCCATCGAGTGCGGTGATCGTGACCAAACGCGCCTCGGTTCGCAGCCGGATATCGGCGCGCACGCACGAGAGCGGCAATACCCCGCCACCATCGACGATCGCGGAAAATTTCTGCGACAGCCCGGCCCATGCGGGATCGGCGAGGCCCGCCGCCAGCGCCCGGCCGAGCGCCAGCGGATCGCCGGTAATCGTCGGATCATCGCCGGCCAGCGGCGAGACCAGGATGTTGCGCCGCTGTTCGAGCGCGGGATCGGCAGCGGCGAGCCCCGCCTCTTGCAAAGCGATGGCGAGCGGCGTGAAGGCCGCTTCGTCGATACCGCGAAGCTGCAGGCTCGCGCGCGTGGTGATTTCGATCACCCCATTACCCCAGCGCGCCGCCATCTCGGCAAGGTCGCCCACCATCGCCGCGGTCATGCGTTGTTCGGGCGGCTTGACGCGGACAAGCCAGCCATCACCGGCCCGCATCGGTGCAAAAACATCAGGATTCCAGCCGCGTCGCCGCATGACGATGCCCTCAATACCCCATTCGCGGCATCTGGCCCGGCACTGGCTGCTGCTGGTCCTGGGATTGCGTCGTGGGCGACGGATGACAGGCCGCGAGACCCACCATCATGAGCGTGGCCCAGAGCAGCGATCTCACGGAACATCCTCCTCGCGCTACATACCGTGCAGCGGGGGCATCACCCCTGGCGGCGTCTGGTCCATACGTGGTGGCATAGTTTGAGGGTGGCAAGAGGCGAGGAGGGCAAGGGTTGCGATCAAAACCACGCGAAGGAAACAATTCACCGCGAGCCTCCCGGGTTTACCTCCCGCGCCGGCCGAAAAATGCCCCTCCCTTGCCGCTATCTTATTGGCAGGCGAGGCACTCCTCATAATCGGCGACCCGCGCGGCTGGCGGCGGTGCGGCCATCGCCGGCGCGGCCCCGGCCGGCGCCTCCTCCGGGCGGATCGCTTTCTCGCTCACATTATCGGCGCGCTGGATCGAGAGGCTGCGGCAGTAATAGAGGGATTTCAAACCGCGTTTCCACGCCAACAGATGGATCTGGTGCAGATCGCGTTTATGCACATTGGCGGGGAGGAAGACATTGACCGACTGGCTTTGGCAGACGAACGGCGTGCGGTCGGCGGCGTGTTCGATCACCCAACGCTGATCGAGTTCGAACGCGGTCTTGAACACCGCTTTTTCGTGCTCGGTAAGAAAATCGAGATGCTGCACGCTGCCCTTGTTGAGCGTGATCGAGGACCAGACCGCCTCGTTGTCCATCCCTTTTTCGGCAAGCAGGGCCTGGAGATGGCGGTTGCGCACGGTAAAACTGCCGGACAGCGTTTTTTGGAGGAAGACATTGGCGGCGATCGGCTCGATCCCCGGGCTCGCATTGCCGGCGATGATCGAGATCGAAGCGGTGGGCGCGATCGCGATCTTGTTCGAGAAGCGCTCGGAGAAGCCATAGTCGGCGGCGTCGGGGCAGGGGCCGCGCTCTTCGGCGAGCAGCCGCGACGCGGCATCCGCCTGGGTGCGGAGATGCTGGAACATGCGCTTGTTCCAGACCTTGGCGATGACGCTTTCGAATGGCACGTGCTGCGCTTGGAGGAAGGAGTGGAAACCCATTACCCCGAGCCCAACCGAACGCTCGCGCATCGCCGAATATTTGGCGCGTTCCATGCCTTCCGGCGCGCGGTCGATGAAATCCTGCAGGACATTGTCGAGAAAGCGCATCACATCCTCGATGAAGAGGGGATGATCCTTCCACGCGAACCAATGCTCGAGATTGACCGAAGACAGGCAGCAGACCGCGGTGCGCTGGCGGCCGTGCTGGTCGATCCCGGTCGGCAGCGTGATCTCCGAGCAGAGATTGGAGGTTTTGACCTCGAGCCCGGCGAGTTTCTGATGCTCGGGGCGAAGGCGGTTCACCTGGTCGGAGAAGATCAGATACGGCTCCCCGGTCTCGACACGGGCGGTCAGAATCCTGATCCAGAGCGCGCGAGCGGAGATGCTGCGCACCACCGCGCCATCCTTCGGTGAAACCAGCGCCCAAGGCTCATCCGCCTCGACGGCGCGCATGAACGCGTCCGAAACCAGGATGCCGTGATGGAGATTGAGCGCCTTGCGATTCGGATCACCGCCGGTCGGGCGGCGGATTTCAACGAATTCCTCGATCTCGGGGTGCGAGACCGGCAAATAGACCGCCGCCGAGCCGCGCCGGAGGCTG
>JAJYXY010000008.1 GCA_021801465.1 Pseudomonadota bacterium
GGCGGGTTGCCAGCACCACCGGGCGCTTTGCCGCCCGCGCCGCTTGCAAAGCGGCGAGCAGCGCCGGGGTCATGCCACGGCCTCGACGAAGACCTTGACCTTGCCGCCGCAGGCGAGGCCAACTTCCCAGGCGCGCTCGTGGGTTACGCCAAAATCGAGGAGGCGCGGCACCCCGCTCGCGATCGTCTCGCGCGCTGCCTCGGCGACCGCGCCTTCGATGCAGCCGCCACTCACCGAGCCCGCCATCCGGCCGCTGGCGGTGATCGCCATCTGGCTTCCCGCTGGGCGCGGCGAAGAGCCCCAGGTTTCGACCACCGTCGCCAGTGCCACTTTCTCGCCGGCGCGGCCCCAGGTTTCAGCCAGCGCCAATATATCTTCAACGGGTTCGATCTGATTGATTTGGTTCATTTTCTTACCTCACGAAGCCAAAGCCATGAGCCGCTCGCGGGCCGGCGTCGGGCGCGACAGCAAATCGATCAGCCCGCGCAGGCTCGCAAGATTATGCACCGGGCGAAACTCATCGACATAGGGCAGCATCGCCCGCACACCTTGAGATTTGGGCTGAAACCCCTCCCAGCGCAACAGCGGATTGAGCCAGATCAGCCGCCGGCAGGAGCGATGGAGACGGTCCATGTTTTCAGCGAGGCCCACCGCGCCATCGCGATCGAGCCCATCGGTCACCAGCAGCACGACCGCCCCCTGCCCGAGCACGCGCCGTGCCCAGCGTCGGTTGAAGACGGCGAGAATTTCGCCGATCCGCGTCCCGCCCGACCAGTCTGGCACGCTATGGGCGACCATTTGGAACGCGACCTCGGCGTCGCGGTGCTTGAGCTGGCGGGTGATATTGGAAAGCCGCGTTCCGAACAGGAAAACATGCACACGCGCCCGATCATTGCTGACGGCGTGAAGAAAATGCAGCAAAATCGGTGCATAGCGCGCCATCGATCCAGAAATGTCGCAAATCACGACCAGCGGCGGCGGGCGTTCGGTGCGGCGGGCATGGGCAAGAGAGAGGATTTCCCCGCCCTGGCGCAGGCTTTGGCGCAGCGTCGCGCGGAGATCGGTTTGCGCGCCGGCCGGATCGGTGCGGCGCCTTCGCGTACGGCGCGCATCGAGGGGAAGGACGAGGCGGCGGATTTCACGCTTGGCGAGCGCGATTTCTTCCGCCCCCATGGCCTCGAAATCCATCGTCTGCAAACGCTCCGCGGCACTCGCGGTCAGAACCGCATCGATGCGCGGCGGCTCGGGCGGTGTTTCCGGCTCACGCGCGCGCGGGCGGGCGAAGGCCTCGGCGACGCGGCGCCCGCCGGGCGCGGGGCGGCTCCGCTCTGGCTCCTTGCGCGCTTCCATCAGCGCCATCGCGAGCGCGTGGCGGGCGGCGGCGGCGTCGCGCCAAAAAAGCCGAAATGCTTGGTCGAACACCTCGCGATGCTCGCGCCGATGCACCATTGCCGCGGCCAGCGCGGCCTTCACCTCGGCTTTGGCGCCGAGATCGATCTTGGTGAGCGCTTCTGCCGCGGCGAGCGTCTCCGCCGGGCCGACGGGAAGGCCGGCGCGGCGCAAAAGGCGCGCGAAACCGGCGATATTATCGACCAGGCGGCCCTCGCCGGGCATGATCATGAAGCGGCCGCCGTGTCCTTCGCCTCGGCCACCAGGCGGGCTGCCTCGGCACCGCGCAATTTGCTGATATCGTCTTGGTATTTCAGCAAAACGCCAAGCGTTTCATCGACCGCGCTGGGGCTCAGCTCAGCCTGGTCGAGGGTGCGGAGCGCGCTCGCCCAATCGATGGTCTCGGCAACGCCGGGGAGCTTGAATAGATCCTCGCTGCGCAGGCGCTGAACGAAGGCGACCACTTGCGCCGAAAGCTGGGCCGGCACCAAGGGGGCCTTCCGCGCGAGAATGGCCCGCTCGCGCGCGGCATCGGGGTAATCGACCCAGTGATAGAGGCAGCGCCGGCGGATCGCGTCATGAACCTCGCGGGTGCGGTTGGAGGTGATGACGACCGGCGGCGGCGCGCTCGCGCGGATGGTGCCGTATTCGGGCACGGTGATCTGAAAATCGGCGAGCAGTTCGAGCAAAAACGCCTCGAACGGTTCGTCCGCGCGATCGAGCTCATCGATCAGCAGCACGGCGGGCGGCAAGGAGGGGTCAATCGCCGAGAGCAGCGGCCGCTCGCGCAGGAATTCGCGGCCATAGATCGAGCGCGCGAGGAGATCACGATCGGTCTCGCCCGAAGCCTCAGCAAGGCGGATCGCCATCAATTGCCGCGCATGATCCCATTCATAGGCCGCCGCCTGGAGATCGAGCCCGTCATAGCATTGCAGCCGCACCAGCCGCCGCCCGAGCCCCTCGGCCAACACTTTGGCAATCTCGGTCTTGCCGGTGCCGGGCTCGCCCTCGAGAAACAAGGGCCGGCCCATAACGAGCGCGAGATGGATCGTGGTCGCGAGATCGGTATCAGCGATATAGCCGCCGCGCTCGAGAAGTGCCGCGGTTTCCGCGACCGAGCGCGGCATCACGTGAGAGGACATATCGACCATTAAAGCAAAGAGCCGAAAAGAAGGAGAAGAATGGCGAGGAAAATGACACCGCCGATCCAGGCCACCATCGGAAGGCCCATGATTTCGGGTGGCATCGCTGGGGAAATCACCTCGCTCGGCACGGCTTCCTCCGCTTTCGTCTCGGGCGGGGTGAGCAGTGCGGTGAAGCGGTTGAAAAATTGATCGGCCATGGATTTCGCCGTCGCATCGATCAGCCGCGCGCCGAGCTGCGCGATCTTGCCGCCGACCTGGGCGTTGACTTCGTAGCGGAGCAGCGTCCCATTGCCATCAGGATCGAGGTGAACCTTGGCGCCGCCCTTGGCAAACCCGGCCACACCCCCCTGCCCTTCCCCGCCGATCGTATAGCCGTTGGGCGGATCGAGATCAGAAAGCTGCACCTTGCCGGTGAAACGGGCGGAGATCGGCCCGATTTTCACGGCGGCGGTAGCCTTGAGCTCGGTCTCGGAGGTTTTTTCCAGGCTCTCACAGCCTGGGATCGCAGCCTTGAGCATTTCCGGATCATTGAGCGCAGCCCAAACCGTCTCGCGCGGCGCGGGAATGCGCCGCTCGCCCGTCATGTCCATCGGGTTTCGTTCCTCACCGTCATCATCGATCGATTCCTCATGCCGGCGCCGAATTCGATTGCGCCCCAAGGACGTTACTTGCACCCTCTCCACCATGCAACCGCCGCCCCTCCTCGAAGCCCTGCCCTTTGCCGGGCTGCTGCTTTCGATCGCGCTATTTCCGATGCTGGCGCCGCGATTTTGGCATCGCCGGCTGGGCGCGATCGCTGTGTTTTGGAGCCTGCTCTTTCTTCTCCCGCTTGCCGCCCATGACGGGCTGCGCGCGGCACTCGCCGAATGCTGGTCGGCATTGCTCACCGAATATTTGCCGTTCGTCAGCGTGCTGCTTGCGCTTTACGCCACAACCGGCGGCATTTTGATCCGCGGCGGGCCGGGCGGGACGCCGGCGAGCAACACCGCTTGGCTCGCCGCCGGCACCCTGCTCGCCGGGGTGATCGGCACGACGGGTGCCGCGATGGTGCTGATCCGCCCCTTGCTGCGCGCCAATGCCCACCGGGCGCAGAAGATCCATATCGTGATCGCCCTCATTCTGCTCATCGGCAATGCTGGTGGCGCCTTGTCACCGCTCGGTGATCCGCCGCTTTATCTCGGCTTTCTCGAGGGGGTGCCGTTTTTCTGGCCGCTCCGCCATCTCGCTTGGCCACTTTTGGTTTTCGCGGCCCCTGTGCTTGCCGGGTTCTATCTTCTCGATCGGCGCTCGGCGGCGGCCGCGCCGCGGCCTCGGGCACGCGGGCGGCTCCGGCTGCGCGGGCGCTGGCATCTCGTGTTGATTGCGCTCATCAATTTCGCCGTCCTCGGGCAAGCGGCCTGGCATCCGGGCACCGTGCGGCTGTTCGGCGCCGCGATCGATGGCGAGCGGCTGGCGGCGAGCCTGCTATTCCTCGCGATCGCCTGGCTCGCCTCCGCGATCACGCCGCTCGCCGTGCGCGAGGCCAATCTCTTCGAATGGGCGCCGCTGGTCGAGATCGCAAAATTGTTTCCAGCGATTTTCATCACCATTGCGCCGGTGCTGGCGCTGCTCGCGACGCCCACGCAAACGCCGCTTTCCGCAACCGCCAATTTCTGGGGCAGCGGCCTCGCCTCGGCGTTTCTCGACAATGCGCCGACCTATCTGATCTTTTTCCGCCAGGCGGGGGGCGAGGGCCTGCCGCCCGATGACGCGCTCCGCGCGATCAGCGCCGGCGCGGTGCTGTTTGGCGGCCTCACCTATATCGGCAACGCGCCGAATATGATGATCCGCACCATCGCCGCCCAGCGCGGAATCAGGATGCCAGGGTTTTTCGGCTATACCGGGCTTGCCGCCCTCGCTCTTGCCCCGGCGCTCGGCCTCGTCTGGGCGGTGTGTTTACGCCAATAAGCGAGGGGGCGAGGCCCCCCGCCCAAACCATGGTCAGGGATGGATATAGACGTAGCCCATGCCTTGCAGGCGCGCGAGTTCGGCAACGCCGCTCGGCACCAGATCCCCTTCCTTCACGCCATAAAGCGTATGCCAGTCGATATGGCGCTCGGCGAGGGTTCTGCCGCAGATAAGAAACTTCACCCCATCGGCCTTGAGAGAGTCGATGCGTTTGGCGAGATCGGCGTCCTGGTTCGCGAGCTGGAAAAGGACCAGCCCGTCGCCGTGATCGACCACCCGCACCTCGATATGATCCTTGCCCACCGCGTTGACATGGTTGCGAATATTGGTGAGCAGCTTACGGAAATAGGCGGCATTGTCGGGCGTGCCGCCGTCATTGTGATAGACGACCTTTTGATCCTTATAATAGCCAGGCGGCGGCGTCAGCTGCGCGTGTCCCTGGCCGGTCGCAAGGACGAGGCCGAACGCCGCGAGCACGAGGCCAAGGGCGAGCGGACGGAGTTGAGAAAAAATCTGTCGCAAGGCGTTTCTCCTTTTTCATCGGTTTATTCCGATGGCGGCAACAAGACACGGAAAACCTCTGATATCAAACGAAAGGTTTTGGTTGGATCAATCGACGCAGTCGATTGATTATGCCAAGTGATCGCCGCGCTAAAGCCAGCCAGCCGCATGTCCGGCGCGGATCAGAAGATAAAACCCGACCACCAGCACGATCGCGGCGAAAACACGGCGTAAAGCGGAGCGCCGAGCGGCGAGATGGCGCGCGAGAGCCAGGCCGAGAAGCCCGCCGCCGACGCCGCCGGCGACGAATTCGGCCGCGACCGCCCAGGCGACGAAGCCCGAGAGCGCGTAATTCACCGCCGCCGTAAGCCCGAATGTGCCGACCGAGAGCAAGGACGAGCCGACCGCCTCGATCATGCTGAGATTGGTCGCGAGTAAAAGCCCGGGGACGATGAGAAACCCACCGCCGATGCCAAAAAACCCCGAGAGCAAGCCAACCGCGAGCGCGGTCGCGACCAGGCGCGGGAGTTCATGGGCGAGCGGGCGGGCCCGCGCTTGTGCCGGTGCTGCGCGCTGCTCGCGCAGCGCCAGCACGCCGACCACCAACATCAGGAGCGCGAACAGAGCCAGCAACCGCTCGCCATCGAACGCCTTGCCGAGCGTCGAGCCGAGTGCCGCGCCGAGCGCGCCCACCGTCGCGAAAATGGCGGCGCGGCGCCAGCGCACATGGCCGGCGCGGGCGTGGCTTGCGAGATTGGCGAAGGCATTGACCGCGACCGCCAAAGCCCCGGTGCCGATCGCCTGATGCGGCGGCAGACCGACGACGGCGAGCAGCAAAGGCGTCGCCAGAATCGAGCCGCCGCCGCCGATCAGCCCAAGCACGAAGCCGACCACGGCGCCGCACAGGACCGCGAGCGCCGCCTCTGGGCCGAGCACGCGCGATCAGGCTTTTTTGGCGTGGTGCCCGAGCCTCGCGCTGTGATGGGTGACCGGGCCATGGAGATCGAAGCCATGCGCCGAGGCCGCGGCGCATGCCTCGTCCACGGTCATTTTCCCCGATTGCACCTGATGCAGCGCCCAAAGCAGGGCCGAGCGCGTGCCCGAGCGGCAATGCGCATGCACCGGCCCTGGTGCGTTCTCAAGCACCTCGCCAAAACGCTTTACCGCCTCGGCTGGAATTTCGGCGGTGGTGATCGGAATGTGGTGATAGGCGAGCCCGTGCTTGGCCGCGTGTTTGGCGGCCTCGGCGGCCGACATCTGGCCTGGATCCTCGTTATCCGGGCGGTTGTTGATCACCGCATGCACGCCGGAGGCGGCGAGATGGGCGAAATCCTCGGGCGCGATTTGCGCCGAGACACTGAGCTTATGGTGGATTTTCTTGGCTTGCATGCCAACGCTCCTTGGAAGGGCTCGGATTGGAAAGGCTGGAAAAATTCATCGGTTCGGGGACAGTCTGGCCTGCCTTCGCGCAAAGGTCAAAATCGTCTCTCGCCGTAACGTGAGGTTAAATTCATGTAAAATACCCGAAGCCCGGCTTGCGCCCCGACCTGCGCGCGCCAAAAAGAAGAGGATCCAAACGAGGGAGTGTGTCGCATGTCTGGAACCGTGACCGGGGCCAATCTGATCATACCCTATGACAACCAGGGCGATTCGGTGACGATCCCGTTCACCAGCGCTAACTCGGCCAATTACGTCAATTCGGCGTTCGTCTCACCGATCGAGAATTATGCGCCGACGCAGCAGTCGGATTTCATCACCGATCCGACGCAAATCGCGCTCGGTCTTCCCAATCCCTCCGCCCCGACAGCACTTTTTCTCGATTTTAAGACGTTTGGTCTTTCGACGCTCGATCTCTCGAGCCAGGATGTCTACGCCGTCGTCAATGCGAGCACGGTGCCGGTGACGATCAACGCGGCCGACCCTAATCTGCAATACGTCGTCAACTCCAATGCCGGCACGTCGATGAGCGTTACCAGCGCGACCGGTCAAGCAGCTTTTGCCGGCGGCGATAACGTGGTGCAGACTGGCACCAGCGGTGTCGAGGGCTGGTATTTCGATTTCGAGGGCGGGGTGAACACGGTGGTCGCTGCTAGCGGTGACGACACCATCACCGGCAGCGCACAGTCAAATTTGATCTTCCTCGGCTCGGGCCAGGATGTCGTTTACTCGGAAGGCAGCGACACCATTGTTGGCACCAGTGTCGCAGGAAGCGGCGGCGCCGAGACGGTGCAGGCGATTGGCAAGGCGCTTACGTTCGGCGGGGCCTCGACCCTCGAATTCATCAATGGTGCGCCGAACACCCCGAGCCTCCCTGGCGGGGCGGGGACGGTGATCGGCGGCTCGGGCGCGCTAAGTGTTTTCGGGGCGACCGGCAATGTCACCGCGTTTGGCGGCACCAGCAGCAACGAGGAGCTGGTCGGTGGCACCGGCGGCAACAACGTGCTCGTCGCGCAAAGCGCGGATGACATCATTTATGGCGGTGGCGTCAACAATATCATTGTCGCCGGGCCGAACGCGACCGCCGATACGCTGATCGGCAGTGCGAGCGGGACGAGCTATTTGTTCGGCAATGCTAACGCGACCGGTAATCTCTATGGCGGGGCGACGAACGCGACGGACGCGACGAACTGGGTCATTCCCGATGCCGGCAGCAACACCATCATCGGTGGTGGCAGTAACACGGATTTCAGCTACATCTTCACCGGCTCCGCCAACGACACGATTTATGGCAATCAGGCGATCGATTACATCGCCGCCGGGAGCGGCACCAACACGATTTATGATTCGAGCGGCTATACGCTGATCGGTTTCATCAATGGCCAGTCGGGCGGCACGGTTGATATCAATGGCTTCAACCCGGCGAACGCCGCGCTGGCCTTGAGCGGCTACGCCGCCGGCACCGCGACGAATGCGGTGGCGAGTGCGACGGTTGCCAACGGCTCAACCAGTTTCACCCTCCCCGATCACACGCAAGTAACCCTTGTCGGCTATACCGGTCTCACCCACGCCAATTTCGTATAAAAGTTTTCCTTTTTCAAAAAAAACAAGCTCTTCTTATTTTTCTCTCTTCTCGGGGATAAAGCTGAGGGCGGCGCCGTTCATGCAATAGCGAAGGCCGGTCGGCGCCGGCCCGTCGGGGAATACGTGGCCGAGATGGCCGCCGCAGCGGGCGCAGTGGATTTCCGTGCGGGTCATGAACAGGCTGCGGTCTTCCCGCGCGCCGACGGCGTTTTCCGCGATCGGGGCGAAGAAGCTCGGCCAGCCGGTGCCGCTTTCATATTTCGTATCCGATGAAAAAAGTGGCGCGCCGCAGCCGGCGCAGACGAACGTGCCGGGGCGCTTTTCGGCGTTGAGCGGGCTGGTGCCGGCGCGCTCGGTCGCGTGTTCGCGCAAGACCGCATATTGCGCGGGGCTCAAGGATGCGCGCCAGGCTTCGGGCGGTTTCTCGACCGGGAAATGCTCTTCGGGCGCTGCTGCGGCAAACGGATTTTTCATAGTCTGGTTTCCTCTTTCTCGGCAGTTTAGCCGCAAAACACCGCCGCCAGAAGAGCCGCGAAGGCCCGCGCGCGGTGGCTCACTTCATGTTTGCGGGCCGGCGCCATTTCGCCATAGGTCTCGTGCGCGCCGAGGGGGACGAACATCGGATCATAGCCGAAGCCGTTCGTGCCGCGCGGCGGCCAGATGGCGTGGCCCTCACTGCGCCCGAGAAAGGTCGCGGTCTCGCCATCCGGCCAGGCCAGCGCCAGCGCGCAGGAAAACCACGCCCGCCGGTCCTCTGCCGCGCCCAGCTGGCGGTTGATCTCGGTCATGGCGGCGGCGAAATTTTTCTCCGGCCCGGCCCAGCGGGCGGAGTGAACGCCCGGCGCGCCGCCGAGGGCCGCGAGCGAGAAGCCCGAATCATCGGCCAGAGCCGGCAAACCGCTCGCGAAAGCCGCCGCTTGCGCCTTGAGCCGCGCGTTGCCGACGAAATCCGGCGCGGTTTCCTCGGGCTCCGGGAGGCCCAAATCGCCAGCGGACACCAAATCGACGCGCGGCGTTCCATCCGGCGCGCGCAGAAGGTCGGCGATCTCGGCGAGCTTGCCTTTGTTGTGGCTGGCAAGCACGAGGCGGGCGCCAGGCGCGAGGCGACGGGCCATCAGCCGAGGGCTGCGCGCTGGCGGGCAAACAGCTCCGCCGTACCGGCGCGCGCGAGGGCGAGAAGCGTTGTCAGCTCAGCCTCCGAAAACGGCTTTCCCTCGGCGGTCGCCTGCACCTCGACGAGGCCGCCCGCATCGGTGAGGACGAAATTGGCGTCGGCCTCGGCGGTCGAATCCTCGGCGTAATCGAGATCGAGCACCGGCGCGCCGGCGACGATGCCGCAGGATACCGCCGCGACCTGGCCGAGGAGCGGCGACGCCTTGATGACACGCATGCGCTCGAGGTGACGCAGCGCCAGCGCCAGCGCGACATAGCCGCCGGTGATCGCGGCACAGCGGGTGCCGCCGTCGGCGTTGAGGACGTCGCAATCGATGGTGATCGTCATTTCGCCCAGCGCCGCGCGATCGACGACGGCGCGAAGCGCGCGGCCGATCAGGCGCTGGATCTCCTGGGTGCGGCCGGATTGCTTGCCGCGGGCCGCCTCACGGTCGCCGCGGGTGTGGGTCGCGCGTGGCAGCATGCCGTATTCCGCCGTCACCCAGCCCTGGCCGCTGCCGCGGAGAAAGCCGGGGACGCGGCCTTCGACGCTGGCGGCGCACAAAACCTCGGTCCCGCCGACGCGAATGAGACAGGAGCCCTCGGCGTGGCGGGCGAAGCCGGGCTCGAGCGAGACCGGCCGCAAGGCGTTCGCAGGCCGCGCGGTGCGCGGCGCGGCGGGATGGGGCTCGGCGTTCATGGCGGGGTCTTTCTTGCTGCTCAGAGGGGCTGGCTTATAGCCGCTCACGCCATGAGGGCAAAGCTGCAGCCTTGCCGGTATCAAGGGCTGATATAGGCGCGGGTCTCGGTCGGCAGCGGCACACCGTTCTTGAGATGCGCGGCCACCCGCTCTGGCCCGGCATTATAGGCGGCGAGCATATTCTTCTCGCCCACCGCGTCGCGCATTTCCCTGAGATACGCGGTGCCGGCAAGGATATTGTCGTGCGGATTGAAGGGGTCGGCGCCGAGCCCGTATTGCCGCCGGAGTTTGGCATACGTCACCGGCATGAGCTGCATCAGCCCGCGCGCCCCGCTCGCTGAAACCGCACGCACATTGCCGCGCGATTCCTTCCGCATGACCATGCGGATGGTTCGCTCGGGAATGCCGAACCGCGCCGAGGCCTCCTGAATATACGGCCCCCACGGGTCGCCGGGCGGGCCGGGCGCGGGATAACCGCCATAAAGATGGTACGTGTTCGGCGCGGGCGCCCTCCCCGCACAGGCGGCGAGAAGCCCGAGCAGAGCGAGCATCGCGACCGCGCGCAGTGTCGGCAACAGGCGACGAGGCATCCTCTTCTCCCGCGTAACTATCCGAGCGATAGCCGATAAACGCGGAAAACCGCGCACACAATCGCGTGACGGCTCATCCTGCCGGCCTGAGACCGTTGCGGAAACGCCGGGCAAGGCGGGCATAATGCACCGCCGTCCGGTCCCAGAGGGCGCGTTCCTCGGCGTCCATCACCCGCTTGAGCCGCGCAGGCGAGCCGGCCCAGAGTTCCATCCGGCCAATGCGCTTCCCGGGCGCAAGTAGCCCGCCGGCGGCGAGCATCCCGCCCTCTTCGATCACCGCGCCGTCGAGCACCGTCGCGCCCATGCCGACAAAGGCGCGGGGTTCGAGCGTGCAGGCGTGGATGATGGCGGCATGGCCGATCGAAACGTCGTCGCCGATCAGGGTCGCAAACGGCGTCCCGTTGGCCTCACCGCTGTTGACATGGATGATGGTGCCGTCCTGGATATTGCACCGCGCGCCGATGCGAATGGCGTTGTCATCGCCGCGCAGCACGCAGTGGAACCAGACGCTGGCGTGCGGCCCGATTTCGACGTCACCGATGATCACGGCGCTGGGCGCGATCCAGGCTTCGGGGTGAATGCGTGGGGTGACGCCGTCGAGGCTGTACATCGCCCCCTGCTCGTCTCTATTTGCCGGAAAATCAGCGCACATGACCGAGTTCCTTCTCCATCGTCGCAACGGCTGGAAGGCCGAGCATCAGCCGCGCGTTCTCGACCGCCGCCCCCGAAGCCCCCTTGCCGAGATTATCGAGCCGCGCGACCAAAACCGCCTGGCGATGGCCCTCATGGGCAAAAACCATCAGCTCCATACGATCGCTGTCGGCGAGCGTCTCGGCGGCGACTTTCTCGCCTGCCGCCTCCGGCACGGTGATCAGCGCCGCCCCGTGGTAATGCGCGGCAAGAGCCGCACGAAGATCGCCGCCCGTCGGCCGCCCGGGCAGTTCGTCAAGAAAGAGCGGGATCGAGACCAGCATGCCTTGGCGGAAATGCCCGACCGAGGGGACGAAAATCGGCCGGCAGGTAAGCCCCGCATAGCGCAGGATTTCCGGCACGTGCTTGTGTTCGAGCCCGAGGGCGTAAAGCTCGAAGGCGGGGCCGCCGGCCGCCTCATGGGCTTCGATCATCGTCCGGCCGCCGCCGGAGTAGCCGGAAACGGCGTTGATCGTAAGGGGTTGATCGGGCGCGATCAGCCCGGCCGCGATGAGCGGGTGCAGCAGGGCGATGGCGCCGGTCGCGTAGCAGCC
>JAJYXY010000182.1 GCA_021801465.1 Pseudomonadota bacterium
GTTGAGCGGTTCATGCACGCGGTTGCCGCCGGCGAGACCGCCCGCACGCGCAAGGGCAAGCCGCGCGGGGTTTCCAATGTGCGCGGCGGCCGAGGCGTTGCCACCCGCACCATCGGGCTGCTCGGGGCGATTTTCACCTATGCCATCGAGCACGGGATACGGGATGACAACCCGGCGCATCGCGTCCGCAAATTCGCCGAGAACAAGCGCGAGCGGCGCCTCACCGAAGCCGAGTATGGCGACCTCGGCCGAGCGCTGCGCACCGCTGAGAGCACGATATGGCCGCCTGCCGTGGCATGTCTGCGCTTCCTCGCCCTGACCGGCTGGCGTTCGGGCGAAGCCCTGGCCTTACGCTGGCAGGATGTCGACCTGGTGCGCCGCGTTGCCGTGCTGCCAGAGACGAAAACCGGGCGCAGCGTGCGGCCGCTCTCCCGCCCTGCCTGCGACCTGCTGGCCTCTCTGCCGCGCCTCGGCGATGCCCGGCTGGTGTTCCCCCCGACCCGTGGCGAGGGGCTGATGACGGGCTTCAAGGGTTTCGCGCGGCGCATCCTCGCCCTTGGCACCCTGCCGCGCGATATCACCCCGCACATTCTGCGCCATTCCTTCGCCTCCGTTGCGGCGGACCTCGGCCATTCCGAACTCGCGATTGCAAGCCTGCTCGGGCACCGGCTCGGCAGTGTCACCAGCCGCTATACGCACGCCGCCGATGCCGTGCTGCTCGCCGCCGCCGATGCCGTGGCGCGGCGCATCCTCGACCTCATGGGCGAGGCCGAACCCGCCGGCGAGGTTGTGCCGCTGCGGGCTTGAACCCTTACAATCCCTGCGCCATTGGCCTATATAAGCGGATGGATTTCGAATGGGACGCCGCCAAGAGCGCGAGATGCCAGCGTGAGCGCGGGTTTTCCTTCGCGGACGTGGTGCCCGCTTTCGCCGATCCCGCCCGGCGCATCGAGCCGGATGACCGCTTTGACTACGGCGAGCCCCGGTTTCGGCTCTTTGGCCGCGTGGCGGGGCGTCTATTCGTCATCGTCTATACCGTGCGCGCGGGGCGCTGGCGCATCATCTCCGCCCGCAAGGCGAACGAAAAGGAAAGGAAGCACCATGACCACGGTTAGAGCGCGATTGCGAGCGGATGGCGAGGTAACGCGCTTGCTCGCCGATGGCAGCGAGGCCCCGATGCCCTCGCAAGCGGACTGGGCGCGCATCGACGCCACTACCGAGGCCGATATCGCCCGCCACCAGGCCGAGGATGACACCGAAGCGCGCCGCGATGCCGCCGCCTGGGCGCGCCAGGTCCGGCACAAGGTAGGATTGTCGCAAGACGCCTTCGCGGCCCGCCTGGGCTTGCCTGCGGCGACCGTGCGGAACTGGGAACAAGGCAAGCGCCTCCCGCGCGGCCCGGCCCGCGCCTTACTGCGGATGATCGACAAGGCCCCTGAATCCGCCCTCGCCGCCCTCATGCCTGATTGACCGACCAATGCCGACAAAAACGCCCCCCGTCGCATCCTCGCCGCGCTCGCCGGCGCCGATGCAGGAAGGCGCACTGCGCATGCCTTTCTCGGCTGAGACGGTAAAAAAAATGCTTTGGCCGATCGCACTGCCGCCGGCCGCGGTTTCCGATCTCGCGGCATCGCTGAGCAGCATTGCTGATGAATGGCTGCGCGGACCGATTCGCGAACGCAACCCGGAATCGGAAGCTCGCGGCAAGCGGATCGCTGAGGCGCTGATTCTGCTTGCCGAGGAACTTCCCGTTTTCATCCGAGACAACAACCGGTGCGCAACGCGCGTTATCTTCGGCGCGCCGAGAGCCCGGCCCAATGGCCTAGAGCGCCTGCTGTATGAGGTGCGGTTTTGCGCCGCGCCAATGCACGAATATCGCGCGCACGGCGGCAAAGAATGGTGGCACACTTTCGCGAAACTCGTCGCCTATCACTTTGACGCCTCGATGCGGGCGGCGGGCATCCGGGCGCAACACAAGCAACGCAGCGACTTTGCCCGAGCCGCGCTCCAGCAGATCGGGCTTGTCGTGACCCTAGAAGCGATCCGAAAAGCGCTTCGATAGCGTAACGGACGCAAAACTGCGGTTTTCCGTCCTTAAAGCATTGATGACGCGCGCTCGCGCGTGTGTTTAATCAGCGACCTCTCGCCGCAAACGCGGCCCTTTGCGAGGTCCCGACATGCAAAACCCCGGATCGACTTTTCTCGACCGCCACGGCGCCTCGGCGCTGCTCGGCGAGCTAGGCATCCCTTGCGCCGCCGCAACGCTCGCGACGCTCGCGACCCGAGGTGGCGGCCCGCCATTCGTCAAATTCGGCCCCCGCGCGCTCTATCGGCGAGATGATCTCGTTGAGTGGGCGCAATCGAAATTGACGCCCGCTCGGCGCTCGACCAGCGAAGCGGACGCGCGCCCGGCAGATGCTGCCTAAATCCCTGAAACTCAAGAAAAACCCGCCAAGCGCGCGAACGCTGGCGGGTCTGAAAGGAAAACCTATGACGATTTCTCACTATCACCGCGCCGCGCCCACGGCAAGTGAAATCGCCGTGCGATGAACGCGAACGAAGCCCCGCCGCCCGAAGCCGATGACGCTGAGCCGGCCTTTACAACGACCGATGAACCGCCGCCCGAGACCGCCGCTGAAGCGATTGCTCGGCTCGCAAAGCTAGACCCACTGGAATATGAACAAATCCGCGTGGCGGAAGCTGAGCGACTCGGCTTTCGCGTTTCGTCGCTCGACTCTTTCGTGCAAGACGCCAGGCCGAAATCGCCTGAAAACCACGGGAAAAGCTTCACGCTCGCCGATCCCGAGCCGTGGCCCGACGTGGTATCGCTGCCGCATTTACTCGCCGATCTCGAAGCCGCGATCCTGCGACACATGAGCATGCCTCGCGCGAGTGCGGTTTGCGCGACGCTGTGGGTTGCGCATACCTGGGCTTATCAGCGCTTTGAATTCACGCCGCGCCTCGCGATAATTTCACCGCTGCCGCGCTGCGGGAAAAGCACGCTGCTTGCGATCATCGCCGTCACGGCAAGTCGACCTTTCAGGGCTGACAACATTTCCGCGAGCGGCACGTTTCGGACGATCGAAGCGCTCGCGCCGCTCACGTTGCTGCTCGATGAAGCGGATTCTTACCTTGGCGAGAACGAGGAACTGCGCGGCGTGCTCAATAGCGGTTACGAGCGCGGCGGTTGCGTGGTTCGAACGGTTGAAATCAAGGACGTGTGGACGCCGGTCCGCTTTGCGACGTTCTGCCCGGCCGCTATCGCGGCGATCCGGCGGATTCCGACAACGATTGAAGATCGCTCAATTCCGGCCCGTTTGCAGCGCGCGCAAGCGGGGGCCGGCCTGGTCAAACTGCGAGCCCCCGGCGCGCGGCAAGCGTTGCGCGATATCGCCCGGAAATTCTGCCGCTGGCGTCAAGACGGCCCCGAGCTGACTGCCGAGCCGATGATCCCGCCGGCGCTCAATGATCGCGAGGCGGATATCAGCGTGCCCCTGCTAAGCATCGCGGAAGCCGCCGGCCCGGAATGGGCTGAACGGGCGAGGGCGGCGCTTATCGAGGTTTTCGGGTTGCGTGCCGAGGCGGAAGGTGCGGCGGAAACGGGCGCGCTACTGCTTGTCGATATTAAGGCGGCGTTCGATGCCGGCGGCACCAAGGCGATGGCGAGCGAGCAGATTTGCGAATACCTCGCCGCCCGCGAAGATCGCCCCTGGCCCGAGTGGAAGAACGGCAAGCCGATCACCAAGGCGCAACTTGCGCGTGCATTGGCACCCTTCGGCATTAAGCCCCGAACCATCCGTTTGCCGTCCGGCGCCACGCCTAAAGGCTACCACGTGGACGACTTCGCGGACGCCTGGGGCCGCTACGTCAAAACGCCGCAAGACCCTATTCCCCCCCGAGACCCCCCTTTCAAAGCGCCACACCGCCACAATGGCGGAAATCAGCCATTCCCCAGCGATTCCGAAACGCCACACAATGAGGCCTGTGGCGGATCGAAAACCCCCGAAAAACCGCAGTCGCCTGCCGCTTGTGGCGGTGTGGCGTTTTGGAACCGGGGGGCTGGCGGGAATGGGGTGAATGGGGGCCGTGTGGCGGATGGTGAGCGCGATGAGGTGCGGCTATGACCGGCGACGCTTACCTCGCGCTTGCCCGGCTTGAGGGTGCCGGCGTAACGATCGCGCTCGATGGCAATGGCAACCTAAGGTTGAAGGCTGCCGCCGAACCCCCACCGGCGTTGCTCGCCGAAGCCAAGCGCTTCAAGGCCACCCTGGTCGAACTGCTGCGGCTGCGATTGGCCGAGCCGCACCGGCTGAGCGGCGAGGTGCAGATATGACCCCCGCCGCCATGCTCACGGCGCTCGCTGAGGCGGGGATCACCGCCACCGCTGAGGGGGATGCGCTGGTGCTGCGCCCTGCGAGCGCGGTGCCCCCCGACTTGCTTGCCGAGTGCCGAAACATGAAGGCCGCCTTGATCGCAGCGCTGCGATCCGAGGCGGCGAACGAGAACGCTATATACATACATATATTATGCCATAAGACCCCCCCTCATCCCATGGAAAGCAACACCGCAACGGCGGCCGCCGGCCCCGGTCTGTTGCCGCTTTCCGAGATCGTCGCCTTGGTGGCAGCGATCGCCGCCGCCGATCCGATCGCCGCGCCGGACGTGCTGCGGCGCGCGATCCGCACGATGCTCGATGCCGGGCATGGCCGGGGTGAGACGCTGCAAACGCTGCTGCCCGCCGTGCCGCTGGGCTGCAATCCAGGCGCGCTGGCGATTGCCGTATGGGACGGCGAGACGCCGCCGGCCGAGGCCGCGCCATGAGCGCGAGCAAGGCCGCCAAGCGCCGCGCCTTCGCCAAGGCCCTGGCGGGGATGGGGCGCGAAGCCGGGCGATCGCGAGCGTATGTCATCGAGCTTTACGGCGGCACGGCTGGCCTGGAACTGCTTGTTGCTGCCGCCGTTGGCGACCGTGAGGCTGCCGAGCGCTTGCGCATCATCGGAACCATCTTGACGGGCTCGATCCGCTCATGCTCGGCCTGCGGTGGGGCGCTCGATTTCCCGGCGGTGGTCGGCCTGCTACGCGCTGCGCGCGAGACACCGGGCGAGCGGCACGCGCTCGGCTTGGCCTGCTGCACGGCCTGCGCCGCTGAGGGTGAAGCCGCGCTAAGGGCGCGGTTGCTGGCCTATTTCGGCGGCCGGCCGCTCGATCCAACACATCCCAGCCCGGTGGTGGTGCAATGATCCCGCGCTCGATCCCCTGGCGTGCCACTGGTGGCGATCGTGAGGCGTCATCGCCGGCTGATGCCGCTCGCCGCGTGGTGGAAATGGCCGAAAAACTGTCACCCTGCTGGCAACAACCTGAGCGATTCTTCGAGGCGAAATCCGTCCCGATCGCCGCCTGCCGCCGGCTGGCGCGAAGTCTGGAAGGCACTGACCATGCACCAAGATGATGATGACCCGCCGTTGCTGACCGACCCCGAGATTGTCGTGCTTTATGAGAGTGTCCGCCTGGCGCTGCTCGAAGATCGCGCTCCCGGCGGCGATCCCGTTGCCGCCGTCACGCAGCTTCGCAACCTGATGGATGCCGGGGATCGAGAGGCGGCTTTCGCGTTGTTCATGCTTTACCGTCTCGGCGATGAGACGCGCCGCGACCGCAGAGCGAGAAGGGGAAAAGCGAGATGAGCCATCCTGAGAACACGGCAAGAACAGGCGCTCGCGACGTTGCTGGGCGCTTCAAGCCTGGTCATTCCGGCAACCCCGGCGGCCGGCCGAGGCGCGACCGCATCATCAACGAAATGCTCGACCGCATGACGCCGGCCGTTCTCGAGCGTTGCTACCAGGCGGCGATGACCGATAGCACCGCCGATCGCAAGCTGATCCTCGATCGTGGTGCGCCTATCCCGCGCGGCGGGACGACGACGATGGACTTAGGCTCGGTCGGCTCGCTGGCGGATTGTCAGGCGGCAGTGCAGAGAGTGGCGGATGCGGTCGGGTGCGGCGATCTCGCGCCGGGTGATGCCGCACCGCTGCTCGCGCTGATCGACACCGCGCGCCGGACGATCGAAAACCTCGATCTCGACGCGCGCATCCGTGCGCTAGAGGCGCGCTCGGATGGCGCATGAGCGCATCCCTTGCCTATGAGATCACGCCATCGCGAGGCCGCTAACGCTGCCCGTCATCCGTCCGGGGCGATGCGCGCGCCAATTCTGAAAAGTTGGTTGCCATGTGGTTGCCGCGGTTTCTAGTAGGCCCTTCGTTTTTCTCTAATCCCTTGAAATCATGGTAGGTGCGGCAGGGATTGAACCTGCGACCCCCGCCGTGTGAAGGCGATGCTCTCCCGCTGAGCTACGCACCCGAGGCCTTAGGCAAACTGGCGAGGTCTCCGCGGTTCCTAAAGCGAAGCCAGGCTCGATGCAAGGGGTGATGCGGGGCCCGAGGGCCCCGGCGACGCGGCGGGCTATTTCAACGCGGCCAGCCCCGCCTTGCAGGTCACCCCATCTTGGACCGACATCCCACCCGAACAGCCGATCGCACCGATCAGCTTGCCATCGCGCACCAGCGGAAAGCCGCCTTCCACCGCGATCGCGTCGTCGAGCGAGAGTACGTAAGGATGTCCACCATCGGCGGCATCCTGAAAAACTTTCGTCGCGCGGCGAAAGAGCGCGGCGGTGCGGGCTTTGTGCTCGGAGACGGCGACCGAGCCCTGCTGCGTGCCATCCATGCGCTCGAAATAAATTAATCTCCCCTCGGGCCCGACGACAGAGATCGCCATTTTCCAATGATGGCGCTCGGCCTCCGCCTCGGCGGCGGCGGCGAGCGTTTTTGCCTCAGCGAGCGTGATCGAGGTTCCATAGGGGAGATCAAAGGGCATTTGCTCTGGCACGCCCTGCGGCAGTGGGGTCTGCGCGCCCGCGGCCGAAGCGAGGGCGAGCATTATCACCAGCAAGGGGGCAGCAGTTTTCGCGTCTAAGCGCATCGCGTTTCCTCCGTTTTGATGAGCCTCGCCTCTGATCCTGCGCTGATTTCGCGCCCCCAGCAACCGCCCAAAACAACCGCTGCCTGCGATGCCGCGGCCGCTTTCGTCGCGCGTGTTCAGCCGTGCGCGGAGAAACCGGCCATCACGCGGGCGCGAATCGCCGCGGGCGCAAGGCCGAGGCTTCGCAACCCCGCCGCCCCGGTGGTTTTGGCGAGGCGCGCGCCGCCCTCATCGGTGATCAGCCGGTGATGCGCATAGTCGGGCACCGGCCAGCCCATCAGCGCCTGCAACAAGCGATGCAGGTCAGTCGCCGAGCGCAAATCGGCGCCCCGGGTCACCAGAGTAACGCCCTGCACCGCATCGTCATGCGTGACGGCGAGGTGATAGCTTGCCGGACTGTCCTTTCGCCAGAGGACGACATCGCCAAAGCGCTCAGGATGGCAGAGGATGCGCCCGACTTGGTCGGTCTCACCCGATTCGCGATAGTAAAGCGGCTCTGGGCAGAGTGCACGTGCCCGCCCCATATCGAGGCGAAACGCGTGCGGATGCCCAGCGGCGAGGTGCTTTTGGCGAAGATCATGCGCGAGATCGCGGCAGGTTCCCGGGTAGAGGGGCGCGTCGTCTGGCGTTCTGCCGCGGCTTTTTCGCGCGATTTCGGCGCGTGTGCAAAAACACGGATAGATCAGGCCACGCGCGGCGAGCGCGGCAAGCACGGCACGATACGCATCGACATGCGCCGACTGATAGCGCACCGGCCCATCCCACGTGACGCCAAGCCAGGCGAGATCTGCGATGATCGCGCGCGTGAATTCGGGGCGCGCGCGATCCGTGTCGATATCCTCGATCCGTAGAAGGAATCGCCCACCCGCCCGCCGCGCCTGATGCTCGGCATAAAGCGCGGCATAGGCGTGGCCGAGGTGAAGCGGCCCGGTGGGCGAGGGGGCAAAGCGCGTTACAATCATCACTTCACCGCGTTACGGGTATCGCTTCATGCTGAATGTGATCATTCGATGACGGAAGGCGGCGCGGGGTTGCCGCGGCATGCCGGTTTTGCGATAAATACAAAGAACCTTTGCGGCGCACAATTTCGCCGGCCCGCCTTCCGCAGCCTCGTCGTGAGGCTTTCAGAAGCGCGAGCGTTGCAGATTGGCGCGCCGCCCGAGCAGGAGCCGCGTATGCCCCGAGACGGATGGGATCCCGTGCCTTCATCGAGCGCCCCGGCTTGGCGACGGGCGCGCCCGGCGTTCAAGCGAAGGCCATGGCCGCGTCTTTTTGCGGCTGCGGCGCTGGGGCGGCGATGAACGATCTGCAAACCTTGGTTCTGAACGCAGATTTTCGACCGCTGTCGCGGTTTCCGTTGTCCTCTTGGCATTGGAAAGACGCCGTAAGTGCTTTGGTTTTGCAGCGGGTCAACCTGGTCGCCGAGTATGATGACGTGATCCGCTCGCCGAGCCGTGCCATGCGGGTGCCGAGTGTCGTTGCGCTCAAGCGCTATCTTCATCTCGATGGCTATCCCGCTTTCACACGCTTCAACATTTATTGCCGCGACCGCTGGCGGTGCCAATATTGCGCGACTGATTTCCCGCCGAGCGAATTGACGTTCGATCATGTCGTGCCGCGTTCGCGCGGCGGGCGGACGACGTGGGAGAATGTCGTCACCGCTTGTTCGCGTTGCAACTTGGTCAAAGCCAATCGCACCCCGCGCGAGGCGGGCATGTCGCTGTTGCGCCGCCCGTATCGGCCGAGCCGCCTCGAGCTTGCCCACGCGGCGGCGCCGCTCGCGCGTGAGCAGGTGCATCACACGTGGGTCGATTTTCTTTACTGGGATTCGGAACTCGAGGAATAGAGGGTGCGCGCCCCTTCGGGCGCGCCGCACTCCCTCATTTTCGGACATTGACGACGGTGCGCCCGCGCACGTGGCCGGCGAGAATGGCCTCCGCGCGGGCGGGAAGCGCGGCGAGGCCGATTTCCTCGACCAAAGGTGCGAGGTCGGCTTCAGTCAAGCTGTGCGCGAGGCGCTGCCAGGCGGTTTCGCGTTGCGCCATCGGGCATTGCACGGAATCGATGCCAAGCAGGGCGGCCCCGCGCAGGATGAAGGGAAAGACGCTGGTCGGGAGATCGGCGCCGCCGGCCAGGCCGCAGGCGGCGACTGCGCCGCCATAGGCGGTTGCCGCGAGAACATTGGCAAGGATGGTGCCGCCCACGGTATCGATCGCGCCCTGCCAGCGCTCGGCCTGGAGCGGCTTGCCGGGCGTTTGATAGAGGGCGCGGTCGAGGATTTCCACCGCGCCCAGGCTTTCGAGAAAGCCCCGCTCGGCGATGCGCCCGGTCAGCGCGGTGACGCGATAGCCTTGTCGCGACAGGAGGCGGATAGCGATGCTACCCACCCCGCCAGCGGCGCCGGTTACCAGCACGTTGCCGCCTTTGGCGATGCCGTGGCGTTCGAGTGCCATGACCGCGAGCATAGCGGTGAAGCCCGCGGTGCCGATTGCCATGGCTTGGCGGGTTGTCAGCTCGTCGCCGAGCTTGACCAGCCACTCCCCTTTCACGCGTGCGCGCTCGGCGAAGCCGCCGGACCAGTTTTCGCCAACGCCAAAGCCGGTTAGAACGACCGGCTCGCCGGGGCGAAAGCGCGGCGTTTCGGAGTGCAGAACGGTGCCGGCGAAATCGATGCCCGGCACGATCGGGAAGCGGCGCAGAATCCGGCCGCGCCCCGCGAGTGCTAGCCCGTCCTTGTAATTGAACGATGAATACTCGACCGCGACCGTAACGTCGCCGGCCGGGAGATCGGCCTCGGTCAAGGTTTCGAGCGCGATCGTTTGCTGCCCCGCGGCTTCGCGTGCGACGAGGGCGCGAAAATTAGGTTCAGACATTCTGGATCTCTCCTCACTCACGCACAGAACAGATAAAAGTTTTTTGGTTCTTTTTTTCAAAAAAGAACATGTTTTCTTCCTGGCCATTTTTCTGCGGACGATCATCGAAAGGAAAGGATTTCCTCCCGAAGGTCAATCTCGCGCGAGCGGCCTTCTGTGATGCTTTCGGCAAAGTTGTCGGCGCAGGCAGGCCGAGCGCCTATCGTGCCGCCGTCTCCGACAGATACCAGTCCAAGATTTCCGCACCCGTCCACATCACCACGTCGTCATGCGCGCGAATATGGTCATAGAGCGCTTCGAGGTACCGGATTCTGTGCGGGACGCCGGTGAGGTACGGGTGGATGGAGATCGCCATAACACGTGCCGACGTCTCACCCTCCTTGTAGAGCCGATCGAACTGGTCTCGTCCCCGCCGCAGAATTTCGTCTGATGGCTGCAACTGCACAGCGCTTATGACGACGTCGTTGATTTCGACCGTGTACGGGATCGACGTCAGACGTCCGGCGCGGGTTCGCACCGGTACCGGTTGGTCGTCCAGAACCCAGTCCGCGACATATTCGATACCGGCCTCGGCCAGAAGGTCGGCCGTTTCGGCTGTTTCCGTCAGGCCCGGACTCTCCCACCCGCGGGGTGGGCGGCCGGTGAAATCGCGGAGCGCGGCGATCGTCTCAGCGATCGCGGCGTTCTGGTCTTCGACCTTGTGCATTGGCTTCTGGACTAGGCCATGGCCGATGAATTCCCACCCGGCATCGCGCGCGGCAGCCATCGCCTCCGGATAGAGCGACAAGGCGGAGCCGTTTACCGCAAGCGTGGCTTTCACGCCGCGTGACGACAACACCTCCAGAAAGCGCCAAAAACCGACGCGCATCCCGTATTCGTGCCATGCCCAGTTCGGGATGTCGGGCAGCAGGCGCTCGCCCATCGGCGGGGGTAGCACCGCGCGTGGCATCGGCGCTGCTGGGTTCCAGTTCTCGACGTTGACGATGGTCCACACAGCGACCCGGGCACCGTGCGGCAGTCGCAGCGCAGGACGTAGATGGATAGGCTCGTACGGCACCCGCGCTCGGATGTCGCGGGTTGGTTGCTGGGTCATCACTCCCTCCTTTACTGCGACGCAAACGAGATGGCGCGTGCGCCTGGCCAAAGCACCCGCTTGAGCGGGCACGGGAACCCCCGCAGGCTGTTTGGTATGAGTTATGCTGCCATGGGAATGGCGTCCCGTATAGCGCAATATCTCCCCGCGGCCTCCCTGGCCGATCCGATGCTCAAGGATTGCATCGCCGCACTGACCATTGTCTGCGACCAGGCCCGCGCCGATGCCGAGCGTGCTAAGGCGCGCCGACGCTGGGGGCTATCGCCGCGACCATCTGCGGGCACTGGCCTAGCAGGTTGACACGGGCCACGCCGAGCCCAGCATCATCGGCTCGAATATCGAGCTGCTCCGCACCCTTGCCGCCGCTTCGGGCGTAAAACCCGCCGCGCTTGGCGTTCGCAGTTCTGTTCCGAATGGCGTGCGAACTGCACCGCCCGAGCGGTTCACCGTCGCGGATGCCGTGCGGCATTATCTCGACGATTACACTGCGCGGGGCGGCAAGGCTCGCCGCGAGGTGGAGATCACCCTTGCCGCGCATGTTCTGCCGCGCCTGGGCAATCGGCAGGTGGCTTCGCTCACGCCCGCCGTCACCCGCGCCTGGCATCGCGATCTCGCTCTCGCCCCGGCCCGGTTGCGCGGCGGC
>JAJYXY010000218.1 GCA_021801465.1 Pseudomonadota bacterium
AAGAACGTCATCGATATCCAAGGCTTCGGCGAGACGCATCCTCTGGTTCCGACCGCGAATGGCGTGCGTGAGCCGCAGAACCGGCGGGTCGAAATCATCATCAAGTAGCGATTGCGAAACGGCGTTTTTTTGGCGTCCACGGGCCGGGGAGAAATCTCCGGCCCGCGTCGTTTTGGCGAGGTGCTGGCTGCATGGTCAGCGGCGTGATTGCGAATGATCATCGCCGACGCAACGCAGCCCCCGGCCGCATCGAAATCGCCGCTGGCCTGGCGATTGGCGGGGAGACAATTATCAGTGAGCAAGGCGCACTGCCGACGCCACGCAAGGGCTGTCAACAAACTGAATCTCAACGCGTTTTTACTGACATATGGGGCGTCGGCGGCGGCGTGGCCGTTTTGCCACTCAAGCCGGCAATGCTGCATTGCGGTCTTTCACGCGGAGAGTGGCTCGCCTATCTAAGCGGGGGTTCGTTGGGTGCGGCGTTGGTTTTGTGCCCGTTGTGGCTAATCTTTAAAAAAGTGAGGAGAAATCGATGAAGCTCCGGATCGCGCTTCTGGCTGCCTCTATTTTGGCAGTACCATTTGTGGCACGCGCCCAGCCCGTCAATGGGCTCTATGTTGGTGGCGGCGTTGGGCTGAACCTGATGCAGGACGAAACCGTCAACCATTCCACGGCGCTCGGCACCGGTAACGCCATGGCGGCGTTCAACCCGGGTTATCTCGGGGAGGTCGATGTCGGTTATGGCCTCGGGGCGCTGAACAGTGCGCTCAAGGGCTTCCGGGTCGAGTTGGAGGGGGATTACTCTTCAAATTCCATGCAGTCCTTCGGCACCGGATACGGCAATCCAGCGACGCTCAAGGGCGGGCAGGATCAGTACGGTGCGCTGGTTAATATCCTTTACGATATCGACCCAAGCATGTTTGGGATCAACGAGCATTTCGTTTATCCTTACCTCGGTGTCGGTGCTGGCTATGAGGGGATGAATCTCAGTGGCTTCGGTGTGAGCTATCTCAATCATCCCAGCGAGCTCTCAGGCGGCAGCGGCGCGGTGGGCGGATTTGCGTATCAGGGCATCGTCGGCCTTTCGTTCCCGATTGCCTCGGTGCCTGGTCTTTCGATCACCACCGAATATCGCATGATGTCGATCCTTAACCAGCAGGGTGCCTACCATGCCTCGGTGACCAGCGGTGGGGCGCAGGTGGCGCGTGGCAATCTGAACTTCGGCAATGATTTCAACCATGAATTCATTCTCGGCGTGCGCTATGCCTTCGGTGCCGCGCCGCCGCCGCCGCCGCCCGCGCCGGCTCCGGTTGCGGCCCCCGCACCGGCGCCCGCGCCGGCCCGCACCTATCTCGTCTTCTTCGATTGGGACAAGGCCGACCTCACGGATCGCGCGAAGCAGATCATCGCCGAAGCGGCCCAGGCATCGACGCGCGTCCAGTACACGCGGATCGACGTCAATGGCTATACCGACCTTTCGGGGACGGCGAAATATAACCAGAAACTCTCGCTCGAGCGCGCCAATAATGTCGCGGCACAGCTCGTCAGCGATGGCGTGCCGAAGAACGTCATCGATATCCAAGGCTTCGGCGAGACGCATCCTCTGGTTCCGACCGCGAATGGCGTGCGTGAGCCGCAGAACCGGCGGGTCGAAATCATCATCAAGTAGCGATTGCGAAACGGCGTTTCTTGGGCGTCCACGGGCCGGAGAGAAATCTCCGGCCCGCGTCGTTTTGGCGGCGCGCTCGCGACAGAGTATTCGCGCCTCGTCTCGGGTGCTAAAGCACAATCATGATCGTCTCCCGCGCTCTGGCGCTGTTGATTTTCTTCGCAACCTACGGCGTAGTCGCCTTCGGGCGCCTGCCGTTTTTTCGTATCGATCGCGCCGGCGCGGCCTTTCTCGGTGCGGCTTTGATGCTGGCGAGTGGCGTCGTGAGTCGCGAGGCGGCTTATCGCGCGATCGACCTCGACACCATCGCACTTCTTCTTGGCATGATGATCGTCGTTGCCAGTTTGCGGCTGGCCGGCGGATTCCGCCTCATCGCGGGGTGGGTAGTCCTGCGCGCGCGCCATCCGCTACTCTTGCTCTCGGCGGTGGTCCTCGTCTCTGGTGTGCTTTCAGCGTTCATGGTCAACGATACGATCTGTCTCGTCATGACGCCGCTGGTGCTCGATGTCGTGCGTCGGCTCGGGCGCCGCGCGAAACCCTATCTGATCGCGATCGCCACCGCCTCCAATATCGGCAGTGTTGCGACCATCACCGGCAATCCGCAAAACATGATCGTCGGCAGCCTCTCGCATATTCCCTATCGCGCATTCGCCGGTGCGCTGGCGCCGGTTGCAGCGAGTGGGCTCGCGCTCACGATCGTCTTGATCGCTTGCATCTGGCGGCGGGAGTTTTTCGTGCGCGTGACGCTGGCCGCCGAGCCAGAGCGGACCGTAATCTTCATGCCGCTCGTGAAAGTCACCCTCATCGTCGTTCTTGCCCTCATCATCGCGCTGTTTGCTGGCGCGCCACCCTCGGAAGCCGCGGTGGTTGCTGGTGGGATTTTACTTTTGCTCGGGCGTCTCAAGCCCGGGCGCTTTTATGGTGAGATCGATTGGCCGCTTTTGCTGATGTTTGCGGGATTGTTCATCGTTGTTGCGGGGGTGCAGGCGGCGTTTTTTGGCCCGCGGATCGTTGCGGTGGCGCAGACATGGCATCTCGATCGCACCGCGCCGCTCGCCATCATCGTTGCCATTCTCTCCAACGTGGTGAGCAATGTGCCGGCGATTTTGCTCCTGCGCCCGTTCATCGACCCGCTTCCCGGTGCCGATCACGCCTGGCTGGTTGCCGCCATGGCCTCGACGCTCGCTGGGAATTTCACCATTCTCGGCTCTGTTGCGAATTTGATCGTTGTCCAACGCGCGGCGGCCGAGGGGGTCAGGATTGGATTTTGGGATTATTTCGTGATCGGCGCGCCGCTGACCCTTCTCACGCTCCTGATCGGAATTTGGTGGCTTTAGCTTGCCGCGGTCACTCCGTGCCGAGCGCGCCGGTGAGGGCGCGGGCATAAGCGCCGAGCCGGGCATCGAGATCGCTCGGAACCTGGCAGGCATAGCGGATGGTCTCACCGATATCGTGATAACTCCGCACCAGAAGATCGTGGCGCGCGGCGATCGCGGCGCGATCATCGGCGGCGGGGCCAGTCGTGTCGGCGGGGTTTGCTTGCATCGCCGCTTCATCGTCTTCGATGCGTTTGGCCAATGCGCGCTGGCGCACGGCGAGTTCCTTGAGACGCGCGATCACCGCATCGCGTTGCTCGTTGGTCTGCGCAACGAGCGCGGTGAATAAAAGCGGCAAGATGGTCGCGCGTTCAGTGCTGGGCAGGCCGTGTACAAAGGCGTCGAGTTTCGCCACACCTTCCTCTGGCGTGACATCACGCGCGGAAACCGCTTCCGCGAGCGTCGCCACAGACTGATTGTCATGCCAGTCGGCCCCACTCGCCGGTGCGGGGCCCGACCAGTAGTTTGCGAAGGCGAGATGCGGCACCAGGCGTTGCTGGCAGGGCCAATCGGGATCTGCCGGAGGGGGGGCGGCACGGGCCGCGGTTGCGAGAGACAGAGCGGCAATTGTGACGAGCGCGTGGCGCATCCTGTTTGACCCTCTCATTCAGCGCCGGCCCGGCGCGCGATCAACCCACGCCCAGGATCATAGCCCCAAACCGCGAGGAACACGAAAACGACGAGATAGCCGGTCACGATCAACGCCGATAGCAGGTTCAGGCGATCATAAAGCGCGAAGCGAATGAGTTCGGTCGCATGGGTGAAGGGGTTGATCTCGGAGAGCCAATAAATCACCGGGCTCGCCTCGGCGACACGCCACAGCGGGTATAGCGCCGAGGAGGTAAAAAACATCGGAAAAATCACGAAATTCATCACCCCGGCGAAATTCTCCAACTGGCGAATGAACGAGGAAAGCACAAGGCCAAGTGCGCCCAGCATCAGCCCGGCGAGCACGAGCGCCGGCAACACCGCGACATAGCCACCGATCGGCGGCTCGATTTCCCAGAACCAGGCGATGGCGAGAAAGATATAGGCTTGGACTATGGAAACCACGACGCCGGCAAGCAGTTTGGCAAGCAACAGAAACCAGCGCGGAAACGGGCTGATCATCAATGTTTTCATGCTCCCCATTTCACGATCATAGACCATGGAAAGCGAACTCTGCATGCCGTTGAAAAGCTGGATCATGGCGAGCAAGCCAGGCGCGATATAGACTTCGTAGGGAATGTAGGTTTCGTAAGGCGGAATGATCGACACGCCGAGCACGAAATGAAAACCGGCGGCGAAAATCGCAAGCCAAACCAGCGGCCGCACCAAAGCGGAGATGAAGCGCCCGCGCTGATTGAGCCAGCGCAGCGCCTCGCGCCGCACCACGCCGGAGAGGCAAATGCCATATTGCGCCGCGGTCATGATGTCTCTCCGCCTCGCTTGGCAGCGCCATCGGCGATGATCCGGTCAAAAGCGGCCTTGAGCGTTACCTCGCCCGTGCGGGCGAGGATCTCGGCGCGCTCGCCGGCCGCGCGCACGCGGCCTTGATGCAGAATGACGATGCGCGCATCCGGGCCGGCCTCGTCGATGAGATGGGTCGCCCATAAAACCCCGAGACCCTGGCTCGTGCAAAGGCCGCGAACATGGTCGAGAAGGAATTGCCGGCTTGCCATATCGAGCCCGACCGTCGGCTCATCGAGCAGTAAGAGCGAGGGGTTATGGATCAGCGCACGCGCGAGTTCGACACGCCGGCGCTGGCCGCCGGAGAGGACGCGCACCCGCTCACGCCGGCGCTCGGCGAGGCCGACGCGCGCCAATTCCTCGCCGATACGAGCCGCCGCCAGTTTGCGCCGCATGCCATGGAGGGCGGCGTGGTAAAACAGATTTTCCTCAAGCGTGAGATCGAGGTCGAGTGTGGATTGCTGGAACACGACCCCCATGCAGCGCAGCGCCGCTTGCGCCTCTTTCTTGATGTCATGGCCAAAGACGCTGATCAGCCCGCTATGGCTCAGATAAAGTCGTGTGATCAGCGCAAAAAGCGTGGTCTTGCCGGCGCCGTTGAGGCCGAGGAGAACGGTGAAATCACCGCGCCCAACGGAAAGCGAGACGCGGTCCAAAACCTTGCGCGCGCCGAACGCGTGGCTCAGATCCTCAATCGCCAGTGCCGGCGCCTCAAGGGCCATAAACCACGCCCCAGGGGAGGTGGCCAACGGGCACCGATTTCGTGACCTTGAGATCCCCGACATCGATCACCGACATGTCGTTGCTGACCCCGTTCGCGGTATAGAGCGTCTTGCCGTCGAAGGAAAAATCCATGTGCCAGACACGCTGGCCGACGAGAAGATATTTTTTGACGGCAAACGTCGCGGTATCGACGACGGCGACGCGATTGGCCGGGCCGAGGGCGATGAAGGCGAGTTTTCCATCCGGCGAAAGATTGATGCCAACCGCCTGCACCGTCTCGGCGGGAACGCCGGGAATGGCAAAGGCGATGGTGTGGACCACTTTATGGCTCGCCGCATCGACGATCGAAACATTGCCGCCGACTTCAGAGGAAACCCAAACCTGGCTGCCATCCTTTGTGAAGGCGGCAAAGCGCGGACGTGAACCGACGAGAACGCTCGCGATCATTTTATGAGAGGCGGCATCGATGAAATGCGCCATGCTGGTGGTCTCGGAGGTATTGACGATGGTCTTGCCATCGGGGCTTACCACCATGCCCTCGGGCTCGACGCCGGTCGGGATTTCCCCGCTGATCCGCCCCGAAGCGACATCGACGATCGAAACCTCGTTGTCATCTTCGTTGGAAACGTAAAGGGTTTTTCCATCGGGGCTGAGCGCGAAGGTTTCCGGATCAGGCCCGCTCTGGAGCGTGCGGGTCACGGTGAGGGTGGCGAGGTCGAGTTCCTCGATATGATCGGCGTCCGAGGTGCAGACATAAATGCTTTTATGGTCATTGGCGAGTAGGAGCCCTCTCGGGCGCGCGCCGACGGGAACCGTTTTCACGATCGCGAGGCTCGCCGCATCGACGACAGTGACGGTGTTATCCTTCTCATTGGAAACATAGAGATGATCGGCACGCGCCGCACCAGTGGCGACGAGCAGGCAGCAAAGCGCGGCAAGGCCGCGGTTCATTTGAGATGGCATGTGCTCTCCGGCTGATCGACACCGAGCGTGTCGGTTTCGAAAAATTCATGTAAAAACCCGGGCTGGGGCGAAATCGACACCAGCGAACGGGGATCGGCGAGCAGAACCGGCTGGCGCAATTGCCCGTCCCAGGCGCGGAAGCTGAGACGTTCGCCCTTGAACGCCGCCAACTCAAATTTCGGGGAACGCAAATAGGCGCCGATCACCGCGGGGTCGCTGCTATGGGTGCGGATGGCGGCCTCGCCGAAGGCGCGCACCGCCATCCACGCGCCATAGTCGCGTTCGGTCATCCAGCGATGGGCTGCGCGAAGAAAGCGGTTTTGCAACTGGGTCGCACCGGTTTCGTCATAAACCCGCGTCCACGCCGTCGGCACCAGCCCTTGCGTGCCGGCGACCGGGCGCGCCAGCGTCGCGCGATAGCCGAGCTCGTCGCCGAAATTGTCTTCTTCGTCGGCGACGACGAGAAGATCGTAATCGACGCCCTGGGTGATGTTGGCGACTTCGGTATTGACCTCGAAATGCCCGGTATCGGCGCGCTGTTCGGCGGGGTTGAAGGTCCACGCCTTGTCGGCGACGATCTTGATCTGGAATTTTTTCGCCGCCCGCCGCATCGCCTCGGCATAAAGCTTGTCGGCCTCGGTCTGGCCAGAAAGCAGCATGATCCGTCGCCAGTTCTTGACCACGAGATACTGCATCAGCGAATCAGCGCGCATGGCGCGGCTCGGCAACACATGGAGAACATTGCGCCGGCACCCCTCGGCGCGCAGCATGTCATCGCTGTCGGCGGCATCGATCAGGGTTGCGGTGCGGGCCTCCGGCAGATCGGCGAGCTTGAGCAGAAGCGGTGCCGGCACATCGGTCACGAAATTACGCGCGCCCTTGCCGAGCCGGTCGGCGAACGCCGCCATCGCCCCGGCCTCATCGCCGGCGGTAACAATATCGAGGGTAAAATCCTGGCCGGTGAAATGACCGGTGGTGTTGTTGTCGGCAAGTGCGACATTGGCTCCGGCGACGCCCTCATCATCGGGCGGCTGATCGAGATAGCTTTGTGGGAAACTGCGTTTGACGGCGAGGGCGAGATAGACGAGCGGGACATGCGCCGCCGCCTCGGGCGATGCCGTTTGGGCTTGATCGTCGGCGCGCGCCATTGGCGCAAGGGGGGCGGCCAACAGAAGCGCTGTGGTCAAACTCAGCACGATCCGCAAAGCGCGGCCTGGCATACGTCTCCTCCTCTGGCGTGCGGGCAAAGCGCGCTCTTGCGCGCCGGGAAAGCGCGCGCATCATGCTGCCACCGAATGGCGATGCTTAACAGAGGGAGGGCGCGTGAACAAATTTTTAGGTTCTCGGTTTTTAGGTTCTCGGTTTTTCGGGGCGCGGCTTTTCGCTGTCTGCGGCGCTGTGATGGTCTTCCTCATGCACGCGCCCGCTTGCGGCGTGGCCGCGGAACCGATCGCGGTGTTCGATTTCGCGCTGGTCGACACCTCGCCGGCGCCCCCGAGTGCGGCCGAGCGCGCCCGCTTGGCCGCTTTGGGCGAGGAATTGCGCGCGCGCCTCGCCCAGTCCGGGCGTTACCGCATCGTCGCTATCGCGCCGCTCGCCTCCGCGCTTGCGGCCTCGCCCGATATCATGAACTGCAATGGCTGCGAGCGCGAATTTGCCAAACAACTCGGCGCGCAGGCCGCCGCTTATGGCTGGGTGCAGAAAGTGAGCGACCTGATCCTCAATATCAATGTGGTTATTGAAGAGGTCGCGAGCGGCCGCCGTGTGGCCGCGGGGAGTGTCGATATTCGTGGTAACACCGATGAGAGCTGGCGCCGTGGCCTCGATTATTTGATCGAGGAGCGCCTCTTGCCAAACCCCTGATACGGCGTTGACAGACGCCCGCTTTGCGCGCCGATAATTCTGGCTCGCGCTGTGCGCGGGATCGGGAGGATACGAGATGCCAAGTCGCCGTGCCGTCGTGAAGGCTGGGGTTGCGGGAGCGCTCGGGGTGATCGCGCCCCGTCTTGCCCGGGCCGCGCCCAAGATACGCATCGGCGTGTTGCGTTTTGGCTCGTTTTCCTGGGCGCTCGATGTCGTCCGCCGTCATGGTTTCGATACCGAGGCCGGGGTCGCGCTCGATATTCGCCAATATGCCGGCTCTCCGGCGGCACAGGTCGCATTGCAGGCCGGTGAGGTCGATATCATCCTGCAAGATTGGCTTTGGGTCGCGCGTCAGCGCACCGGCGGCGCCGATTGGAGCTTCGTTCCCTTCTCGAGCGCGCTTGGCGCCGTGATCCTGCCCGCTGGCTCCCCGGTGCAGGCGCTCGCTGATCTCAGCGGCCGGCGGCTCGGTGTTGCCGGCAGTGCGCTCGACAAAAGCTGGATCATCCTGCGCGCCTATGCGGAGCGGCACGACCATCTCGATCTCGCCCGACGATTGGAGCCGAGCTTTGGCGCGCCGGCGCTCCTCGCCGAGGAATTGCGGCGTGGCCGGCTCGATGCCGCGCTCACCTTCTGGCCGTTCGCCGCCCGCGCCGAGGCCTCTGGCATGCGCACCCTGATGACCATGAAAACCGCCGTCGCGGGGCTTGGCATCGCGCCCGATGTGCCTTTTGTTGGCTATGTTTTCAGAGCCCCCTGGGCGCGCGCGGAGCGCCAGGGGTTAGCCGGCTTTCTCGCGTGCATGAGCAAGGCGCAGGATCTGCTCGCATCTTCAGACGCGGAATGGGAGACGCTGGCGCCGCTCGCCCAAGCAGCCAACGCCGCCGAACTCGCCCATTTGCGCGACGCCTATCGTGCCGGTATTCCGCGCCTCTCCCCCGAAGCCACGGCGGCGGCGGCGGCGACGCTTTTCGCGGTTCTCGCCGAGACCGGCGGGCCGGCGCTGGTGGGAGAGGCAAAAACGCTCGCACCAGGGACATTCTGGCAGACGGGGCTCTCCTGATTCGCGCTGCCTTCATCACTCGCACAGCCTCGGTCGCTGTCTTCCTGCTGGCATGGGAGAGCGTGGCGTGGCTCGCCGCGAGCCCGCTTTTGCCGCCCGCCTCGCGGGTGGTGCAAGCGATGCTGCAACTCGCCTGGCATGGTGATCTGCTCGCCAATCTTGGCATCACTTTGCTTCGGGTCGCCGGCGCTTTTTCGCTGGCGATGGTGGTCGGGGCGGCAATGGGGCTCGCGCTCGGGGTTTCGCGGCGGCTCGATCTCGCGTTCGATTCGTGGCTCACGGTGTTGCTCAATCTGCCAGCGCTGGTCTCGATCATGCTGATGTATGTGTGGTTTGGCTTGAACGAGCCGACCGCGATCATCGCTGTCGCCCTCAACAAACTGCCATCGACGGCGGTGACGCTGCGCGAGGGCGCGCGCACGCTCGACCGTGGCCTGCTCGAGATGGCGCGTTGCTATCGGATGGGGCGCTGGGCGGTGCTGCGCCATGTCGTCTTGCCGCAACTGACGCCGTATTTCTTTGCCGCCGCACGGTCGGGCCTTGCGATCATCTGGAAGATCGTCCTCGTCGTCGAATTGCTTGGCCGGAGCAATGGCGTCGGCTTTGCGATCGAGCAGTATTTTCAACTTTTCGATGTCACCGACATTCTCGCCTATACCCTCGCCTTCATCCTCGTTGTGCAAGCGATCGAGTGGGGCGTGTGGCAACCTATGGAGCATTGGGTCAATCGATGGCGGCGGTGATCCTGGATGTCACCATCCGGCGCAAAGCCTACCCCGGCGCGCGCGAGCCGGTGCTCGCCGATCTCTCTTTTCGTCTCGGTGAAAACGAAATCGTCGCCGTGGTCGGCCCTTCGGGCTGCGGCAAGACGACGTTGTTGCGGCTGATTGCGGATCTCGATCAGGGCTATGAGGGGAAAATCCTCTGGCCGGGCCAGAAGGGACGGCCGCGCCTTGGCTTCGTGTTTCAGGAGCCGCGGCTTTTGCCATGGCGGACTGTCTGGGAAAACCTGGCCTTGGTCCTGCCGCCGGGCCAGGAGGGGGCGGCGGAGGCGCTGCTCCGGCGGCTTGGCCTCTGGGCGGCGTGCAACGCCTATCCGAACCAAATCTCGCTCGGCATGGCGCGCCGCGTGGCCATCGCCCGCGCCTTTGCGATCGCGCCCGCCTTGGTGCTGCTCGACGAGCCTTTCGCGTCATTGGACGCGGGTAACGCCGAACTCGCCCGCGCCGTGCTCCGCGAGGCGTGGGAGGCACGGCCGACGGCGGCGCTTCTCGTCACCCACGATTTGACCGACGCCGCAGCCCTTGCCGATCGGGTGCTCATGCTGGCCGGGCATCCGTCACATATCAGCGCCGATATCATTATTCCTTCGCACAAGCGGCGCGGCGATCGAGAAACCATCCAGACTGTCGCCGCGCACTTGCGCGAATGCCAGGAGAAAGGCGCTATTTCAGCGTCTTGAGATAGGCGATGACGTTCTGACGATCGGCCTCGTTCGGAAGTCCGGGGAAGATCATTTTCGTCCCCGCGACCATTGCGCGAGGGTTGGTCAGCCATTTGTCGAGCGAGGCGTCATCCCAGGTGATGTGGGAGTTCTTCATGGCCGCGGAGAAAGTATAATTCGGCACCTCTGCCGTCGGCTGGCCGGCGACGTTCCAAAGGCTTGGGCCAAGCTTGTTCACCCCTTTTTCGGGAGAGTGGCAGAGGGCGCATTTCTGCTGAAACAGGGTCTTGCCGGCAGCGGCGTCACCATCCGCGTGCGCGGCGCCTACCATGACAAGGGAACCCAGGGCGAATGTCGCGACCGCAATCAACCGTTGCATCGTGTTCTCCTTCGATAGAAGACTAAATTGGGCCTGTTTATCAAAGCCATGCGCCCAATCTGGGCGCGGCGCGACTATAGGAACACTGGCGCGCGCTTGTCGAGACGCCAGCGCCGCGAGGCTCAAAACGAGACGGTGATGCCGCCATAGGCCTCGATCGGGTTGGCCGGCGCCAAGGCGCGCGGGTTGGACGCGCCAGGAGCGCTCGGGATCGGCACGAGGTTGGTCGGGCTGAGCGTGCCGTAGGTGTAATAATCGGCGTTGAAGGCGTTATCGAGCATCGCGAACAATTTTATGTGTTTGGTGAGCTGGTAGCTGGTGTTGAGGTTGGTGACGAAATAGGCGCCGGTGGTCGGAAGAAGATTGGCCTCGTCGCCGAACAGATATTGGCCGGATTGATAGGTGCCATCGGCCCCGACTTGCCACGCATCGGTGATGTTATAGGAAAACCCGATTTTTGCGATCCAGTTCGGGATGCCGGGAAGCGTGTCGCCGGGGCGGATATGGATGTTGCCGTTGGCGTCGGCGCCGGGATTGTTCGGGCTCGAAATGGTCAGGCCATTCTGATAGGTTGCGTTGATATAGGAGGCATTGGCGAAAAATTCGAATTTTCCTTGCGTCAGCGTGCCGCCGAGATCGACGCCT
>JAJYXY010000005.1 GCA_021801465.1 Pseudomonadota bacterium
GACTTTTCCGGGCTCACCTCGTTATCCATCACCACCAATTCGAAGGTGCGGTTGCCGGCGGCGTGGGCGGCATTCACCCGGTCGATCGCGAAGCGGAAATGCTGCTCGCCGAGCCGGCCGGTGGAGGCGAACGGGCCGCTCATCGGGTCGATATAGGCGATCCGCACCACCTCATCGGCGCGCGCCGTCTCCGCCCCGAACCAAGGGACGCTGACAATGGCGCCGAGCAGCGCCGCTTTGAGAACATTCATGTTCGCTCCCCTCGGGCGTTTCCGCCCATCCTCTTTTTTTCCCGTTGTTTCGACGACTAACCGGCCTTGCCAAGGAGGCGCGACCGATCTTCTATGAGGGCGAGATTGTCATCGGCCGGGGAGCGCTGTCAATGAACGCAAGTTTACGTATAGGGAAGGGAAATGCCGTGAAGAAGAGAAAAATGCCGCGCGCCGCAAGATCATCTTGGCCGGCGGAGAACAGCCGATGACACTTCCACCCACGCTCCGCGCGCCGCTCGCGCTACCGGCGATCGCGGCGCCGCTTTTCATCATCTCCAACCCCGATCTCGTCATTGCCCAGTGCAAATCTGGCATCATTGGGTCTTTCCCGTCGCTGAACGCGCGCCCGGCAGAGATGCTCGGGGAGTGGCTTTCGCGCATTAACGCCGAGCTTGCCGCGCATGACGCGACAGAGCCCGAGATTCGGGCGGCGCCATTCGCGGTCAATCTCATCGTTCATCGCTCGAATGATCGGCTCGCGCATGATCTCGCGCTATGTGTCGAGCATCGGGTGCCGGTGGTAATCACCTCGCTCGGCGCGCGGGAAGAGGTCAATGCCGCCATTCATTCCTATGGCGGCATCGTTTTGCATGATGTCATCACCGATAGCTTTGCGCGCAAGGCGATCGAGAAAGGGGCGGATGGGCTGATCGCGGTCGCCGCCGGTGCAGGCGGCCACGCGGGGCGGATTTCGCCGTTTGCCCTGGTGCAGGAAATCCGCGCCTGGTTTTCCGGCCCGCTCGCGCTTTCCGGCTCGATTGCGACTGGCGGCGCTGTTTTGGCGGCACAAGCGATGGGCGCCGATTTCGCCTATATCGGCTCGGCGTTCATCGCGACCGAGGAGGCCAACGCCGCCGAGGCCTACAAAGCGGCGATTGTCGCAGGCACCGCGGAAGACATCGTCTATACCAATCTCTTCACCGGCGTGCATGGCAATTACCTCCGCGCCAGCATCATCAATGCCGGGCTCGATCCCGATCATCTGCCGGAGTCGGACCCCTCGAAGATGAATTTCGCCTCCGATCGGACCAAGGCGTGGCGCGATATTTGGGGCTCGGGCCAGGGGATTGGCGCGGTGCACGAGGTGGTGCCGGCGAGCGCGCTGGTCGCGCGTTTACGGCGGGAGTACCTCGCCGCGCGGGCGCGTCTTTGTTGATCGGGCCGGGTTGATCCCTGCAGGTGCCTCGGGTGACGAGCGGCAACGGAGGGCACGGGGGCCAGAATGAAACTTGATTGGTTCAACGCGGTGACCGGGAGGTGGCTTTGAAGCGGTGCGATCTCTCTGGCCTTGCGCAATCCCGCCAAGAGGGGAGGGCGCTCGGCGTGACGTCGGTTTGCTCGGCGCATCCGGTCGTGCTTCGCGCGGCACTTCGCTTCGGCCGCGACCGCCAAATCGCCGTGCTGATCGAGGCTACCTGCAATCAGGTCAATCATCGGGGCGGCTATACCGGCATGCGGCCGGCCGATTTCGCTGCACTGGTGTTTCAGATCGCCGATGAAGAGGGCTGCCCGCGCGATCTGATCCATCTCGGCGGCGATCATTTGGGGCCGAATCCCTGGCGCGAGTACGAGGCACGGGCCGCCATGGCCGAGGCCGAGCAGATGGTTGCGGCCTTCGTCGCGGCGGGGTTTCGCAAGATTCATCTCGACGCGTCGATGGGGTGCCGCGGTGAGCCGGCCGCGCTCGATGACGAAATCACGGCCAATCGCGCCGCGCGCTTGGCCGCGGTTGCGGAAGCGACCGCCGCGAAATCGCGCTTGCCGGCGCCGCTTTATGTGATCGGCACAGAAGTTCCGCCGCCCGGCGGGGCGGACCATGCGCTGAGCGCACTCGATCCGACGACGCCGCAAGCGGCACAGCGGACGATAGCGGTGCATCGCCGCGCCTTCACCGATGCTGGTCTCGCCGGCGCATTTGCCCGCGTCATCGGCATCGTGGTCCAGCCCGGTGTTGAATTCGGCAACCATAACGTGATCCGCTACGACCGCAGCAAGGCCAGGGCGCTGATCGAGGTGCTCTCGCACGAGCCTCAGTTCGTATTCGAGGCTCATTCGACCGACTATCAGGGCACGGCATCGTTGAGCGCGCTGGTCGCCGATGGCTTTCAGATCCTGAAAGTGGGCCCAGAGCTGACCTTCGTGTTGCGCGAGGCGCTGTACGCGCTGGATCTCATCGCCTCCGATTTGCTGGCAGATTATGGATCGCGCCCACTCGTTCGCGTTATGGAGCGGATAATGACCGACGAGCCCGCGCACTGGGCCCGACACTACCATGGCAATGCCGCCGAACAGCGGATGCTGCGCCATTATAGTTTCTCTGATCGGATCCGCTATTACTGGCCCCATCCCGAAGCCGAGGCTGCGGTTACTCGACTGCTCGCGGCCCTCCACGGGCGCCAAGTTCCAGAGCCGTTATTCTGGCAGCATATGCCAGGCGCGCGCCATTTTGCGAACCGGCCACTCGATCCGAACCAAATCCTGATTTGGCGCGTCGGACAAAGCCTGGAAGCCTATCACGCGGCCGGTTCGCCGGGGCGGCCCTGACACATGAGAGCCAGCGCCGCGCGGAACGAAATGTGACCCAGCCGGTTTTCCCGACGCGCCGCTTCGGCGCAATCCTGTTCGACATGGATGGCACCTTGCTGAGCTCTATCGCGGCGACGGAAAGGGTATGGGCCGCGTGGGCGCGCCGGCGCGGGCTTGATGTCGAAACCTTCCTCCCGTCGATGCACGGCATGCGCGCGATCGAAATACTCGAACGCGTCGGCCTGGCCGAGCTCGATCTAGAAGAAGAGGTGCGCGCATTGGAGCAGGCGGAACTCGACGACGTAGACGGGATCGAAGCAATCGCCGGCGCTGCCGCCTTCCTCAAAGCACTTCCCGCCGATCGCTGGGCTGTCGTGACATCAGCGACGCGCAAGCTGGCCGAGCGGCGGATCGCCGCGGCTCTGTTGCCGCCGCCGCCACTGCTGATCAGCAGCGATGACGTCCGCATCGGCAAGCCGGCGCCCGACGGGTTTCTGATGGCGGCAGCGCGATTGGGCCATCCCATAAAAGATTGCTTGATTTTCGAGGATTCCGGCGCCGGCGTGCGTGCGGCTGAGGCCGCCGGGGCAGCTGTCATCGTCATCAGCGCAACCCATGCCCATCCCATGAAGACGTGCCACCCGCGCGTTTCAGGGTTTCAAATGTTCCGCGTGACGGTGGCCGCGGACGGGGGCATTGAACTCCGGCTGGAGGGCCTCGGCCCGCAATGATGCGATCCGGGGCAGAGCACGCAGCCAGTCGATGGGGTAAGGCGCGATTTTTTAGAGGACGCCTCAAGGTAAAGACCGACGCCAATCGTCTTCGAAACCGCGCACCCGCGGCAGCAAAATCAGCGGCCATGGGCTCGGCACCGCGCCGAGGCGAACATGGATCAGCCCAGGCGTACCCTCGGCGAGTGCGGCGGCGAGCGCACGCTCCAGCGTCTCGGGCGTATCGGCGCGCCATGCCTTGACGCCGAAACTCTCAGCGAAGCGGACGAAATCAGGATTATAGAGATCGGACGCGATCAGACGATTGCCATAATGCTCCGCCTGAATGCGGCGGACATTGCCAAAGGCGCTATCATCGAAGACTACGACGACGACGGCGATGCCATGCCGCATGGCGGTGGCGAGTTCGCTTGCCTGGTAGAGGAATCCCCCATCGCCGGTAATCAGCACCACCGGCCGATCGGGGGCCGCCGCCTTGGCCCCTAATGCGGCGCCAAAGCCCCAACCGAGATTGTCTTGATAGCCCGGTGAGAGATAGCGTCTCGGTGCGGCGACCGGAAAGGCGAGCCGGCCGACAAATCCGATCTGCGTCACGTCCTCGACGACGACCCCCTCGGGCGGCAGCGCCGCACGGATCGCGCGAATAAAACTCATTTGCGGCTCAAGCCGTGCCAATTCGCTAGAAAACCACGCTTGCGCCGCGGCGAGATCGGGGCGGGGGGTGGGGGGGCGAGACGGCAAAGCCTCGCCGAGCGCGGCGAGGCCCAACGCGGCATCGGCAAGGAGCGTGACGTCCGGGCGGCGAAAACGCTCGATCTCCTCGGCATCGGCGTCGAGGCGGATAAGTTTGAGCGCGGGATCGCTGCCCCAAACCGAGAGCGGCGAATAAAGCCGTGTACCCACGGCGAGAACGACATCCGCGGCGGCCCAGAGCCGGTGCCCTACGGGCCAGGAAATCGCCAGCGGGTGATCGGTCGGCAACACCCCGCGGGCGCGACGAAACGTCATCACCGGCGCCCCGAGCCGCTCAGCCAGCGCGCGTAGCATCGGCGCAGCGTCGAGCGCCCCGCCGCCGGCGACGATCAACGGCCGCTCGGCCCGCGCGAGCAGCATCGCCGCACGAGCAACCGCCTCGAGATCCGGGGCGAGTGGCGCCGGGGCGATGGGCGCCATGATCTCGACTGGCCCCTCCTGTCCCCAGACATCGATCGCACATTCGAGCGCGACCGGCCGCGCCCGCCCGGCCTGCGCGCGCGCCAGCGCCTCGGCGATCAGGGGTGATGCCGCGGCGGGATGGGTAATGCGGGCGGCGTGCTTGGTGAGATGGCGGAGCAGGCCGAGTTGGTCGGGCAATTCATGGAGATGGCCATAGCCGCGATCGATCGCTGCTTGCGGAATTTGGCCAACGAGGGCGAGCACCGGGGCGCCGAGCCCGTAGGCATTCAGCAACGCCGCGCCCGCATTCAGCATCCCGGGGCCTGGGACGACGGAGAACGCCTGTGGCCGCCCGCTCACCAGGGCCGCGCCGAGCGCCATATAGCCGGCCGTTTGCTCATGGCGTGTGTGGATCACCCGGATGCGGTCGGAGGCCGCGTGCAGAGCATCAAAAAACGGATCATTATGCACCCCCGGGAGCGCATAAAGAGCTGAAATCCCATGGCCGATCAGCGTTTCGACCGCGGCGGCCGCCGTCGTCATCCGAGGCCCCGGCGTGTTCGCGTGGGCCACGCTGCGGGTCAACCGCGATGGGTCGCGCTGCTTTCGCTTTCCTTAGCATTGACGCCGGGCTTCACCCCTGGGCCAGCGATCGACCCACCCGGCCGCTCCGCCGAGGCTTCCATGGAAGCGTCGTCGTTCTCCGCCATGTTTTTCTTGAAGGCTTTGATTCCTTTGGCAAAATCACCCATGAGGTTGCTCACTTTGCCGGTCCCGAACAACAATAACACGACCATCAAGACGATGAGCCAGTGCCAGATGCTGAGGCTTCCCATAGCGTCATGCTCCGCAAATATTCCCCTAGAACAAATGGACCGTAGCGCGCAGGCTTGCAAGCGTCTTTCGCCGCCGGCCGCGGGTTTGCGCGCGTGCTGCCTATGCTTGACCCAGATCAACGATGTCTCCGCCAAATCTAGGTAGTTTCACACCAGTTTCGGCGGAGTAGTCGGAAACGACGGGCAGAAAAAGGGCCGCAAAGGGAAACGTCATGTCTGTAGATACCCCTCTCATCCGTTGGTTCGGCGAGATTGGCGCTCGGGATATCGGCGAGGTCGGCGGTAAGAATGCCTCGCTTGGCGAAATGTATACGAAGCTCACCGGGGTGCGGGTACCCAACGGATTCGCGATTACGACCAGCGCCTATCGGCAAGCCATGGACGAAGCTGGCGCCTTGCCCAAGCTTCATGCTTTGCTCGATGCGCTGGATGTCACCGATATCGCCGCCCTCTTGCGCGCGGCGGCGGCGGCAAGGCGCCTGGTTTACGAGACGATGGACGTGGCCGCCTTGCGCGAGGCAATCGCACACGCTTATGCCCGCCTCGGTGAGCAATACGGCGCCAATCTCGCCGTCGCCGTGCGGAGTTCGGCTACGGCAGAAGATCTGCCGAGCGCGAGTTTCGCCGGCCAGCATGATACTTACCTAAATATTCAGGGCGAGAACGATCTGTTCGAAGCCTGCCGGCGCTGCTTCGCCTCTCTTTTTACCGACCGCGCCATCGTCTATCGGGTCAATAATGGCTTCGATCATTTCAAGGTGGCGCTTTCCGTCGGCGTGATGAAAATGTTGCGCTCCGATAGTGCCGCGAGTGGGGTCATCTTCACGCTCGACACCGAGTCGGGCTTTCGCGACGTCGTGTTCATCACCGGCGCCTATGGCTTGGGCGAAAATGTTGTGCAAGGGACTGTGGATCCCGACGAGTTTTATGTCCATAAGCCGAGTTTTCGCGCCGGCCATCGTGCCGTGCTGCGCCGCACGCTCGGGGGTAAGCAACTGACCATGGGGCTCGCGCCCGGCCATTTCGGCGCGACGACCAAGAACGTGCCAACGGAGGCGGCCAAACGCGTCCGCTTTTGCCTCAAGGACGAGGAAGTTCTCGAACTCGCCGACGCCGCGCTGACCATCGAATCGCATTATTCCGATGCAGCCGGCCATCCCCAGCCGATGGATATAGAGTGGGCGAAAGATGGTGAAAATGGCGATCTTTTTATCGTCCAGGCACGCCCCGAAACCGTTGCCTCACGCATAAGTGCGGGCATGTTGGAGAGTTTTAGCTTACGTGACTCTGGCCCCAAGCTGATCAGCGGGCGTGCCGTCGGGGAGAGGATCGCAAGCGGTATCGTCCGCGTCATCAGTTCGGCGAAAGATCTCGAAACCTTCCGCCCAGGCGAGGTTTTAGTCGCCGCTGCAACCAACCCCGATTGGGAGCCGGTAATGAAAACCGCCGGCGCCATCGTCACCGATCATGGCGGGCGCACGTGCCACGCGGCGATCGTTGCGCGCGAGCTTGGCGTGCCGGCGGTGGTCGGCGCGGGCACGGCGACGACGGCGCTTCACACCGGTGATCTCGTCACCGTCTCTTGTGCCGATGGCGAGGTTGGTACGGTTTATGCGGGTGCACTCGCTTTCGATGTCGCCCGCGTCGACGCGGCGAGCTTGGCGCTTCCGCAAACCCCCATCATGGTCAATCTCGGCAACCCTGATCTTGCGTTCCGCAGCGCGATGATGCCAAGCGCCGGGGTCGGGCTTGCGCGCATGGAGTTCATCATCAACGAACATATCGGCATCCATCCGATGGCGCTGATCCACCCGGACAAAATCACCGAGAAGGAGCGCTTGATCATTGCCGAACGAAGCCGCAATGACACGTCTGCGAGTGCGTTTTTCATCCGCGAACTATCGGAAGGCATCGGCACCATCGCCGCCGCGTTCTACCCGCGACCGGTGATCGTTCGCCTCTCAGATTTCAAAACCAACGAGTATGCATCGTTGATCGGCGGCGAAGCCTTCGAGCCGCATGAATCGAATCCCATGCTCGGATTTCGCGGTGCCGCGCGTTATGCCCACCCTGCCTATGCCGAGGGATTCGCGCTCGAATGTGCGGCGCTGCGCCGGGTGCGCCGTGAGATGGGATTGACCAACCTTCTCGTGATGGTACCGTTCTGCCGGCGCGTGACCGAGGCGAGAGCAGTACTTGCCGAAATGGCCCGCCATGGTTTGCGTCGCGGCGAAGATGGCCTTGAAATCTACGTCATGTGCGAGATTCCTAACAATGTTATCCAAATCGATGCGTTTTCGGAAGTATTCGATGGATTCTCGATCGGCTCGAATGATCTGACGCAGCTCACGCTTGGTGTCGATCGCGATTCAGACATCGTCGCCTTCGATTTCGACGAACGCGATCCGGGTATGTTGGAAATGCTACGCCTTGCCGTGACTGGCGCGCAACGCAATCATCGCAAAGTCGGGATTTGCGGTGAGGCGCCGGCCAATTATCCCGAAATCGCTGCTTTCCTTGCCGACCTTGGTATCGGTTCGATCAGCGTCAATCCGGCAAGCCTGCTGCGTACGATCGACGTCGTCCGCAAAGCGGAGGACGCCGCCGGTCGTCCTATTTTGAAGGAGTCTGCGACACATGGATGATCTCACCCTCGAGCGCCTGGTACGCGAAGAGTTGGAATGGGCGCCGCATGTCGATGCGGCAAACATCACCGTTCATGTGCGCGATGGCATTGTGACGTTAGGCGGCTTTGTTGCAAGCTATGCCGAAAAAAAAGCTGCCGAGCGCGCGGTGTGGCATGTGCGCGGCCTCCTCGGTCTCGCGCAAGAGATCGAGGTCAGGCTGCGCGAAGCAACGCGCCATTCCGACGAGGATATCGCCCATCGTATCGCAAGCGTTCTTCGCTGGGATGCGATGATCCCGGAGGGACGCATTCAGGTTACGGTCGAACGCGGTGTGGTGAAGCTCATCGGCGAGGTCGATTGGCAGTACCAAAAGCAAGAGGTGGAGCAACGTGTGCAACATTTGGCGGGGGTTGCCGCAATCGACAATCAGATTCTCGTCCGCCCAACGCATGCTGCATCCGAGATTGCCGCAGCCGTCAACCGTGCGCTTGCCCGCCACGCCGAGCTCGATGCCTCGCGCATAAACGTGACCGCAGACGGAACGACTGTTACCCTGAGCGGCGCGGTGCGTAGTTTTGCCGCGCGTCATATCGCCGAAAACGCGGCCTGGTCGGCTCCTGGCGTTGCCTTGGTCAAGGACCAACTCCGCGTCGTTCCGTGAGCCGCGCGATGCCCCCCGCCCGAATCATTACCTGGACGCTCAATCCCGCGGTCGATTTCGTCTCAACCGCGCCGAAGTTACAGGCTTTGCATAAAATTCGCACGCATGACGAGCATGTCGACCCGGGCGGGGGCGGGGTCAATGTCGCGCGTGTTGTCCATGCGCTCGGCGGCGAGACGCTCGCCGTGTTCGCGGGTGGCGGGGTCACCGGCAGGTTTCTCGCGGAATTGCTGACCGACGCCGGCGTTCCCCATCATCTCGTTCCGATCGCCGGGCGCACGCGGGTTTCGTTTACCGTGCGCGATGCGTCGAGTGGTTTGGAATATCGCTTCGTTCCCGAGGGGCCGACGCTGAGCGAGGTGGAATGGCGTGCGGCCCTTGCGGCACTCCCTTCGGCTGGCGAAACTTATTTGGTGGCAAGCGGAAGTCTGCCGCGCGGGGTGCCGGAGGACATTTACGCAAACGCCGCCCGCGCCGCCGCCGCGCGCGGCCAGTCTTTCGTGCTCGATACCTCCGGCCCGGCTTTGCACGCAGCGCTCGGGCATGGGCTCGCGCTCATCAAACCCAGTCTCCGCGAATTTGAGAGCCTGTGTGGCGAGACGCTTACTGACATCGCCGCCGTCGCGAACGCGGCGCGCCGACTGGTCGGGGAGGGCGGCGCGCGCATCGTGGTGGTCACGCTCGGTGCCGAAGGCGCCGTGCTCGCCGATGAGGCCGGGGCGCGCCATCGGCCAGCGCTTGACGCCGCGGTCCATAGCGCGGTTGGGGCAGGGGATGCATTTCTCGGCGCCATGGTGCTCGCGCTGGCCGGCGGGGCGCGCGCCGACGAGGCGCTCGATTGGGGGCTCGCTGCCGGTGCCGTCGCTGTGAGCGGCATCGGAACGGCGCGCATCACGCGTGCGGCCGTCGAGGAACTTTTTCATCGCCAGAGTCACGCTGTCTCATACCAGTCAGGGCAAGGATAGGCTTCGCATGAAACGCGCCGACCTCACGCCAGAGCTCGACCTCACCGCGATTTCCGGCACGGGCCCGTTACGTCAGCGACGGCCAGTCTATGTCGATCTCGAAGCACCTTGCCATCACGCCTGTCCGGCCGGGGAAAATGTCCAAGCATGGCTCGCGCTCGCCGCCGCGGGCGATTATCGTCGCGCCTGGGAGCAACTCATTGTCGATAATCCATTCCCTGCGGTCCACGGCCGCGTTTGCTATCATCCGTGTGAAACTGCCTGCAATCGCGCCGAATTCGACGCCGCCGTCAGTATTCATGCCGTCGAGCGGTTCCTTGGCGACCGCGCGCTCGCAGAGGCCTGGGCGTTGCCGCAACCGGCGCCGGCGTCGGGCAAGCGCGTGCTCATTGTCGGTGCCGGTCCGTGTGGGCTTTCCGCCGCTTATCACCTCGCCAGACGCGGCAATAGCGTCGAAATCCACGAAGCCGGGCCGATCGCAGGCGGCATGTTACATTTCGGTATTCCCGCTTATCGCCTACCACGTGAGGAACTCGCCCGCGAGATCGCAAGGCTCGAAGCGCTCGGCGTCCGTATCATTCTTAGCCATAAAGTCGAAGATCTACTGCGAGAACAGACCGAGGGACGGTTCGATGCGGTCTTGCTCGCGATCGGCGCGCAAATTTCCCACCATGTTGAGATCCCAGCGCGTGAGGCTGGAAAAATTCTTGACGCCGTGAGCCTTCTCCGCGCGACTAACCTCGGCGAATCACCCCGCCTTGGCCGACGTGTCGTCATTTATGGCGGTGGCAATACCGCGATGGACGCCGCGCGCACCGCCAAACGCCTCGGTGTGGAGGAGGCGCTGATCATATATCGCCGCGACCGCGCGCATATGCCCGCGCACGAGTTCGAGGCCGACGAGGCGCTCGCGGAAGGCGTCAAAATCCGATGGCTGACGACGATAAAAGAGATAAGCCAGGATGAAATCACGGTCGAGCGGATGACCGTCGATGACCACGGCAGGCCACATCCGACGGGCGAATTCGAAACCTTGAGCGCGGACACGGTTATCCTCGCGCTTGGCCAGGACGCCGACAGTAAATTTTTACGCGCGGTTCCCGGTATCGAGATCCGGCCAGATGGCACGGTGATCGTCGATGAGACGATGATGACCGGCCGTCCAGGGATTTTCGCTGGCGGTGACATGGTGCCAACGACGCGGAGCGTTACGATTGCGACCGGGCATGGCAAGCGCGTCGCGGATCACATCGATGCCTGGCTTCGCCAAGGCCGTTATGTGCCACCCCCGGAGATTACGGTTGTCAATTTCGCGATGCTCCATCTGCCGCTCTTTAGTGATGTCCGCCCAGCGGAACAGCACGAAGTGCCGCTTGCCGAGCGCACGGACTTTCGTGAAATTCTTGGCGGACTTACCGAGCCAGACGCGCAACGTGAGGCGGCGCGCTGTTTTTCCTGCGGGAATTGCTTTGAGTGCGATAATTGTTTTGCCGCGTGTCCCGAAGATGCGATCATCAAACTGGGACCGGGGCAGCGCTATCGCTATGACTATGCAAAATGCACGGGATGTGCGGTTTG
>JAJYXY010000298.1 GCA_021801465.1 Pseudomonadota bacterium
GACACCCGAGGTCATCAGCGGCGCCGTCACCATGAAAATGATCAAAAGCACCAGCATGACGTCGACCAGCGGCGTCACGTTGATCTCGGCGAGCGGGCGGTAGCGGCCGCGCCCCTTGCCGTTGCCGACCATGAAAGCGGCCATCGCTCAGGCCCGCTCCTCGGACTGGCGCGAGAGGATGGCGCCGAATTCGGCCCCAAATCCTTCGAGCCGCGAGGCGAAGCGGGCGAGATCGGTGCTGATCTTGTTATAGGCGAGCACCGCCGGAATCGCCGCGACGAGACCAATCGCGGTCGCGAACAAAGCCTCGGCGATGCCCGGGGCGACCACCGAGAGATTGGTGTTGTGCATCGCGGCGATCGCCGAAAAGCTGTGCATGATGCCCCAGACGGTGCCGAACAGACCGATGAACGGCGCCGTCGATCCCACCGAGGCGAGGAAGATCATCCAGCGCTCGAGCCGCTCCATTTCCCGCTGGACGGTGACCGTCATCGCCCGATCGACCCGCTCGCGCACGCCCGAACGCGCCACATCGGCGCCGGCGACGCGCAAGCTGCGGCGCCATTCCGCCATGGCCGCGCCGAAAACGGCGGCGATCGGGTTGGTCGGCTTCGCGCCTTCCTGCTCGAACAATTCGTCGAGGCTGCCGCCCGACCAGAATCGATCCTCGAACTGATCGGCGGCGCGATTGACCCGGCGCAGGGTCATATATTTCTCGAACACGATCGCCCAAACCCAGACGCTGGCCGCGAGCAGCAGCAGCATGACGAATTTGACGATGATATCGGCCTGCATGAAGAGGCCCCAAAGCGAGAGATCCGCCCCCGCCGCCGCCAGATTGGCGGCATCCACTGCCCGATCCACTCAACCCACTCCTTGATGATATCTCACGACGTCGCTTCATCCCCGTCCACGACCAGCGGCGTCATCGCAACACGCCAGCGCCCTGGCAAGCGCGCTGGCCGCTGCCCCTCGCGGCTGACGGCGGCCAGGGAAATCTTCAGCACGACCAGCGCATCGCTCTCGCCTTGGCGGAAAAAACTTTGGCGAAGCAGCACCGAAGCACCGCCCACCGCCAGCACATCATTGGCGACGACCAGCATGTCATCGAGCCGCGCTGGACGCAGATAGTCCAATTTCGCCTGCCGCACCACAAAGAAGATGCCATGCGTCTCGATCAGCGCCGCGTGCGGCACCCCGAGCGCGCGCAGCATCTCGCTCCGCGCGCGCTCGGCGAAACCGAGATATTTGGCGTGATAGACGATGCCGCCGGCATCCGTATCCTCAAAATAGACCCGTACCTCATAGAGGAATCGCTTTCCTGTGAACATGGCGATTTTCCGAAAATTCATCCATCTTCGCTCAAGAGGTCGGGATGCGAGGGATCGGGCGCGAACAGCCCCGCCGCCATCCCGCGCGGGGGGGCGAGGCCGAGATGCTCCCAGGCGCGCAGCCCAAGCACGCGCCCGCGCGCGGTGCGCAAAACTAGCCCCTCCTGAATGAGATAAGGCTCGATCACATCCTCCAGCGTGTCGCGTGCTTCCGCGAGGGCCGCAGCCAGCGTTTCCACCCCAACCGGCCCGCCGCCATGATGCTCGGCGATGCGGCGGAGATAGCGGCGGTCCATCGCATCGAGCCCGAGATGATCGACGTCGAGCCGGGCGAGACCCTCGGCGGCGGTAGCGCGGTCGATGGCCTCGCTGTTGGCAACTGTCGCGAAATCGCGAAGCCGGCGTAAAAGCCTGCCCGCGACCCTTGGCGTGCCACGTGCGCGGCGGGCGATCTCCGCCGCCCCTTCGCGGGTCAGCGGCATGGCGAGCCGCTCGGCGGCGCGGGTGACGATCCGCTCCAGCTCCTCGGGGGTGTAGAAAATCAGACGCAGCGGGATGCCGAAACGGTCGCGGAACGGGGTCGCGAGCAACCCTGCCCGTGTGGTCGCGGCAACCAGGGTGAAAGGCGGCAGATCGATGCGCACGCTGCGCGCCGCCGGCCCCTCGCCGATGATCAGATCGAGCTGGAAATCCTCCATCGCCGGATAGAGAATTTCCTCGATCGCTGGCTGGAGGCGGTGAATCTCGTCGATGAACAGCACGTCGCGCGGCTGGAGATTGGTGAGGATCGCGGCGAGGTCGCCGGCGCGCTGGATCACCGGCCCCGAGGTCGCGCGAAACCCGACGCCGAGTTCACGGGCGACGATCTGCGCGAGTGTGGTTTTGCCGAGCCCAGGCGGGCCGTGCAGCAAAACGTGATCGAGCGCCTCACCCCGGGCGCGGGCGGCAGCGATGAAGATCGCGAGGTTTTCCCGGCTCGCGCGCTGGCCGATGAAATCGCTGAGGCGCTGCGGGCGGAGGCTGGCCTCGGCGGCGTCTTCGGGGGTGCTCAGTCGCGACAGAAGCGGGTTTTCCTCGGCCATCGTCGCTCACCGCAGCAGAAAGCGGAGGCTGGCGCGAATCAATGGATCGAGATCGGCCTCCGCGCCTAGCTCCCGCGCGGCACGGCTTACCGCCGCCTCGGCTTCGGCCCGCCGATAGCCGAGATTGAGCAGCGCCGAGAGCGCGTCGGTCGCCATCGCGGCCATGGGATCGGAAGGGAAGGGCGCCTCGGCCCGCGCGGCGAGCCCGTGCGTCGAGGTCGCCATCGCCCCGGCGCGCTCGCGGAGTTCGGTCACGAGACGTGCGGCGAGCTTGGCGCCGACCCCCGGCGCCCGGGTCAATGCCGCGCGATCGCCACCGGCGATGGCCGCGGCGAGGGGCCCGGGCGGCAAGGTTGCGAGGATCGCGAGTGCGACCTTGGCGCCGACGCCCTGGACGGTGGTCAGGAGGCGAAACCAGTCGCGCTCGGCGGCTTCGGTGAAACCATAGAGCAGCAGCGCATCCTCGCGGACATGGGTTTCGATCAGCAAAGTTGCGACCGAGGGCGGTGCCGGCAGGGCGGCGAGCGTCGGCGCGCTCGCGTAAACGAGATAGCCGACCCCGCCGACATCGATGACGCAATGATCGGCGCCTTGCTGCACGACCTGGCCCACGAGCCGCGCGATCACGAGGCTTGCGCCCAGGCCAGGCGGCTTGCGCGATGATGGGCGTGGCAGATCGCGACCGCCAGCGCATCGGCGGCATCGAGCCGGGAAAGCACCGCCCCGGGCAGCAGCCGGCGCACCATCATCGCCACCTGCTCCTTGCTCGCGCCACCGGTCCCAACCACCGAACGCTTGACCGTCTTCGCGCCATATTCGGCGACCACGATTCCCGCCAAGGCCGGGGCGAGCAACGCGATCCCGCGCGCGTAGCCGAGTTTCAGCGTCGCCTGACCGTTGCGGTTGACGTAGGTCTCCTCGACCGCCGCCTCTTGCGGCCGGTGCGCTGCGATCAAGGCGGCAAGCGCCTCGTGCAGCGCCCGCAGCCTTACCGCGACCGACGCCTCGGCCGCGGTCGCGATGACGCCATCGGCGAGATGGATGAGCCGGCTGCCCTCCTGCCCGATCACCCCCCAGCCGGTGAAGCGGAGCCCGGGATCGAGGCCGAGGACACGGATCATCAAGCCGAAAGCTTCCGCATCACCGCCTCGGGGATGTCGAAATTAGCGTAGACGTTCTGCACGTCGTCGCTCTCCTCCAGGGCATCGAGCAGCTTGAGCACGCTCGCCGCCTTTTCCTCGTCCAAAGTGACGACGGTGCTTGGCCGCCACTCGATCCGCGCCGTCTCGGGCGGGCCGAAGCGGGCCTCGAGCGCGTCGCGGACGGCGAAGAAATCCTCGACCCCGGTGGTGATCTCATGGCCCTCGCCATCGCTCACGACATTCTCCGCCCCGGCCTCGATCGCCGCTTCCAGCATGGTATCATCATCGGCGGTGCTTTTGGGATAACGAACGACGCCACTTCGGGTGAATAGGAACGAAACCGAATTGGTCTCGCCGAGCGCGCCGCCATGTTTCGCGAACGCCGAACGGATGTCAGACGCGGTGCGGTTGCGGTTGTCGGTCAGCGCCTCGACGATCACCGCAACCCCGGCCGGACCGTAACCCTCATAGCGGATTTCGACGAAATCCTCGCCCGCGGTGGCGCCGGTCGCCTTCTTGATCGCCCGCTCGATGGTATCGCGCGGCATATTGGCCTCGCGCGCGGCGGCGCAGGCGGCGCGCAGACGCGGGTTGGATGCGGGATCGGGAAGCCCGGTGCGGGCGGAGACGGTGATTTCGCGGATGAGTTTGGCGAATTGCCGCGCGCGGCGCGCATCCTGCGCCCCCTTGCGGTGCATGATGTTCTTGAATTGCGAATGTCCGGCCATCGTCCGCCTTTACCTTGCCGCTGGAAAATGCGAGGCTGGTTTTAGCAGTGGCGAGCGCGGTGGGGAATGCCTGCCCGGCAGTTTCGTTCGCCCGTTGTTCGTCCGCTCCCCACAAACCCCTTCCTGTCCGCGAAACTGCCCATGCGCTTTTTTTCGTCCTCCTTGTCGTCTCTTCCGGGCGAGTTCTCTCGTGATTGCGCGCGTGGACAAAAGTTTTGTCGGCGCTTTTTTTCCAAAAAAAGAGCCTGCCGTCGTGCCTCGCGCCCGACCGCGCGATGATGTCGGGCGCGCCTTCGCCAACGCCGCGGGTGCCGGTTTTGCTGCCTTATCCGTTTGCCGGCCCGCTCGATTATGCCGCCTCCCCCGAGGGCGTGCCGCCGCCGGGGACGATCGTGCGCGTCCCGCTCCGCCGGCGCGAGGTTTTGGGCGTGGTCTGGGACAAGCCGGGCGTGGCGCCCGAGGCGCCGGCGGATGTGGCGCTGCGCCCTCTGGTCGTGCTCGCCGATATGCCGCCACTCCCCGATGATTTGCGGGCGCTGATCGACTGGGTTGCGGCCTATACGCTCGCGCCCGCGGGAGAGGTGCTGGCGATGGCGCTTCGCATCGATGCCGGCGGCAAGCGGCGGCGTGAGCGGGCCTTCGCGCGCCCTGATCCGGACCATCCGGGGCCGGTTCTCTCGCCGCGCCAGGGAGATGCCGCGGCGGCGCTGGTCGATGCGGTGGCTGCGCGCCGGTTTGCGGTGACTTTGCTCGAGGGGGTGACGGGGGCGGGGAAGACGGAGGTTTATTTCGAGGCGATCGCGCGCGCGCTCAAAGCCGGTTTGCAAGTGCTCGTGCTACTGCCCGAGATCGCGCTCTCGGCGCAGTGGCTCGAGCGCTTCCAGGCGCGGTTCGGCGCCCCGCCGGCGGTCTGGCATTCGGGTCTCGGCCCGGCGCTGCGCCGCGACACTTGGCTTGCCGTCGGGCGCGGCGCGGCGGGGGTGGTGGTTGGCGCGCGCTCGGCCTTGTTTCTGCCGTTTACGACCCTTGGCCTCATCATCGTCGATGAGGAGCACGAGAGCGGCTTCAAGCAGGAAGAGGGCGTGATTTATCATGCGCGCGACATGGCGGTGGTGCGCGGGCGCCTGGCCGCGGCACCGGTGGTACTGGCTTCGGCGACGCCCTCGCTCGAGACGCTGGCCAATGTCGAGGCCGGGCGCTATCGCCATCTTTTGCTCCCGGCGCGCCATGGTGGGGCGGCGCTGCCGGCGGTCGCGATGATCGATCTCCGCCTTGATGCGCCGCCACGCGGGCGGTTTCTTGCCCCCGCCCTGGTCACGGCGATCAGGGAAACGCTGGCGCGTGGCGAGCAGGCGATGCTCTTCTTGAACCGCCGCGGCTATGCCCCGCTCACCCTCTGCCGCGCCTGCGGCCATCGCCTGTCCTGTCCGCATTGCACCGCCTGGCTGGTCGCGCATCGTGGGAGGGGCGGAGTTGCGCGGCTTCTCTGCCATCATTGCGGCTTCGAGACGGCAACGCCCGAGATCTGCCCCGCATGCGGCGCCGCCGAGTCGCTGGTTCCGATCGGCCCCGGCGTGGAGCGCATCACCGAAGAAGCGCAAACGCTGTTTCCCGCCTCCCGCCAGCTCGTTATGGCCTCTGACACGCTGGCCAACGCCGCGGCGGCGCAAGCAGCGGCGGCGGCGATACTGGCGCGTCGGGTCGATCTCATCATCGGGACCCAGATCGTCGCCAAAGGCTGGCATTTTCCGCATCTAACGTTGGTCGGCGTTGTCGATGCCGATCTCGGCCTCGCCGGCGGTGACCTCCGCGCTGCCGAGCGTAGTTTTCAGCTTCTGCACCAGGTCGGCGGGCGTGCCGGGCGGGCGGGTGCGCCGGGGCGCGTTCTGATCCAGAGCTTCGCGCCCGAACATCCGGTGATGCAAGCGCTCGCGAGCGGCGATCAGGCGGCTTTTCTCGCCGCCGAGAAAGCGGCGCGCCGCGCCGGGCATTGGCCGCCTTACGGGAGGCTCGCGTCGGTGATTGTCAGCGCGGAAACGGCGGCGGCGGCCGATGCGCTTGCCGCTACGCTCGCGCGGGCGTTGCCGCCGGCGCAAGGGGTGGAATTGTTCGGCCCGGCCTTGGCGCCGCTCGCTCTGCTGCGCGGGCGCCACCGGAGGCGCCTATTGCTCAAGGCGCGGCGCGGGATTCCCTTGCAGCCGGTGATCCGCGCCTGGCTTGCGACGGTGGCGGTCGCGCGCGGGGCGCGCATCGTTGTCGATATCGATCCGATGTCGTTTCTGTGATTTTCCCGGCCTTGGCGCCTTTTTTCGACCTCTGACACGTTGCGCACGCCACCCCCCCATGCTAGACGCCCGGCGCCGGGGCGGTGTGCCTCGTGCTTCGTCTCATCTCCGCCGTCAGATGGCGCGTCTCCGCCCTCCGATGGCAATGACCGGAAAGTGATAGCGTGGCCACTGAAACCACAGTTTCGATCGGCGCAGCCCATGCCTCTGGCCTTGCCGGGCGCTACGCCACGGCGCTTTACGCCTATGCCGACGAGGCCCATGAGCTCGACCGCGTGGTCGCCGAGATGGAGACACTCGGCCGGTTGATCGAGGAGAGCGCGGATTTTCGCCGCCTCATCGAAAGTCCGCTGATCGACGTGATCGCCGCGCGTGATGCGGCGCTCGCGGTGCTCAGGGCGCAGGGGTTTGGCGCGAGCGTGTGCCACTTCGTCGGGGTCGTCATCGCCAATCGCCGCCTGCGCGAGCTGCCGGCGTTCATTCGCGCGTTCGCGGCGCTGGTTGCGGAAAAGCGTGGCGTCGTCATCGCCCATGTTGCCTCGGCACATAAGCTCAACGAGGTGCAGGAGCAGGCGCTGCGTGCGCGGCTGATCGAGGCCGGCTATAGCAATGTGCGCCTAATCCAGGAGGTCGATCCGAGCCTGCTCGGCGGGTTGATCGTCAGGATCGGCACCCGTCTTTATGATTCCAGTCTGAAATCCCGTCTGCAGCGCCTGCAGTACGCCATGAAGGGAGCCGCGTGATGGAAATCCGCCCCGCCGAAATCTCTGACATCCTCAAAAAGCAAATCGCCGCTTTCGATACCGAGGCGAATGTCGCCGAGACCGGCCAGGTCTTGAGCGTCGGTGACGGGATTGCGCGCATTTTCGGCCTCCAGAACGTGATGGCCGGCGAGCTGGTGGAATTTCCCGGCGCTGGCATCAAGGGGATGGCGCTCAATCTCGAGACCGACAATGTCGGCGTGGTGATTTTCGGCGACGACCGTCAGATCCGCGAGGGCGACACGGTGACGCGGACGAAAGACATCGTCGATGTGCCGGTGGGCAAGGCGCTGCTCGGGCGCGTGGTTGACGGGCTCGGCAATCCTATCGACGGCAAGGGGCCGATCGAGGGCGCCGAGCGCCGGCGCGTCGAAGTCAAGGCGCCGGGCATCATCGCGCGCAAATCGGTCCATGAGCCGATGCAGACCGGCTTGAAGCCGATCGACGCCTTGATCCCGATCGGCCGCGGCCAGCGCGAGCTGATCATCGGCGACCGCCAGACCGGCAAAACCGCGGTGATCATCGACACGATCCTCAACCAAAAAGGGATCAACGCTGGCGAGGACGAGAGCAAGAAGCTCTATTGCATTTATGTCGCGATTGGGCAGAAACGCTCGACGGTCGCCCAGCTCGTGCGCGCGCTCGAGGAAAACGGCGCGATGGCATATTCCATCGTCGTCGCCGCGACCGCCTCCGACCCGGCGCCGATGCAGTTCATCGCCCCCTATACCGGCTGCACGATGGGCGAGTATTTCCGCGACAATGCGATGCACGCGGTGATTTTCTACGATGATCTTTCCAAGCAAGCGGTCGCCTATCGCCAGATGTCGCTCCTGCTGCGCCGCCCGCCGGGGCGCGAGGCCTATCCCGGCGACGTGTTCTATCTCCATTCCCGCCTGCTCGAACGCGCCGCCAAGATGTCAGACGAGTTTGGTGCTGGCAGCCTCACCGCGCTGCCGGTGATCGAGACCCAGGCCGGCGACGTCTCGGCCTATATTCCGACCAACGTGATTTCGATCACCGATGGCCAGATCTTTCTCGAGACGGAATTGTTCTTCAAGGGCATTCGCCCGGCGGTGAATGTCGGCATCTCGGTCTCGCGCGTCGGCTCGGCGGCGCAGGTCAAGGCGATGAAGCAGGTCGCCGGGCGCATCAAGCTCGAACTCGCGCAATATCGCGAGATGGCGGCGTTTTCGCAGTTCGCCTCCGATCTCGACGCCTCGACGCGCAACCTGCTCGCGCGTGGCGCGCGTCTCACCGAATTGCTGAAGCAGCCGCAATATCAGCCGATGCCGGTCGAGGAGCAGGTGGTGTCGATCTTCACCGGCGTGCGCGGCTATCTCGATGCGCTGCCGGTTGAGCGCATCGGCGCCTTCGAGCGCCAGATGCTCTCCGAATTGCGTGCCAAAGGCGGCATTCTCGAGGCCATCCGCAACGACCGCGAAATCAAGCCCGAGACCGAGAAGCAGCTAATCGCTTTCCTCGATGCGTTCGTGAAGAATTTCGGCTGATCCACCCCCATGGCCAATCTCAAGGCGCTCCGCACCCGGATCGATAGCGTCAAATCGACGCAAAAGATCACCAGCGCGATGAAGCTGGTCTCGGCCTCCAAGCTGCGCCGGGCGCAACTCCGCGCCGAAGCGGCGCGGCCCTATGCCGAACGGATGGAGCGTATGCTCGCGACGCTTGCGGCGAGCAGCGCCGGCAACCCTTCGGCGCCGGCATTGCTTGTCGGCAATGGGCGTGATCAGACCCATCTGATCGTCGCGGTCACCGCCGATCGCGGCCTCGCCGGCGCCTTCAATACCAATGTCGGTCGCGCCGCCCGCGCCCTCGCGCAGCGCCTCGAAGCCGACGGCAAAAAAGTGAAGATCGCCGCGATCGGGCGTAAGGGCCGCGATTTCCTGCGCCGCGACTATGGCGACCGCATCGTTTTCGACGTCTCCTATGCCGGCCGCAAGCAGATCGAGTTCGCCGACGCCGAGGCGATCGCCGCCCGCGTCATCGCCCTCATGCAGGAGGGCGCGTTCGATGTCTGCACGCTGGTCTATAACCGTTTCGTTTCGGTGATTTCGCAGGTGACAACCGAGGCACGGTTGATCCCGGCGCCGGTTGCCGCCGTGCCGGCGGCGGCGAGCGCGGGCGCCCAGGCGATCTATGAATTCGAACCCGAGGAAGAGGCGCTGCTCGCCCATCTGCTGCCGCAAAACCTTGCCGTCCAGATCTACAAGGCGCTGATCGAAAGCGCCGCCGGCGAGCAGGGCGCGCGCATGACGGCGATGGATAACGCGACGCGCAACGCCGGCGACATGATCAAGCGGCTGACCTTGGTCTATAACCGCAGCCGACAAGCCAATATCACCAGAGAACTGATCGAGATCATCTCCGGCGCTGAAGCCGTTTGAGATCGGTCGGCCACGCATAGAGGAGTGCCCAGCATGGCGAAAAACATTGTCGGACGCGTGACCCAGGTTCTCGGCGCCGTGGTCGATGTGCAGTTCGATGGCGAATTGCCGTTCATTCAGAACGCCTTGACCACCAAGATCGACGACCGCACCCTGGTGCTCGAAGTGGCGCAGGAACTCGGCGAGCGCACCGTGCGCTGCATCGCCATGGACAGCACCGACGGCCTGGTGCGCGGGCGCGAGGTGGTCGATACCGGCGCGCCGATTTCGGTCCCGGTCGGGCCGGAAACCTTGGGCCGCATCCTCAATGTCATCGGCGAGCCGATCGATGAGCGCGGCCCGCTTGAGACCAAGCAGCGCTTTCCCATTCACCGTGAGGCGCCCTCCTTTGAGGAGCAGGCGACGTCGACGGAAATCCTCGTCACCGGCATCAAGGTCATCGATCTCCTCGCGCCCTATCTCAAGGGCGGCAAGACCGGGCTTTTTGGCGGCGCCGGCGTCGGCAAGACGGTGCTGATCCAGGAGCTGATCAACAATATCGCCAAGGCCCATGGCGGCGTCTCGGTGTTCGCCGGCGTCGGCGAGCGCACGCGCGAGGGCAATGACCTCTATCACGAGATGATCGATGCCGGCGTCATCAAGCTCGACGGGCCGGGCTCGAAGGTCGCGCTCTGCTATGGCCAGATGAACGAGCCGCCCGGCGCGCGCGCGCGTGTCGCGCTTTCGGGCCTCTCGCTCGCCGAGTATTTCCGCGACGAGGAAGGCCAAGACGTGCTGTTCTTCGTCGATAACATCTTCCGCTTCACCCAGGCCGGCGCCGAGGTCTCCGCGCTGCTCGGGCGCATCCCCTCGGCGGTGGGCTATCAGCCGACGCTCGCGACCGACATGGGCGCGCTGCAGGAGCGCATCACCTCGACCAAGAAGGGCTCGATCACCTCGGTGCAGGCGATCTATGTCCCCGCCGACGACCTCACCGACCCGGCGCCGGCGACCTCGTTCGCCCATCTCGACGCGACCACCGTGCTGTCGCGCCAGATCGCCGAACTCGGCATCTATCCCGCCGTCGATCCGCTCGATTCGACCTCGCGCTCGCTCGACCCGCGCATCGTCGGCGAGGAGCACTACAATGTCGCGCGCGAGGTGCAACGCATCCTGCAGACCTATAAAAGCCTCCAGGACATCATCGCCATTCTCGGCATGGATGAGCTGTCCGAGGAAGACAAGCTGATCGTCTCGCGGGCGCGCAAGATCCAGCGCTTCCTCTCGCAGCCCTTCCATGTCGCCGAAGTGTTCACCGGCTTCCCCGGCGTCTTCGTCCCCGTCGCCGACACCATCCGCAGCTTCAAGGGCCTCTGCGCGGGCGAATACGATCATCTGCCGGAAGCCGCGTTCTACATGGTCGGCACCATCGAGGAAGCGGTCAAGAAGGCGGAAAGCCTGAAAGCCGCCGCCTGATGCCGACCGCGCTCGAAATCGTAACGCCTGAGCGGCTTTTAC
>JAJYXY010000146.1 GCA_021801465.1 Pseudomonadota bacterium
CCCCATTCCGGTATCGACCCGGCACGCGCGCAGGCGATCGGCGTCCGGATGCGGCACCGCCTCGATCACCTCTGCGATGCGGAACGGCGCCAGCGCCGCGGCGCGGTCATCGACGCTTTCGACCTCGAGCCCGATCGCAGACAGGGTCTCAGTGAGGCGGGCAAGCGGCGCCTCGGTCTCGAGATGATCGCGGAGCCAGGAGAGGGTGAATTTCATCGCTCACACCCCCTCATGCAGCATCGCCGGGGCGAACGGGCTGAAGCCGTAATGGCGGAGCCAGCGGAGATCGCTCTCGAAAAACGGGCGGAGGTCGGAAATGCCGTGTTTCAGCATGGTGATGCGCTCGATTCCCATGCCGAAAGCGAAGCCTTGCCACTCGCGCGGGTCGATCCCGGCATTGGCGAGGACTTTCGCATGCACCATGCCGCTGCCCAGAATCTCTAGCCAATCCCCTCCCCGGCCGAGTTCGCCGGTGCGGCGATTCCAGCCGATATCGACCTCCATCGAGGGTTCGGTGAACGGGAAATAGCTCGCGCGAAAGCGCACCGGGAGATCGGGGAGGCCGAAAAAGGCGCGAAGAAAATCGCTGAGGCAGCCCTTGAGATGGCCGAGGGTGATGGCGCGGTCGATGACCAGCCCCTCGCATTGGTGAAACATCGGGCTATGGGTCGCGTCATGGTCGGCGCGGTAGGTGCGGCCCATGGCGATGATGTGGATCGGCGGCGGCGCGCTGAGCATGGTGCGCATTTGCACCGGCGAGGTATGGGTGCGGAGTACACGCGGCGCCCCCCCCTCATCTTTCTCCGGCGGAAGATAGAACGTGTCGTGATCGGCGCGGGCGGGATGGTGCGGCGGGATGTTGAGGGCGCCGAAATTATGCCAATCGGTCTCGATGTCCGGCCCCTCCGCAACCGTGAAGCCCATCGCCCCGAAGAGGGCGGCGATTTCGTCCATGCTGCGGCTGATCGGGTGTATCAGGCCGACTTCCGAAGGCCGCGCCGGCAGCGTGACATCGATCCGCTCGGCGGCGAGCCGCGCGGCCAGCGCCGCGCCTTCCAACGCTACCCGCCGCGTCTCGAGCGCTGCGATGAGCGCCTCCTTGACGGTGTTCAAACGCGCGCCCTCATCGCGCCGCGCCTCTGCGGGCAACCCCCCGAGCGCTTTGAGCCGCGCCGTCAACCGCCCGGTCTTGCCGAGAAGAGCGACGCGCACCGCCTCAAGGGCGCGAAGATCGGGGGCGGCGGCGATATCCTGTTCCGCGTCATGGTGCAGGGCGGCGAGGTCGTCGGTCATGCGGCTTTGGGTCCGTCTCGGGGGAAAGCGTGATCTGACGCTTTTGCCGCCCCCGCGCCCGGAGTTCAATCACCTCATCACGACCCGCGCGCGGCAGTGCCCCGGGGAAAAGTTTTTTGGTTCTTTTTTTCAAAAAAGAACCTTCTCCACACCCCTGCTTGCTTACCGCCATCTATTGCCATGCCTGGCTGTCGTTGGGGTGATTCGATCATGCCAGTGCCCAGGCTTCTTCGCGGCGGACGAGGCCGTGGAGCAGGCCGAGCACGGCTGAGCCGGCTTGCTCGCGGGCGCGGGCGAAAGCGCCTTCGAACACCACGAAGGCCAGTGGGTCGTTTGCTTCGGGGCTTGGGTCGCCCGCGAAGGCCATCGACCATTTGGGAAATTCGCGTGTGGCCGTCGGGCCAAATTCGAGCACCGTGACATCGGCATGGCGGGGGTCGTTCTGGATTCGCTCGAAGCACCGCTCGAGTGCTGCTCTGGGCCCTTCCAGCGCCTGGGCAAAGCATTGGTTGGCGAAGAGCAGGGCGCCGCTCAGATCGTCGCGCGCATTGTTGCGGCGCGAGACCTTGAGGATGGTGCGAAGCTCGTCGGCGATGCGGCGAGGTGGGCCGTGGATGCTGATGCGGCTGCAATAGACGGCGCGGTAGAGGTCCTGCTTCATCGAAAATTTATTCTCTTTCAGCCGGTTGTCTGTCTTTTTGGGGTGGTGTGTGGGCGGGCGAGCAGTGCCGGAACCGCATCGGCGGGGACGGGGCGGCTGATCAGATAGCCCTGCATTTCATGCCCGCCGCTCGCGGCGACGAACGCCGCTTGCGCTTCGGTTTCCACGCCTTCGACGGTCACGGTGATACCGAGGCTGGTGCCGAGGGCGGCGACGGCGCGCACCACCGCTTGCCCATCGGTTTGCGCCTCGACCTCGTGGATGAAGGAGCGGTCGATCTTGATCTTGTCGAAGGGGAAGCTTCGTAATTGGCTGAGCGAGGAATAGCCGGTGCCGAAATCATCCATCGCGATGCGCACGCCGCGCGCGTGGAGCGCGTGCAGTATGGCGAGCGTCTCGGCGGCATCGCGGAGCAGGACGCTTTCGGTGATTTCGAGCTCGAGCCGGGCACCGGGGAGGCCTGAGCTCGCCAGCGCTTCATCGACGGCGCGAAGCAGCCGGGCGCCATCGGTGAACTGCACGGCGGAGACGTTGACCGCGACCAAAACCGCCTCCGACCAGCTTGCGGCAGTGCGGCAGGCCTGGCGCAGCACCCATTCGCCGATCGGCACGATGAGGCCGATTTCCTCGGCGAGCGGGATGAATTCCGCCGGCGAGACCATGCCGCGCGCCGGGTTCTGCCAACGGAGCAGCGCTTCGAACCCGATGATATTGCCCGCAGGGACTGCGACCAGCGGCTGGTAATGCAACTGGAATTGGCCCAGGGCGACGGCGCGGCGGAGGTCGGTCTCCAGCGCTTGCCGGGCTTGAGCGCGGGCATCCATCTCCGGCTGAAAAAGGGCGAATTGCTGGCGCCCGGCGGCCTTGGCGGCGTAAAGGGCGAGATCGGCGCGACGGAGCAGCAGTCCGGCTTCCCTCGCGTCCATCGGCGCGCGCGCGATCCCGATGCTGGCGCCTATATTGGCCAGATGCCCCTCCACCAGGTAAGGACGGCTGACGAGGTCGACCAGCCGCTCGGCCAGCGCCTCGGCGCCGTCGGCGCGCGGCAGCAGAATGGCGAATTCATCGCCGCCGAGGCGAACCAGCGTATCGGCGGCACGCAGGCTCGTGCGCAGCCGCTCCGCGACGAGGCGGAGCAGCGCGTCACCCACCGGATGGCCGAACGAGTCGTTGACATGCTTGAACCGGTCGAGGTCGAGGAGAATAAGCGCCACCTCGCCATCGGGCCGGGCGAGCGCCGCTGTCAGCGCCGCTTGGAAGGCGCGGCGATTGCCAAGCCCGGTCAGCGGATCGCGCAGCGCCGCCTCGCCCTCGCTTGCGCCGGTGGGAAGAAAGATCGCGACGCCGAACCCGGCAAGACGGTGAAGCCTGAGGCTAAGATCACCGAGGGTGAGTTTTTCCGGCTGGGGCGCGCCTGCCGCCGTCGCCAGCAAGGCGCGGCAACGCGTTTCGATCATCGCCCGTTCGGCGGCCTCGAGCGCGCCGGCACGCGCAAGCAGGCGCGCGAGCGCGAGTCCCCGCCGTGGCGGCGCCCCGGCCCAGCCGAGCTGCCGCCGCGCGGACTGGTTGCAGAGGACCAGGCGCAGATCCGGGTCGAGAACGACCATCCCCTCCTCAAGCCCGCGTATGGCATCGCGAAGCGCGCTTTCCTCGCGCGCACCGCCGGTTACGGGTGCGGGGCTTCGCTTAGCTTTGTGGTTGGCCGCGGCTTTGTGCTTGGATTGCGCCCCCGCGCGCGTGATGGCGGCGGTCTCACCCGTGCGGGGTGGGGCGTGGGGTGAGGCCAGGGGCATGCGAGGCGCCTTTCCGAATCCTCTCTTGCGAGAATTTTCCCCCCCACTATCCCCGCCATTGGTGAATAATTCCCTACCTCATAGTGGCCGGTGCTTTTCGTTGCACGCGCGGCCGGCGGCCCTGCATACGAAGGGGGCATACCAAGCGGGCGTGCCAAGCGGGCGCGCACGTGGTAAGCGCTCCCCCTCCATGACCCCGGATCCCGATACCAAGGCGAGGCGCACGCTCCGCCGTCACCGCGCCGCCGCCAGCTTCTTGCTTGCGCTCATGGCCGCGCTCGTGGTGGCGAGCCGCTTTCTGCCGGCGACGGCGGCGAGCCGGCTTTTGACCGCGGCGGCGAGCGCGGGCTTCGTCGGCGGGCTCGCCGACTGGTTCGCGGTGACGGCGCTGTTTCGCCGCCCGCTTGGCCTACCCATCCCGCACACGGCGATTTTACCCAGAGAGAAAGCGCGCCTCGGCCAAGCGCTCGGCAATTTCGTCGCCAACCATGTGTTTACCGAGGCCGAGGTCGCGCGCACTCTTCACCGCCTCGATCTCCCAAGCATTTTCGCCCGCTTCCTTGCCGATCCCGACACCGCGCGGCCAGCCGCACAGGGGCTTGCCGCGATGCTGCCGCGTCTGCTTGCGACGATCGAGGATGGCCGGGCGCGCCGTCTTCTCGCCCGCCTCGCGCCGCGTCTCCTTGCCGGCAGCGGGCCGGGGCTGCTCGCCCGCGTGCTGCGCGCGTTGGTCGAAGGCGGGCGGCATCAGGAAGTGTTCGGCTTCGTGCTCACACAGTTCAAGGCGACGATCAACGCCAAGGAGGAACAGCTTCGCCAAGCGATCGAGGAGCGGGTGCGCGAACAGGGCGGGCGGCTGATCGGCTGGGCGCTCGGCGCTTCGATCGCGCGCCGGGTGCTCTCGGCGATGAATGCCGAACTCGACAAAATGGGGCCCGATGGCTCCGAACTCCGCCTTGCCTTCGATGAATGGATCCGCCGCGAAATCGAGCGCCTCGAAGACGACCCGGCCCGGGCCGAGGAAATCTCCGCCGCTTTCCGCCGTGTTTTCAGCCATGCGACGGTGCGGGCCTGGCTCTGGGACATTTGGGCGCGGCTTCGCCTCGCGCTCGAAGCCGACGCCACCAACCCGCAAGGCCGCACCGTGAGCTTCCTCGCCGAACAGCTCGCCTCCCTCGGCGCGCAGCTCGCCGCCGATCCGAAAAGCCGCGCCGCCGTCAACCGCGCCGCCGAGCGCACGGTCGCGGCCCTCCTGCCATCGGCGCGCATCGAGCTTGCCCGTTTCATTGCCGCCGTCGTCGGCGGCTGGGACAGCGCGACGCTGACGGCGCGGCTCGAACTCCGCATCGGCAAGGATCTGCAATATATTCGTATCAATGGCACCCTTGTCGGGTTCCTGGCCGGCGGCGCGCTTCATCTCGTGCTCCAGTATTTATTCAAAGGTCATTGATATTATGATAAAATTATCCGTGCTCGACCAATCGACGGTGGTTTCCGGGCGCGCGCCCGCGAGCGCAATCGCGGAGACCCTTTCGCTCGCGCGCCATTGCGAGGCGCTCGGCTATGCCCGCTATTGGCTGGCCGAGCATCACAATTCCGCGAGCCAGGCGGGTACGGCGCCGGAAATCCTGATCGCCGCCATCGCCGCGACCACCGCGCGCATCCGCGTCGGCAGCGCCGGGGTGATGTTGCCGCACTATTCGTCGCTGAAGGTCGCCGAGCAGTTCCGTGTGCTCGAAGCGATCGCGCCCGGGCGGATCGATCTCGGGGTCGGGCGCGCGCCGGGCTCGGACGGGCGCACCGCCTTTGCCCTCAACCCGCGCGCCGACGTCGCCGCCGAGCATTTTCCGGCGCAGGTCCGTGATCTTCTCGCCTGGGTCAGGGGCGAGCCGTTGATCGAAAATCATCCTTTCCGGAGCGTTGCGGCGCAGCCCACCGGCCCCGGCGCGCCGGAGGTCTGGGTGCTCGGGAGCTCGAATTACGGCGCCGAGGTCGCGGCGTATTTTGGGCTTCCGTTTTGCTTTGCCCATTTCATTACCGACGGCCACGGCACCGAGGAGGCGCTGGCGATCTACCGCGCCGGGTATCGCCCGAGTGCCCGCCATCCGGCGCCGCATGCGGCACTCGGCATCTGGGCGTTCGCGGCCGAGACCGCGGAGGCCGCCGAATACGGCTTCGCCTCGCGCGCGCTCTGGCGGCTTGGGCGCGATCGCGGGGTCTTCGCGCCGCTGCCAACGGCCGAGGAAGCCCTCGCCTATCCCTATAGCGAGGCTGAACGCGCCCATATCGCCGCGATCAAGGCGCGCGCGCTCTACGGCACAAAGGACGAGGCGGCATCACGCATCCGCGCGCTCGCCGAGATCCATGCGGTGGAGGAGATCGTGATCCTCTCGACCATCGCCGATCCCGCGGCGCGGCGGCTTTCCTACACCCTGCTCGCCGAGGCCTTCATCGGCTGAGGGCGGTCGCGGTCAGACCAGAAAAATCGCCATCAGAATCAGGAGAATCGCGATACCGCTCGCGGCGATGACGGTGAAACGGGTGAAGCCGGTCCAGAAACGCTGCCGATCGGCGAGAAAATCCTTTTCACCGATGGTTGGCGAGGAAGGGGTGGAAGTGGCCATGGGAGCGCCTCGTTGTGACGTGGTTTGACACTGTTTTTAATGCGCGCGCCGAGGTGCCGGCAAGGGGTTGCAGAAAACCGCCTCAGCCGCCGGCAGCTGCGGCGCCGCGGTGAGAAAGGCGCGAAGCGCGGCCGGATAGAGCCGGTGTTCGAGCGCGAGCACGCGCGCGGCAAGCAGCACTTCGTCATCATCGGGCAGCACCGGCACCGCGCCTTGCGCCAGGATCGGCCCCTCATCCATCCCGTCCGTGACCAGATGGACGCTGCAGCCATGGAGCTTGACGCCGGCGGCAAGCGCCCGTGCATGGGTGTCAAGCCCAGGAAAGGCGGGTAAAAGGCTCGGGTGGATGTTCAGCATCCGCCCCTGATAGCGGCCGACGAACCACGGCGTGAGCAAGCGGAGATAGCCGGCGAGACAGACGACCTCGACCCCGTGGCGATCGAGTTCGGCGGCGAGCGCGGCTTCGTGCGCCGCGCGGTCGCGCCCGAACCGAGCGCTCGGCACCGCGAGCGCCGGCACCCCTTCGGCGCGGGCGAGCGCGAGGCCGGCGGCGTCTTCGCGATTGGCGAGGACGACGGTGATCTCGGCAGGGTAATCCGCGGCCCGCGACGCCATGAGCAGCGCCATCATGTTCGAGCCGCGGCCGCTGATCAGAACCCCGACCCGGCGCCTTGCCCCGTTCACGCGAGCCAGCCGGGCGGCGGGTCGATCGTCAGTGCCGCGGGAGCGCTCGTGTCCGCTGCCGCTTCGATCCGGCCGATCACGCGGGCGACCTCGCCGAGGGTTTTGAGCCGCGCGAGCGCCGCTGCTTCATCGGCGACGATGACCGCCATGCCGATACCGCAATTGAACACGCGCAGCATTTCCTCGGTCGATACCGAGCCCGCGGCGGCGAGCCAGCGGAATACCGGCGGCACCGACCATGCCCCGGCGTCGAGCGCGGCGATGGTGCCGGCGGGGAGAACCCGCGGCAGATTGCCGGGCAGGCCGCCGCCGGTGATATGGGCCGCGGCTTTCAAAAGCCCCGCCCGGTGCAGCGCCAGAACCGATTTCACGTAAAGCCGGGTCGGCGTGAGCAACGCCTCGCCGAGTGTTACCGCGTCGGTCGCGAACGGTGCCGGCGCCTCGAGCCGGGCGCCGCTTGCGGCGATGATCCGCCGCACCAGCGAGAAGCCGTTGGCATGGACGCCGCTTGCTGCGAGCCCGATGACGGTATCGCCAGGCGCGACCCCGGCCGGCAGCAAATGGCCGCGCTCGGCGGCACCGACCGCAAAGCCGGCGAGATCATAATCGCCGGGCGCGTAAAGCCCCGGCATTTCCGCCGTCTCGCCGCCGACGAGGGCGCAGCTGCTCTCCGCGCAGCCTTGCGCGATGCCGGCGATGAGGCGCGCGGCGGCCTTTGTCTCAAGCCGGCTGGTTGCAAAATAATCGAGAAAGAACAGTGGTTCCGCGCCCTGGACGACGAGATCATTGACGCACATGGCAACGAGATCGATGCCGATCCCGTCCTGTTGCCCGGTCTCGATCGCGAGTTTGAGCTTGGTGCCGACGCCATCGGTGCTGGAAACCAGGATGGGGTCGTGAAACCCAGCCGCCTTGAGATCGAACAGCGCGCCGAAACCGCCGAGACCGCCGAGCACGCCGGCGCGCCTGGTCGCCGCCGCCGCCGGCTTGATCGCCTCCACGAGCGCCTCGCCGGCGGCGATATCGACGCCGGCGGCGCGATAGGTCAGGCTGGCCATGAGGGTCTCCGCTCACTGGTGTAAGAGATGCGCTTGCGCGCGCGGAGACAACCACAGAGGCCAGTGGCGCGCAACGGCGTAATCGGCGAAACTGCGCGCGATGCAGATGCCAAACCCGATCCCACCCGCGACGCCGTCCCCCGCGGCGCCCCCGTTGGCGCCCCCGTTGGCGTCGCACGGGGCGAACCTTGAACCGACGGCGATCCGCCGCCAGCGGCTGATCCTGCTCGCCGCCATCCTGGTCATCGCGTGGCTCGCCTTGCAGCTTTTCGCGACCATCCTGCTGCCCTTCGTCGCCGCCGCCGGCGTCGCCTATTTCCTCGACCCGCTGGCGAGCCAACTCGTGCGCGCTGGTATGCCGCGGGGCTTGGCCGCGTTTGTCCTCGTGGTGCTGCTGCTCGCCGCGATCCTTCTGTTTTTGCTTCTGCTTTATCCGCTCATTTTGGCGCAGCTCGGGCTTCTGATCACGCGTCTGCCGGCCTATGCCGGGATGGTGCGCGAGGCGGCGATGGCGGCGATGGCCAATCTCCAGGCCCGCCTCGGGGCGGATTTCGTCGATGCCCGCCTGCGCGAACTGGTCGGCAGCCAGGCTGGCAACATGCTCTCTTTCCTCGCTTCCGCCGCATCGCGTCTGGTCGGCGGCGGATTCGCGATTTTCAACGCGCTTTCGCTGCTGATCGTGACGCCGGTCGTGTCCTTTTACCTGCTGCGCGACTGGCCGCGGGTGATCGCAAAGCTCGATATCTGGCTTCCACGCCGCTATGAGGCGCTGATCCGGGCGCAAGCGCGCGAGGTCAACCGTATCCTCTCGGCGTGGGTGCGCGGCCAGGCGCTCTGCTGTCTCGTGCTAGCACTTTATTATGCCGTGACGCTGACCGTCGCGGGGCTCGATCTCGGGCTGATCGTCGGGCTCGCTTCGGGGATTCTCTCATTCATTCCTTATGTCGGCTCGGTGGTCGGGCTGCTCACCGCGCTTGGGCTCGCGCTCGCGCAGTTTCCGACCTGGTTTGGCGTGGCCAAGATCGCGGTGGTGTTCGTTCTCGGCCAAATTCTCGAGGGCTACGTGATCTACCCGCGCTTTCTCGGGGATCGGGTGGAATTGCCGGCAGTGTGGGTGATCTTCGCCTTGTTTGCCGGCGGCGCCGCGTTCGGCTTTCTCGGCATCCTGCTCGCGGTCCCGGTGACGGCGACCATCGGCGTGCTCGCGCGTTTCTGGCTGCGGCGCTATCTCGCGAGCCCGCTTTATTTCGACCCGCCGCCGCGCGAGATGTGATTTTGCCGGCCGTTCATCAGCTCACCCTGCCATTTGCGCGCGCGCCGGAATATCGCGCGGATGATTTCATCGCCGCCCCATCGAACGCCGAGGCGCGCGCGTTTCTCGCCGATTCTGGCGCGTGGCCCGATGGAAGGCTCGCCCTCGTCGGCGCGCAAGGCGCGGGCAAGACGCATCTCCTGCATCTCTGGGCCGGGGCGGGCGAAGTCTGGTCTGGGCCGTTTCTCCGCAGCCTTCCGGTTTTCTCCGCCCGGCGCATCGCCCTCGATGATGCCGATGCCTGCCCCGATGAGGCCGCGCTCTTGCATCTCCTCAACCATGCCAGGGAAACCGGCACCCTCCTGCTTCTCGCCGGCCGCACGCCGCCAGCGCGCTGGCCGGTAGCACTTCCCGATCTCGCGAGCCGGCTCCGCGCCGTGGTCGCGGTTGCGATCGGCGCTGCCGAGGATGAATTGCTCGCGGCCCTTCTCGCGCGTCTGTTCGCCGAGCGGCAACTGGCCGTGAGCGCCGCGATCCAGGATTTTTTGCTGACCCGTTTGCCGCGCAGCCCCGCCGCGCTGCGCGAGGCAGCGGCACGGCTCGACCGCCGGGCGCTGGCACTTGGCGGGCGGATCACGCGCGCGCTCGCGGCCGAGGTGGTCGGCGAACTCACGCAAAGCGAGATCTCGCCAGACGAGCGGCCATAAGGTCAGGGCTTTGCCGAGGTAACGCACGGGGCGTGATCTAGGCCGAGACACGTGATCTAGACCGAGACAGGCGCGAAATTGCGGCGTAGTCTCCTCGCCGTTCTTGCCACCAAAGATGGATGTGACCGATGAGCACCCTCGTTCAAGCCGATCGCCCCGGTTCGGATGCCAAGCCGTTGCTCCGCCACGATGAGGGGGGCGTTGCTTTCCTCACACTGAACCGCCCTGCCGCCCGCAATGCGCTCTCGATCGCGTTGATGAGCGCGCTCGAGGCCGAATTCTCGGCGATTGCGCGCGATGACGCGGTGAAAGTGGTGGTGATCGGCGGCGCCGGACCGGCTTTCTGCGCCGGCCATGATCTTCGCGAAATGCGCGAAAACCCCGATCGCGCCCTCTATGAGGCGCTGTTTTCGCAATGCTCGCGGCTGATGCTCGCGATCACCCATTTGCCCAAACCGGTGATCGCGCGTGTCCATGGCATCGCGACCGCGGCCGGCTGTCAGCTCGTCGCGACCTGCGATCTCGCCATCGCTGCGGAAAGCACGCGCTTTGCGACCCCTGGCGTCAATATCGGTCTTTTTTGTTCAACGCCGATGGTCGCGCTGACCCGCGCCGTCTCGCGCAAGGCGGCGATGGCGATGCTGCTGACCGGCGAGATGATCGGCGCCGATGAGGCCAAGCGCATCGGGCTCGTCAACGCGGTCGTGCCAGACGCGACGCTCGATCACGCGGTCGCTGAGCTCGCGGGCAAAATCGCTGGCAAAAGCCCGCTCACCGTCGCGATCGGCAAAGAGGCGTTCTACCGGCAGGCGGAAATGCCGCTCGAGACCGCCTATGCCTACGCCGCCGAAACCATGACCCGGAACATGCTGGCGCGCGATGCCGAAGAAGGGATCGATGCCTTCCTGCAAAAACGCACCCCGGTCTGGCGCGGCTGCTGAGGCACCAGGGAAGAGGCGACGTGGCAGCGATCGCTCGTGAGGGGGGCGGGGTTACGGCTTGCCACGACTATCTGCGCGGAGGATAACAGCAACAAATCAGCCAACGCCCGCTTGCCCGATCTGCGGGCGGGGTGGGGCCAGTCAGGGAGGAAAACGGCGATGGATAAGCGGGCGATCGGCGGAGCAGGAGGCCGTGTGCGCGGCCCTCGGGCGGGCTTGAAAAAGCGCGCATGGCTCGGCGCCATCGCGGCCCTGCTCATTGCTTCGCCTGGCATCGCGCCGGCTTGGGCCGACGATGCGGCGCCGATCGAAATCGGCATGGTGACGCCGCTTACCGGTGCCGCCGCGGAGTCCGGGCGCTATGCCGAATGGGGCGCGGAGATGGCGGTCGCCGAGGTCAATGCCGCGGGCGGCGTGCTCGGCCGGCCATTGAAACTTGTCATCGAGGATGATCAGACCACCAATCCCGGCGTTGTTTCCGCCTTCAACCGGCTCGCCAACGATTCCGCGATCGTCGCCTTTCTCGGCTCCATCCGTTCGACGCAGGTGCACGCGATGGACCCTGACGTGCGGCGCATTGCCAAGCCCGTCTTTTTTGGCGGCACCGATCCCAATCTCACCCATGCCGGCGACCCGTGGCTGTTCCGCTGTCGGCCCAATGACACCTATTCCGCCAAGGTGATCGCGTCGTTCGGGGTGCAAACGCTTAATCTCAAGAAATGGGCGCTGGTGACCTCGACCGATGCCTTCGGTTCGAGCGGCGCGCGGCTGCTCACCGCCGAATTGCAGGCACTTGGCGCGAGCGTCGTGACGGCGCAGGGCTATGCCAATCAGACGCCGGATTTCACCCCGGTCGTGCTCGCGGTCAAGGGATCGGGGGCGGAGGTGATCGGGAGCTATTTCACCTTCGAGCAGGATCTCGCGATTTTCGCGCGCCAATTGCGCCAGCTCGGGGTTCGCAGCCCCTGGGTCGGCTCGCCCTCGATCACCGATACCGCGGCGCTGCATCTCGCCGGACCCGCGCTTTATGGCACCTATGGTGTTGCCGATTTCAACGCCGATTCCAGCCCCGAAGCGAAAGCCTATGCCGAGGCCTATCAGAAATTGCACAAGGCGCCGGCCGATCAATTCTCGGCCTGGACCTATGACGCGATCAAAATCGCAGCACTCGCCATGACCACCGCGAAATCGACCGACCCCGCCGCTTTCCGCACCGCGATCCTCGCCATCCGCGGCTACAAAGGCACGGAGGGCACTTATGATTTCGATGCCAACGGCGACGGACTGCACGGCTATAACGTTGTTCAGAACAAAAGCGGCAAGCTGGTCTTCGTCAAGCGCGTCGATTTCCCGGCACCGTAACGCATATCGTCAGCGGACAACGTCATGGCGATCATCCTGCAATTACTGTTTACCGGCCTTGGCATCGGCGCCGTCTACGCGCTGGTCGCGCTCGGCTTCGTGTTGATTTATCGCGCAACCAACGTCGTCAATTTCGCGCAAGGCCAGTTCGCCATGCTCGGCGGCTATTGCATGGTGATCACCACCGTCGATCTCGGCCTGCCCTATTGGCTCGGGATCATCATCAGCCTGGTGGTGATGGCGCTCTTCGGCGCGATCTTCAATCTCGGCGTTTATTATCCGCTCCGCCATCGTTCGTTCCTGCCGGTGGTGATCTCGACGATCGGCGCCTCGATCCTGATCACCAATCTCGTGCTCGCGATCTATGGCCCGGAGCCGACGACGCTTCCCGGCATGACCGACTATCCCGGGATCAGTTTCGGCGCGGTGTTTCTTGACGCGCAATATCTCGTCATCATCGCGACCACGCTGGCGCTCGTCCTCCTGCAATACGTGTTTTTCGAGCACACCATGATCGGCAAGAAGATGCAGGCGGTGTCGCAGGACAAGGAGATGGCGAGCCTGCTCGGCATCAACGTCACCGGCATGATCATGCTCACCTTCACCTACTCGGCGGTGCTCGGCGGCATCGCCGGCATTTTGGTCGCGCCGATCCTGTTCGTCTCGGTCGGGCTCGGCGCGCAGATCGCGCTCAAGGCGTTTGCCGCCTCGATCATCGGCGGCTTCGGCGATGTTCCGGGGGCGATCGTCGGCGGGCTTTTGATCGGCGTCGCCGAGACGCTGGGGGCTTTCTATATCTCGGTCCCCTATAAGGATGCCTTCGCGTTTGTCTTGCTGTTCGCCTTCCTGCTGATTAGGCCGCAGGGGATTTTCGGCGAAAAAATCGCCCAGAAAGCGTGAGGCGAACGGTATGAAGAGCGTCACCAACATTCTGCTTTGGCTCATCGCTCTCGTCATCGCGATGGGCTGCGCGCTTCTCTTGCCGATCAACGGCTATCTGATGAATCTGCTGATGCAGGCGAGCACCTATGCCATCGCGGTGCTCGGCATGACGGTGGTGCTCGGCTATACCGGGCAGATCAACATCGCGCAGGCGGCGTTTTTCGGCATCGGCGCCTATGCCGTCGCGATCGGCACGACGACGCTTGGGCTGGCGTTTTTCGCCGCCCTGCTGCTGGGCGCCGTGGTCGCGCTTCTCTTCGGGATCGTGCTCGGCGGCTCGACGCTGAAGCTCGGCGGCCATTACCTCGCCATGGTGACGATCAGCTTTCAGGAAATCCTCACCCTGGTTTTGACCAACTGGATCGGGGTCAGCCACGGGCCGGACGGCATTTCGAATATCCCAAGGCCGCATCTCGGCTTTCTCGCCCTCGATCAATCGCAGCATTATCTCGCGCTTTGCCTGTTCTGCCTGTTCGTGACCGCGGGGCTGGTCGCTTGGCTGAAATCGAGCCGGCTCGGGCTTTCCATGCAGGCGGTGCGCGACAACGAACTCGCCGCCGGTGTCGCCGGGATCGATACCTACCGGATCAAGATCATCGCATTTGCCGCCAGCGCCTGTCTCGGCGGGATCGGCGGCGGCCTCTTCGCTGGCGCGTTTCGTTATATCAGCCCCGATCAATTCGCGTTCGATGATTCGGTGGTTTTGCTCACCATGGCGCTGCTTGGCGGGGTGGACGCCGCGATCGGCGCGGTGATCGGCACAGCCCTTCTCATTCTTCTCCCCGAGTGGCTGCGCTTCCTCAAGCAATTCTACCTCGCGGTTTATGGCCTTGCCGTCATCCTGATCATGGTCTTCATGCCACAAGGGATCTTCGGCTATTTCGCGCGTCTTGTGCGCCGCGCGCCGGATTTGCCGCGCGGGGAGTTCGCGCCACTCGCGCTCGGCGCCGATACCGGCGCGGGCCTGCCGATTTTGGAAGTTTCCGATCTCTCCAAGCATTTCGGCGGCCTGCGTGCGGTTGATGCCGTCGACCTTGTGATTATCGGCGGCTCCGTTCATGCCCTGATCGGCCCCAACGGTTCGGGCAAGACGACGACGCTGAATCTGCTCTCTGGCATCTATCGCCCGACCTCGGGGAACATCCGCCTTGGCGGGCGCGATGTCACGGGGCTTGCGCCGCATCTCCTCGCCGCTGCCGGTATCGGCCGGACATTTCAGAATATTCGGCTGTTTCACTCACTGACGTCATTCGAGAATGTATTGATCGGAAGCTTCCGGGCTGGGAGCGGGCTCGATGCCGCCGCGCGGCGCGAGCGCGCGATGGCGGCGCTCGATTTCGTCGGGATGGCGGCGCGCGCGCATGATCAGGTCGCGAGCCTTCCCTATGGCCATCAGCGTCTCGTCGAAATCGCGCGTGCGCTCGCCGCCAACCCGAGCCTGCTGTTGCTCGATGAGCCGGCGGCCGGCCTCAACCTCACGGAGAAGCAAAATCTCGTCGCGCTGCTGCGCCGTTTGCGCGGCCACGGTTTGACCATTCTCCTGATCGAACACGATATGGATCTCGTCGAACAAGTGTCCGATCGCATCAGCGTGCTCAATTTCGGCCGCCGCATCGCCGATGGCACACCTTCGGAAGTGCTGCGCCATCCTGATGTCGTCGCCGCCTATCTCGGGGAGGTGGCTGAAGATGCCGCTGCTTGAGCTTTCTGGTCTCACCGCCGCATACGGTGCGGTCGCCGCTCTTTCCGGGCTCGATCTCGCCGTCGCGGAAGGCGAGATCGTCACCTTGCTCGGCGCCAATGGCGCCGGAAAATCGACCACGCTTCGCTGTATCTCGGGGCTTCTCTCTCCGACGGGTGGCGAAATCCGCTTTGCGGGGCAAGTGATTTCAGGACTGCACGCCGAGCGCGTGGTGCGGCTCGGCATCGCGCACGTGCCAGAGGGAAGGCGGGTTTTTCCCGGCCTCACGGTGCGCGAAAATATCCTGCTCGGCGCCTCCAACCGCCGCAGCGCACGCGCGGCGCTCGCGCGTGACGCGGAGGAGATGTTCGCGTTGTTTCCCGATCTCGAGCGCTTTGCCGACACGCTCGGCTGGATGCTCTCTGGCGGCCAGCAGCAGATGGTGGCCCTGGCGCGAGGCCTGATGGCGCGGCCGCGACTTCTGCTGCTCGATGAGCCCTCGCTCGGTCTCGCGCCGCTGATCGTGCAGCAGGTGTTTCGCATCATCGCCCGTATTCGCGAGAGCGGAACGACGGTTTTGCTCGTCGAGCAAAATGCCCGCATCGCACTCGCGATCGCCGATCGCGGTTATGTGCTGGAAACCGGGCGGCTGGTCGTTGCCGGCAAACCCGATGCGTTATGGAATAACGAGGATGTGCGCGCCGCCTATCTTGGCGGCAAGCGCCTGAGCGAGGAAAGCAGAACACGATGAACGAGGTAGTGCGTGGCGATGTCGGGGCTTGGCGTGAGGGGCGGGTCGGCATCGTCGAAATCCGCCGCCCGCCCAATAATTTCTTCGACAACACGCTGATCGCCGATATCGGCGCGAGCTTCGAGGCGTTCGACGCCGATCCCGCCTGCCGCGTCATCGTGCTCGCCGCCGCTGGTAAAAATTTCTGCGCTGGCGCCGATTTCGCCGGCCGCCCGGCAACCGGCCTCGCGGAGGAGGGCGGCGCCAAGCATCTCTACAAAGAGGCGATTCGGCTGTTTCGCACGCGAAAGCCGATCATCGCGACGATCCAAGGCGCGGCGGTGGGCGGCGGGCTCGGTCTCGCTTTGGTCGCGGATTTTCGGATCGCCTGCCCCGAGGCACGGTTTTGCGCCAATTTCACCCGGCTCGGCTTTCATCCCGGCTTCGGCCTCACCGCGACGCTGCCGCGGCTCGTCGGCGCTCAGCGCGCGGCGCTGATGTTCTATACCGGCCGGCGCATTCCCGGCGAGGAGGCGGCCGCGATCGGGCTTGCGGATCTGCTCGTGCCGCAGGCCGAACTCCGCGCGGCGGCGCTTGCGCTCGCGGAGGAGATTGCGATTTCCGCGCCGCTTGCCGTCGCCTCCACGCGCGAGACGCTGCGCCGCGGCCTCATCGACACGATCGAAGCGGCGACCGAGCGCGAACTCGTCGAGCAGGAATGGCAGCGCCGGACAGCGGATTTTCGCGAAGGCGTGGCCGCGATGGCGGCGCGGCGGGAGCCGAATTTCAGTGGCAGCTAAAGGCCGGCTTTTTCTCTCTCTACGCTCTCCGCGAGATTTGCTGACCGGCCTTTCGCCATGATTTGCTCGTGAGACATATCCCTTCCCGCTATTTATTTTCCCGCCGTCCGCTGCTCGCGGCGAATTTTTCGGCAAGCCCCGCGGGTGCTTCGGCGAGATGGTCGAAATGGCGGCGATAGGTGCCGAGCCCTTGCGTTTGTGAGCGAAGTTCGATGATCAGCCCGTGCAGTTCCGCTTGTGGCAAGAGGGCTTCCACCTCGTCCCAGCCGGGCCAGCCGGGCTTTTCCGCGTAACCCAAAATCCGGCCACGCCGCGATGATAAAATTCGTTGAGCGCTCGAGGTGAAATCGTTGGGAAGTGCGATCGCGAGATGGTCGATCGGCTCAAGCAGGACGGGATCGGCCTCAGGAAGCGCCTCTTGTATTGCCATGCGGGTTGCGGTTTTGAAGGCCATGTCGGAACTATCGACGGTGTGGAACCCGCCATCGACCAAGGTCACCGCAGTATCGACGACGGGATAGCCGAAGATGCCTTTTTGCAGTGTCGCCTCCGCGGCTTCGGCGACGGCGGGGATGAATTGGCGCGGGATGGCGCCGCCGACGATTTTATCGATGAAGAGGAATCCCTCGCCCCGGCCGCGCGGGGCAATTTCCAAAGTCACATCGGCGAATTGGCCATGGCCGCCGGTTTGGCGCTTGAAGCGGGCATGGCGGCGGGCTTCGCGGCGGATGGTTTCTTTGAAGGCGACTTGCGGCCGATGCGTGGCAAGGCGGAGATTATAGGCTTTGGCCAGCCGATCGAGGACGGCGTTGAGATGGATTTCACCCTGGCCGTGGAGCACGGTTTCCCCGGTTTCGAGATTATGCTCGACGGTGAGCGTCGGATCCTCCTCGGCGATTTTTTGCAGGGCGCTGGAGAGTTTGACATCGTCCTTGCGGTCTTCGGTCGCGATGGCGAGGGCATGCACCGGCGGCGGCGGCATAGGCCAGGGGAGGGCGGTGGCGCCATCGGCGCTCAGCACCGCGCCGGTCAAAGCACTTTCCAAACGGCCAAGGGCGACCAGCGCGCCTGGCCCGGCCTCGGTTACTTTCTGCATCTCATCGCCGATGGCGCGTTGGATACCGCCGAGGCGCATGCCGGAGAGGGTCATGCCGTCGCGGATTTCGCCGCGGAAGAGGCGCGCGAGCGAGAGTTTGCCCGCGTGTCCGGCGTGGATGGTTTTGAAGATTTGGGCGAGAGCCTCGCCCTCCGGCTCGATGCCATGCCGGCGCGCGGTCTCGGCGGGGGATGGCGCATCGTGGCGGAGCGCTTTCCACAAGCGGCGTATTCCCTGGCGGTGCTCGGCGGCGCCGAAGAGAACCTCGGCGATGATGCCAGCCGCCTGGTCGCGGCGCAGCTGTTCGAAAACCTCGGCCGAGCTCGGCACTACGTCTTCGAGCAGTTTTTCGAGAAAGACGTCGTCGTGATCGGCGAGTGTTTCGAGGAGGCTGGTGCGGGCCTCGTGCTTGCGCGGGGCGATTTCGCTCGGCATGGTGATCAGTTCCGAGGGCTCGCCCGGGCGGTAGTGCCAGGCGCGCTCGCTCGCGACATCGACATAGCCCGTGATGCGCTCGCCGGCGCGGATGGGCACTTCGCGCAGAACCATCGGGCGCGTGCTCTGGGCCTGGAGGGCGGCGAGGGTGTCGCGCAAGCGGCCGGTAAACCCATCGATGCGGTTGATAAAGACGAGAAACGGGATGCCGGCTTCGGCAAGCGCGCGAAAATGGGGAGCGGTCGCGAGCGCCCGGGCGGGATCGGGATCTGAGACCAGAACCGCGAAATCGGCGACGGCGAGGGCTGCCTCGGTCTCGTGAAAGAATTCGATCGAGCCCGGACAATCGAGCAACGTCCAGTTTTCCCCGAGATAGGTCGCGCCGAGAACCTGCATCCCGACCCCGCGCCCGCCCTTGGCGCGTCGCGGCGGGGCGCCGGCGAGGCTGAGCAGAGCCTCGGCCAGGGTTGTCTTGCCGACCCCGAACGGGCCGATCAACGCACAAGAGCGGGAAACCGACACGTCCGACATCCATCCCCCCAATCACCAAGCGTTTTCGTGATCTTCCGCCTTTTCCCCCCTCTTGCGCAAGCCTTTCTCAAACCGAGAGGCGGAAGTGCTTGCCGGGGGGCAGGATCGCGGGCAAAATCGTATGAGAACACAAGGGAGGCGTGACGATATGCCAACACATCATGGCGCGTGTTTTTGTGGCGCGGTCGAAATCGAGGTCTCTGGCGAGCCGGAGGGCATGGGCTATTGCCATTGCCGCTCCTGCCGGTCGTGGTCGGGTGGACCGGTCAATGCGTTCAGCCTGTGGAAGCCGGAAGCGGTAAAGGTGACAAAGGGCGCAGACCACATCGCGACATTCGCCAAAACGCCGATGAGCGAGCGGAAATATTGCGATCTTTGTGGCGGCCATCTGATGACCAATCATCCGCCGCTCGGCCTCGTCGATGTGTTTTCGGCGACGATCCCGACGCTCGACTATAAGCCCGGGTTGCACGTGAATTACAGCGAGACCGTGCTTCACATCCATGATGGGCTGCCAAAATTTGCGGATTTCCCGGCGGAATTCGGGGGTTCAGGCGCGCTCGTCGCAGAGTGAAGGGCCGAGCAAGGCGCCCGCCGGTTTCAAGGCGCCGAGCAAGGGGCTGCGTCAGTCGGGCAAGCGCGGCACGCTGCTGCCCGGCGGCACCGGCACGCCGGCGACGTTGAGCGTCATCGAGACGGCGACGTAGTAGCCGGCGGTGCCGATGAGATCGACGATGCCGCGCTCGCCGAAGCGGGCGCGGATTTTTTCGAAACTCGCCGTCGAGACGTTGCGCGTTGTGAGCAATTCATGGACGAAATCATAGACCATGGCCTCGTCCGCGCTCATGGCTGCGGGGCGGCGGCGATGGGCGATGGCCTCGGCGATGGCGGGTGCGAGGCCGGCCTTCATCGCCAGCTGATAATGCGCATACCATTCGAACGCCGCCGACCAATCGCGCGCGACGAGCAGGATCGCGAGTTCATTGAGCGCCGGCGGGATTGAGGTATGAAACCGCGCATACTCCCCCACCTTTTGGAATCTTGAGGCGAGATCAGGGCTTCTGAGCCAGGCGTTGAATGGGCCGGGCATGCCGCCGCGTGGCCCGGCGATGATTTCCTCGGCAATTTTTTTCTGCTCGGGCGTCCAGTCCGCGGGATCGATCGGCGGCAGGCGTTCTGTTTCGCCGGCGCTCTTTGCTGTCATAGGCGTTGCTCCCTGATGAAATGAGGCGGATGTCCCGCCGGCTGTGCGCGCTCGAGAAAAGTTTTTTGGTGCTTTTTTCAAAAAAGAACAAACCCCTTCCCCTTCCCCCTACGGCCCGCGATCGGCGGCGAAGCGCACGGCCTCCTCGGCGGCGCGGAAAAGGGCGCGGGCTTTCTGGCGCGTCTCTTCATATTCCGCCTCGGGGTTGGAATCGGCGACGACGCCGCAGCCGGCCTGGACGTGCATCACGCCGTCCTTCACCACCGCGGTGCGAAGACCGATACATGTATCCATAGTGCCGTTCGCGGCAAAATAACCGATACAGCCGGCATAGATGCCACGCCGCACGGGTTCCAACTCGTCGATGATTTCCATCGCCCGCACCTTTGGCGCCCCGGTGAGCGTGCCGGCGGGAAAGCCGCCGATCAGCGCATCGACGGCGTCCAGCCCCGCGCGGAGCTTTCCCTGCACATCCGACATGATGTGCATGACATGGCTGAAGCGCTCGATGGAAAAGCTTTCGGTCACGCGCACCGAACCGATTTCGGCGACCCGGCCGACATCATTGCGGCCGAGGTCGAGAAGCATCAGATGCTCGGCGCGCTCTTTCGGGTCGGCGAGCAGTTCCGCTTCCAGTGCCTGGTCTTCCTCATGGGTTGCGCCGCGCCGGCGGGTACCGGCGAGGGGGCGGATGGTCACGATGCCGTCGCGGAGGCGGACCAGGATTTCGGGGCTGCTACCGACCACGGAAAATCCGCCGAAATCGAGAAAAAACAAGAAAGGCGCCGGGTTGATGCGCCGCAGCGCGCGATAGAGGGCGAAGGGCGGCAGCGCGAATGGTGCCGAGAAACGTTGGCTCGGGACGATTTGGAAGGCATCGCCGGCGAAGATATATTCCTTTGCCCGTGCGACGGCGGCGATGAATTCTTCCTTGGTGAAGTTGGAGCCGGGATCGCCCATCGGCGGCAGGGAGACGGGCGGCGGCGGCAGCGGTAACGGCTGGCTGAGCGCCGCTTGCGCGGCTTTGAGGCGGGTTTGCGCGGCGGCGAACGCGGCTTCGGCATTGATGCCGGGGCGCGGATAGACCGGGGTGATCAGCGTCAGCTCGTCTTTCACATTATCGAAAATGGCGAACAAGGTCGGGCGCACCAGGATCGAGTCGGGGAGGCTGAGCGGGTCTGGCTTCTCGGTCGGCAGCTTTTCCATCAGCCGCACCATGTCATAGCCGAGATAGCCGACGAGACCGCCGGCCATCGGCGGCAAAGTTTCTGGCACGTCGAGCCGGGTTTCGGCGATCACGGCGCGCAGACTCTCGAGCGGTGGGCGCGGGTCGGGGACGAAGGCGTGTGGTGCTGCGAGCGCATCGCGGTTGAGTTCGGCCCGCCCGCCGCGGCAGCGCCACACCAGATCGGGATCGAGACCGATGATCGAATAGCGCCCGCGCGCGGCCCCACCTTCGATGCTTTCGAGGAGAAAGGAATTCGCCTTGCCATGGGCGAGCTTGAGAAAGGCAGCGACCGGGGTCTCCAGATCGGCAACCCCACGCCAGGAGACCAGAGCCCCCCGCCCGCTCGCATAGGTATTGGCAAAAGCGGCGAAATTGTCAGACGGGACGGCGTCCATCGCGAAGTCCTCTCGCGGAGCGGATTGGGAGCTTAGGGGGCGGCGATCTGGTTCAAGAGCGCTTGATTGATGTGCGGGTGCGCGTCGCTGCGCACGGTGGTGACGAAAATCTGCTCGATATCGTCGCCGAGGCGCTTTTGCATCGAGGCGCGGATTTTCTCATATTCGGCGCTATCGCTCTTGGGGTCGGGGTCATGGATCTCGGCGAGCGCGGCGACGATGAAACTGTCATTGGTTTCGACCATCGTCGGCTCGCCCTGTTTCATCGCGAAAAGCGGCGCGAGCAGCGATGCCGGCACGCCTTCGGCGCCGGCGAAACGCTTGACCGGGGGTAGGCGGCGGATGCGCACCCCGGCCTTGAGCGCGGCGTCGGCGAGGCTCTCGCCAGCGTCGACGGCGCTCAAAAGCCCGGCCGCGGTGATTTCCTGGGCGCGACGCTGGGCGGCCTCGATCCAGGCGCGGGTGACATCGGGCTTGACCGCGCTGAAAGGCTTGAGGGCGGGCGGGATCACATCCTCGACGCTCAGCGCGTAATAGGCGCGCGGTGTTGGCGGCTGGCCGGGCGCGCTTGCGGTCTCGCCCCCGGCTTCGGCGACATGCGGGGGCTCACCTTTTTTCATTTGGAAGGCCGCGGTGAGCAGCGCTTTGTTCAGCGCCTCTGGGCCGGGGAGCGGCGCTGGCTTGCCATCTGGCGTGATCCCTTGTGCATCGAGCGAGCCGGCGACGCCGACAACGCCGAGATCGGCGGGAATTTCATCGAGCCCGCCGCTGCCGGCGATCGCGTCTTCGAGCTTGGTCGCGCGCTTGTCCAATTCTTCGTTGGCTTTTTGCTGGGCGATTTCGGCGGCCAGACGGTCTTTGACTTCGGCGAAATCCTGTTTGCTCGGCGGGTTGATTTTGGTCACGCGGGCGACATACCAGGCGAGATCGGTTTTGATCGGCCCGGTGATGACGCCGGGGGTGGCCTCGAAAATGGCTTTCGCGAGTTCTGGCACGGGGATTTGCGAGGGGGTTGCGGTGTCGAGGCTGAGCGTCGATTCGCCGGCCTGGTCGGCGGCCTTGGCCATCTCCGTCCAATCGGCGCCGGCGCGCCAGGCGAGCGCGAGTTTGCTGGCCGCGGCCTCGGTGCGGGCGACGACGACCTCGATCGCGCGGGTCTCGGGTTTCGCGAACTCCGCCTTGCGCTGGTCGTAAACCTCGCGAATCTCAGACTCGGGGACGGAGATCGTCTTGGCAATGGTCTCGGCCGAGAGCACCACCGCCTTGATGCGGCGATATTCCGGCGTGCTGAAATCGGCTGGGTGATTTTCATAGTAGCGGAGAAGTTGCGCTTCGCTCGGGGCTGGCGGTGGCGAGGCTGCGTTGAACGGGAGTTCGACGGCATCGGCGATGCGCGTTTGGTCCTGATAAATGAGAACCTGCCGTAGTAACTGCTCAGGTGGCGCAACGCCGGCGCGGAGCGCGCCGAGGATTTCCTGCTCGCGCATGTCGCCGCGCATCATGTCGAGAAAGCGGGCTTCATCGAGGCCATTTTTCTGCAGCACCATCTCGAACTGGCGGCGGTCGAAACTCCCCGCCGGGCCCTGGAAGGCGGGAATCGCGAACACCGCCTGGCGCAGCGCGGCATCGGGGACGACGATGCCGAGAGCGCGTGCCTCGGCATTCATCGCCGCCTGGGTGATGAGGATTTCAATCGTGCGGAAGGCCACTTCGCGGCGCATCTCCGGCGTTGGCGCAGCCTCGCCGCCCATTTGCCGCTCGGCGGCCTGCAACTGGCCCTGGAAGGCGTTGGCAACCGTCGGGGCGTCGAGCTTCTGCCCGGCGACGGTGGCGACCGCGGCATCGCCGCCGATGAGGCGCACGACATCGCCCACCCCCCAGACCGCGAAAGCGATCACGAGAAGCAGGAACAAAGCCCGAACAAACCAGGAATTGAGATGGTCGCGAAATCTCGCAAGCATAAGAATAACCCTCGACGGTGCGCGGAGCACCATAGAAAAGGCGAGATGTGAACGCCAGAGGGCGGCGCGTGGCGGCTCGCGCCCTTGTGTTGGCGGTGTTGATCTTCATCAAGGCGCATGGCGCAGATCCGTGTTGAAATGAGAGGTGGACGGGCTAGTCTGCCGTGCGGCCTGTCGCCCTTTGTCCAGGGCAATCCCATCAGGTGAGAAAGACGAGGCGTCATGGATCAGTTCGCGAGGCCGTATCCCCCCCGTTTGCTGCCACCGCCGGCACCCGAAGATGATACGAGTGCCGCCGACCGGCTGCTTTCCGCAGGGGTCGCGCGTCTGACGGGTGGGTTTTCGCCGACCGAGATCGGCTTCGCCTTCCTCGATTGGGCGACGACGCTCGCGAGCCATCCGCATCGGCGGCTGGAACTTGCGCAAAGCGCGCGCGATTCGGTGGAAGCGTTCTGGCGCGATCTCTTGGGGATCGAGCGCTCTAGCCTGATGCCGAGCGCGACCGATCATCGTTTCGGTGATCCGCGCTGGCAAGATCTGCCATTTTATCTTCTGCAGCAGGGATTTTTGCGCACCGAGGCGTTTTGGGACGAGGCGACCCGCCCCTTGCGCGGGATGGAAGTGCCAAGCCAGCGCATGGTTTCGTTTCTCGTCCGCCAAGCCCTCGATGTCTGGTCGCCCTCCAATTTTGCCGCGCTCAATCCGGAGGTCATCGCCGCGACGGCGAATTCTGGCGGGCGCAATTTTCTCAGCGGCTTGCAGAATTTTCTTGAAGACATCGCTGCCGGCGCGGGCGGGCGGGCGCGCTCGCCGCTCGCCGTCGGGCACGACATCGCCGCCGCCCCGGGCAAGGTGGTGCTGCGCAACGCGTTGATGGAATTGATCCAATACAGCCCGGCGACGGCAACCACGCGGCCCGAGCCGGTTCTTATCGTGCCAGCCTGGATCATGAAATATTACATCCTCGACCTCTCGGCACATAATTCCTTGGTGCGCTATCTGGTCGGCCAGGGATTTACCGTCTTTTGTATCTCCTGGCACAACCCAGGGGAAGAATCGCGCGATGTCGGGCTCGATGATTATCGCCGGCTCGGCGTCATGGATGCGATCGCGGCAGTCACCGCGATCGCGGGCGCGCATCCGATCCATGCGTGCGGCTATTGTCTCGGCGGCACCCTGCTTGCGATCGCGGCCGCGGCGATGGGGCGCGATGGCGACCAGCGTCTGGCGAGCGTCACCCTGCTTGCCGCGCAGACCGATTTTACCGAGGCCGGCGAGTTGCAGCTTTTCATCACTGAACGCCAGCTCGCGTTTCTCGAAGATTTGATGTGGCAGCAGGGATTTCTCGACAACCGCCAAATGGCGGGAACGTTCCAGGTTCTGCGCTCACGCGACCTCATCTGGTCGCGCATGGTGCGCGAATATATGCTCGGCGAGCGTGAACATCCGAACGATCTCATGGTCTGGAACGCCGATACCACCCGCATGCCCTATCGCATGCACAGCGAATATCTGCGTTGGCTTTTTCTCAACAACGATCTTGCCGAGGGCAGGCTGATCGCCGGCGGCCATCCGGTCGCGGTCGAGGATATCCATGTGCCGTTTTTCGTTGTCGGCACCGAGAGCGATCATGTCGCACCCTGGCGGTCGGTCTATAAAATCCACCTCTTGAACGAGGGCGATATCACCTTCATCCTCACCTCGGGCGGCCATAATGCGGGGATCGTGAGCGAACCCGGCCATCCTCATCGTCATTTCCGCGTGCACCAACGCCCGCCGGGGGAGGCGTATCTCGGGCCGGAGGAGTGGTTTGCCGCCGTCGCGCCGGAGGAGGGGTCGTGGTGGCCGGCTTGGGCGCGCTGGCTTGGCGAACATTCGAGCCCGCCGGCCAAACCGCCTGCGCTTGGCGCGCCGAAAGCCGGCTATCCTTGCCTCGATGACGCGCCCGGCCGCTATATTCTGGAACCGTGAGGGACGCTGACGATGGACGCCAAAACCGCTGCCCAGACGCAAGAAATGATCGAAAATCGCACGTTCGGTGAAATTGCGATCGGCGACAGCGCGAGCATCACCCGCGTGCTCAGCGCCGACGACATCGCGCTCTTCGCCGCCGTCTCAGGAGATGTCAATCCCGCCCATCTCGATCCCAACTTCGCCGCCCATGATCTTTTTCATCGGGTGATCGCGCATGGTATGTGGAGCGGCGGGTTGATTTCGGCGGTGCTCGGCAACAAATTGCCCGGGCCGGGAACGATTTACCTAAGCCAGGATATGCGTTTTTTGCGCCCCGTCGGCATCGGTGACGCGATCACGGCGACCGTCACCGTACGCGAAAAAGCCGGACATGACCGCGTCAAGCTCGATTGCCGATGCACCAACCAGAATGGCGAGGAAATTCTGACCGGAACCGCCGAGGTCAAGGCCCCGCTCGAGAAAATCAGCGTCCCGCGGATGGAACTTCCCGAAATTCGCTTAAGCCGCCATAGCCGATTTCATGATCTCGTGAGCAAAGCGCAAGCCGGCACGCCGTTGCGGACGGCGATCGTCTATCCGACCGACGCGCTCTCGCTCGAGGCGGCGCAGGAAGCGCAAGCGGCGGGGCTGATCGTGCCGCTCTTGATTGGACCGCAAGACAAAATCCGCGCCGCCGCGGCCGAAGCAGGCGTTGATATCACGGGGATGACGCTCATTCCCGCGATCGGCGCGCGTGAGGCCGCGCAAGCCGCCTGTGCCATGATCCGCGAGGCGAAGGCCGATCTTCTGATGAAGGGCGCGCTGCATACCGATGAGTTGATGCACGCGGTCGTCGATCCTGCGACCGGGCTACAAGGCGCGCGGCGGATCAGCCATGTCTATATGATGGATGTCCCCGGCCACGACCGCCCGCTCCTGATCACCGATGCGGCGATCAACATCGCGCCCACGCTCGAGGAAAAGCGTGATATCGTGCAAAACGCGATCGATCTCGCGCAGGGGATGGAGATCGCGACACCGCGCGTTGCCATTCTCTCGGCGGTGGAGACTATCAATCCGAAGATGCGCTCGACACTGGATGCCGCCGCGCTGTGTAAAATGGCCGATCGTGGGCAGATCACCGGCGCGCTCGTCGATGGGCCGCTCGCCTTCGACAACGCGGTGAGCGTGCTCGCGGCCAAGGAGAAGCATATCGTCTCCGAGGTTGCCGGGCGCGCCGACATTCTCGTCGTGCCCGATCTCGAAGCGGGAAATATGCTCGCAAAACAGCTCACCTTCCTCGCCGGGGCCGACGCCGCCGGGGTCGTGCTCGGAGCCCGCGTGCCGATCATTCTGACGAGCCGCGCCGATAGCGCGCGCACCCGCATCGCCTCCGCCGCGGTCGCTGTGCTGCTTGCGCGAAAGCGCCTCGCGCACGCCTGAGAGAGCCCCGCTTTCACCCTTTGCGCGCTCCCGCCGCTGTGCCAGAGTGGCGAGATCAATCGTTTGGCGGGAGGGGAAGATGGGAGATTATATCTCGGTAACCGGCAGCGACGGCGCGGCGTTTCAAGCCTATCGCGCCGTGCCGCGTGCGGGGTCGGGGCCGGTGGTCGTGCTGCTCCAGGAAATTTTCGGCGTCAACGCCCATATGCGTGAGGTCGCCGATTTCTACGCCGAGGAAGGCTATGTCGTGCTCGCGCCCGACCTCTTCCGCCAGTTCGCGCCGGGCATCGAGCTTGGATACGACGAGGCGGGACTGAGCCAAGCCTTCGCCTATTACGAGAAATTCGATATCGCGCGCGCGGTTGCCGATATCGAGGCGACTGTCCGCCTTGCGCGCACGCTGCCCGAGGCGCGCGGCGTGGGCGGCAAGCCGCAGGTCGCGGCCCTCGGTTTTTGCCTCGGCGGCAAGCTCGCCTATCTCGCCGCGGCAAAGGCGGGGGTTGACGCCGCGGTTTCCTATTATGGCGTCGGGATCGAAAAATCTCTGTCCGAGTCAGCGAAAATAACCTGCCCGATGGTGCTCCACTTCGCCGGCCACGACCGCTTCACCCCGCCCGCCGTGATCGAGACGATCCGCACCCATTTCGCCTCTCGGCCCGAGATCGAGATTTTTCTCTATCCCGACGCTGATCACGCGTTCAACCGCCCCGGCGCGCATTTCCACAAACCCTCCGCCCTGATGGCGCACACGCGCACGCTCGCCTTGCTCCGCCGCGTGATGGGCCCGCGTTATGATCTCTCGGCGCTATGGGACAAGCATTGCGAGTATGAGTTCGCGACCCGCGACGTCGATGCAACCATGTCGACCATGGTCGCCGAGCCCTATGTCAACCATATCCCGACCATGACCGGCGGCTACGGCCATCGCGATCTCCATCGGTTTTATAAAAATCATTTCGTTTTCAGCAATCCCGACGACACCAGGCTGGTGCCGATCTCACGCACCATCGGCGTCGATCGCGTGGTCGACGAGATGCTGTTCTGCTTCACCCACGACCGCGAGATCGACTGGATGCTCCCTGGCATCGCGCCAACCGGGAAATATGTTGAAGTGCCGCTGATCGCGATCGTCAATTTTCGCGGCGATCGGCTCTATAACGAGCACATCTATTGGGATCAGGCCTCGGTCTTGGTGCAGATCGGCCTTCTCGATCCGAAAACGACGCCGGCCGTCGCCGGCGCCGAAACGGGGCGGAAATTGCTCGACCCCTCGCTGCCATCAAACACGCTGATGCCGAATTGGGCGAAATCGGCGCCTTGAAAAAGCCAAGGAAATGGTTCTTTTTAAAAAAAGAACCAAAAACTTTATCCGTCGGTCGCCCGAAAACGTTACGTGGGTGTTTTTAACGCCGATCTGTCGCTCGCGGATCTTGCGACCGCAGCGCTACGACCTCAGGGCGCTGATCTGCATCATCGGCGTGATGTCGGTGTAGTTCGGGACATCAGCCATGATTTCCTTCGCGTGCGGGTGAAAGGCCGCTTGGAAGGATTCCACGCTGTCGAAATAGAGGTGCGCTGCACCGACAAAAGGGGGAGGTGCGCCCGGCGCGCCGCCCGCCATACCTTCGTCGATTTCGGTTTTCTTGAGCGCCGCGCCAAGCTTGTCCCGCACCATCGGAATATGCTTGCTCGCGTAATAAGTCATGTCGAAACGCTTGTTTTCGCCATGCGGATAAAGAACACTGACCTTGATCATCCTAGACCTCCCTTGTTTTTCGAGAAAGCCTAGCTAATCACGGCCCGGAAAACTCGGCAAGTCCCACGCGGGGCCTCAGCAATGATGCGGTGCCGCGAGCTTGAATTCATCGAGCTTGCCACGCATCACGAAGTCGCCAAAATCCATGCGCAGATCATCGGCGACGCCATTCTCCCAATAATGCATGCTGACTTCGTAATCCGGCTCGGAGGCGTCGGGTGTGCGGTCGAAAAACGCGACATGCACATACCCACCCGGCAAGGCCGCGAGCGCCGCGATGCGAAATGGCGCCGGCTTGGTGTGCCAGGAGGTGATCACCACCGAGGTATCCTGCGCCCCAGTATCGCCCGTGCCGTCAAAAAGCGGCAGGCTAAGCACCTTCTTGCCCTGCTCAGCCGCGGCGATGATGGTCGCCGTGTGCCACATCGGGAACAGCGTGCCCATCGGAAGTTTTTGTACATTGGGCTTGGGCAAGGCATAGCGAACCTCACCGCTGCCACCAGGGCGATCGACGGACGCCTCACCCGAGGTCACCTCGGTGGTGGCGGTGTCGGTCGTCTGGCGCATCCGAAAACGCATCTTGAGACCGTCTTTCGACTCCCATGTGGCATAATCGGAGACCATGCGCACATCCTGGCTGTCGCGATTGGTGACGATCATGTCAAGACGCTGCTGCACCGCCCAGCCATCGCAGGCATCCATCACCTCGTAGCTCATCGTGCCGCTCGCCGCGACGACATCGCCGGCATGCGTGTCATCGAGGGAAAGCTTGTAAAATGCCCGGTGGGCGGCAAGGCCCGAGGCGATCTTGGCCGCGGTCGGGTCGCTCGCATGGAGACCTGGGCTGTCGGCGACGGGCAATAGCACCCCAGGCGGCTCGCTAAAGCCGGCCCGCGGTGGCACGGTCAGACAAAAAACGGCCAAGCCGGCCAAGAGCCAAGATTTCATTCGCGTGGCACTCCAACGACGATTGCTTGACATTAGGGGTCTCGCAGCCCGTTCGCCAGCCACCGAAGGGCGGGAATTTCTCACGTCGCGGGTTTTTGCGGCGGCAGATCGAGCCGGAGCGACAATTCGCGCAGCCGCGCCGGCGCCACTTCGGCCGGCGCGCCCATCATCAGATCCTCGCCCTGCTGGTTGAGCGGGAACAGGATGACCTCGCGGATATTGGGCTCGTCGGCGAGCAGCATGACGATGCGGTCGATCCCCGGCGCCGCCCCGCCATGCGGCGGCGCGCCATAGCGGAAGGCGTTGAGCATGCCGCCGAACCGCGCCTCCACCACATCCGCGCCGTAGCCCGCGATCGCGAAGGCCTTGAGCATGATATCGGCGCGATGGTTGCGGATCGCGCCCGACGACAGCTCGATGCCGTTGCAGACGATATCGTATTGATAGGCCTTGATCGTCAGCGGATCCGCGTTCTCCAGCGCGGCAAGCCCGCCTTGCGGCATGCTGAACGGGTTGTGGCTGAAATCGATCTCGCCGGTCTCTTCATTGCGCTCATACATCGGGAAATCGGTGATCCAGCAGAAGCGAAAGGCGCTTTTCTCGCAGAGATCGAGTTCGCCGCCGAGGCGCGTGCGCACTTGGCCGGCGAATTTTTCCGTCTCCGCCCGGCTGCCTGCGGCAAAAAATACCGCATCCCCGGCGCCCGCGCCGCAGGCGAGGCGGATTGCCTCGGCGCGCTCGGGCTCGAGATTGCGTGCGATCGGCCCCTTGGCGCCATCGGCCTCGAACACGAGATAGCCGAGCCCGCCGGCGCCCTCGGCGCGCGCCCACTCGTTCAATTTATCGTAGAACGAGCGCGGCCGCGCCGCCGCCCCCGGCGCGGTAATGGCGCGCACGATGCCGCCTTGCGCCGCGATCTTGGCAAACAAGCCGAACCCGGAGCCGGCAAACGCGGCCGTGACGTCCTGGATCCGCAGCGGATTGCGCAAATCGGGCTTATCGGAGCCAAACGCGAGCAGCGCCTCGTCATAGGGGATGCGCGGAAACGGCGCCGGCGTAACTGCGCGGCCGGCGGCGAACTCTTCGAAGACGCCAGCGATCACCGGCTCGATCGCGGCGAACACGTCCTCTTGCGTGACAAAGCTCATCTCGAAATCGAGCTGATAGAACTCGCCCGGAGAGCGGTCGGCGCGCGAGGCTTCATCGCGGAAACAGGGCGCGATCTGAAAATAGCGATCGAAGCCGGCAACCATGCAGAGCTGCTTGAATTGCTGCGGCGCCTGCGGCAGCGCGTAGAATTTGCCGGGATGCAGCCGCGCCGGCACCAAAAAGTCGCGCGCGCCCTCGGGCGATGAGGCGGTGAGGATCGGGGTCTGGAACTCGGTGAAGCCGCGTTCGATCATCCGCCGGCGGATCGAGGTGATGACCTGGCTCCTGAGCAAGATGTTGCGATGGACGCGCTCGCGCCGCAGATCGAGGAACCGATATTTGAGGCGGAGGTCATCCGGATATTGCCCATCCCCGGCGACCTGGATCGGCAGCACATCGGCGGCCGATTGCACCTCGAGCGCCTCGACCCGAAGCTCGATCGCGCCGGTCGCGAGCTTCGGGTTGACCGTGCCCGGCGCGCGCGCCACCACCTCGCCGGTGACGGTGATCACGCTCTCGACCCGCAGCCGCTCGGCCTCGGCGAAGACCGGGCTATCTTGCGCGATGACGCATTGCGTCAGGCCGAAATGGTCACGGAGATCGAGGAATAAGAGGCCGCCATGGTCGCGCTTGGCATGCACCCAGCCGGAGAGCCGTGCGACCTCGCCGATATGGCTCGTGCTGAGTTCGGCGCAGTGATGGGTGCGGTAGGCGTGCATCGGTTGGTCCTCGGGCAAAGGTCGGGTGGCTCCCGGAAGGCGCGCCGGGACAGGGTCGCGGCGAAAACCGCCCCCCGCGGCAAACAACGCAGCGCCCGCGCCCTGTCAAGACTGCTTCCCGAAGGCGCGTGCCTTCTGTAGAAGCAGGTGCATGTCCCGCTCCCCCCGCACGAGTTTCCCCGCCCCGGCGCTGATCACCACCACCGCGGCACTCGCCGAATTCTGCGCGCGCTTGCACGCCGAGCGCTACGTGACGGTCGATACCGAGTTCATGCGTGAGCGCACCTATTGGCCGGAACTCTGTATCGTTCAGGTCGCCGGCGCCCAAGAGGTCGCGATCATCGATGCCGAGGCCGAGGGGATCGATCTCGCGCCGCTCGGCGCGCTCCTCGCCGATCCCGCGGTGTTGAAGGTGGTGCATGCCGGGCGCCAGGATATCGAGATTTTCGTGCTCAAATTCGGCGCCGTGCCGACCCCGTTGTTCGATACGCAAATCGCCGCCATGGTTGCCGGATTCGGCGACCAGGTCGGTTATGAGGCGCTGGTCGCGGCCCTCGGCGATGGCCAGATCGATAAGTCACACCGCTTCAGCGACTGGTCGGTGCGGCCGCTATCGCCGGCGCAGATTACCTATGCCGCCGCCGACGTCACCCATTTGCGCACCGTCTATGAGCGCCTTGCGGCGCGGCTTGCTCGTGAGGGGCGTGAATCCTGGGTCGCTGAGGAAATGGCCGCACTCACCGATCCCGCGACCTACCGCGTCGATCCGGAAACCGCCTGGGAGCGGCTACGCTCGCGGAGTAGCAATCGCCATTTTCTGGCCATGCTGCGCGCACTCGCCGCCTGGCGTGAGCGTGAGGCGCAGCGCATCAACATCCCGCGCCCGCGCCTTTTGAAAGACGAGACGCTGATGGAAATCGCCGCGTCCGCCCCCGAAACGGCGGAGGCGCTGGCCCGCGCGCGCGGCATCTCGAAGGGTTTCGCGGAGGGGAAAACCGGCCAGAGCCTGCTCGAGGTCATCGCCGCGACCCGGGCGCTTCCCTTGTCCGCCCTGCCTGAGCCGCCGCGCGTGCGCGAAGGGCCGCGTCCGTCCCCGGGCTTGGTCGCGCTCTTGAAAGTGCTGCTTGCGGCGCGCAGCGAGGAGCACAACGTCGCCCCCCGGCTCCTTGCTTCCAGCGAAGATATCGAGCGCCTCGCCGCCGAGGAGGCGCCCGACATCCCAGCCCTCCATGGCTGGCGCCGCGAGGTGTTCGGCGAGGCGGCGCTGGCGCTCAAAGCTGGGCGCGTTGCGCTCGGCACCGCGGGCAAACGCATCACCCTCGTGCCGATCACGCCGGCCGGCTGACCCCGCTCGCCGGCGGTCAGTTCACCACCTGCTGGACATTGCCCATGCTGGTCGAGGCCCCGCCCATCTGCAGATCGACGGTGCCGGCGGTTTGCGAGGAGACGCCGGTGACGGTGCCCTGGACGGTGAACGGCACCGCGGTCGGTGTCGCGCCGTTCGCGCCGCCATAGATCGCAACCGTATAAGCGCCGTTGGGCTCCGTCGTGCCGCTACTCGACTGGCCGTTCCAGGTCCAGGTATTCGCCCCTTGGGTTGCCTGGACCGAGTAATTATTCACCTCCTGGCCACTGGAATTATAGATCGCGATCGACACCGGCTCGGCGGCGGTGGTGGTGAAGGTGAGGGTTGCGCTGCCATTTTGCAGCGGCAACTGGTTGGTGTTGACGTCGACGGTTTTGCCGACGATCGAGGACGCCTGCAGCATCTCGTCGCCCTGGGTGAGCTGGATCAGCTTGGTCAGGCTGCCGTTGGTGTTGATCTGCTGCTCAACCCCGGTGAACTGCACCAGCTCGCTGGTGAACTGATCGGTATTCATCGGGCTGGTTGGATTCTGGTTTTGCAGCTGGGTCATCAGCAAATTAAGAAAGTCATTGAAATTACTTGAGAGGGAAGCGAGCGAGTTGCTTCCCCCGCTGGTGCTCGAATTGGTGGCGCTGGCACTGGAGGCGGTGGCGTTAGCGGCGACCGCTTGCGCGGCGGCGGCAGCGGCGGCGGCGCTGTTGCTATTTTGCGGGGAGGAGACGCTGGCGCTCATCGGGGTGACAACTCCTATCGGCGAGGTGGCGATCGGGGGGCGGGTCAGGCGGTGATATCGAGGCTGGTCTTGAGCGAGGACGATGCGGCGGGCGCGATCACGCTGGCGCCAGGGTTTGTTCCCCCAGGATTTGTTCCTCCAGGGTTTGTTCCCCCTGGGCCAGCCATGGCGCGGGGCGCGCGCTGGCCGGTGGGCTGACCTCCGCCACCGTGACCCGCCGCGCCGAAGCCAGCCCCCGCAAGAAGCGCGCCAGAGCCACTGGCGGCATTGGCTTGGGTATTGGCTTGGATATTGGCTTGGGCGTTGGCGGCGGCATTGCTCTCGGCACCGGCATGGGAGAAATCGGCCCAGGATGGCGGCGCTTTGCCACCAGAATTGCCGTCGGCACCATTGCCTGCGCTGTTGGCTTGAATGCTGGCGGTGGCTTGGCCGACGCCCGCGGTCGCGGCGCTCGCGCGATGTGCGCTGCTCGCCGATGTCGGGGCGAGATGAAAGCTCAGCACGCGGCCGGCGGTTGCGACGCCGGCGCGATCGAGGGCGGCATGCAGCTGCCCCTGGTCTTGCACCAGGGCGGCAAGTGTTGCCGGGCGCTCGGCAAGAATTTGCACTTGCGCCGGCCCGGTTTTCGGCTGGACCAAGGCAATCTGCACGCGGCCGAGGCTTTCGGGATGGAGCTGCACCGTCAGCTGTGCCGCGCCATTCGTATCTTGGGCGAAGGCAGCAAGGGCGGCCGGGGCTTGGCTCGTGATCTGGCTCGTGATCTGGCTCGTGATCTGGCTGGTGATCTCGGCGCTTGCAGTGGCGGGCCTCGCCGCGGCAGTGCCCGCCGAGGCGCCGAGAGCGGTTGCCTGCGCGAGAAGGAGCGCGCTCGCCCCGCCGGCTGCGCCATTCGCTCCCGATGGCGCCGCGCCGGCTGATGATGTCGCGGTGGCGATTTTCGTCGCCCCATGCGCCGTTGCCGTCTGGGTGCTCGCCGCCGGGCTGGCCGATGCGGGCGCCGCTCCGGCGGCGTCTGGCGCATGCGCCGTGGCCCCGGCGGGTGATCCGGACGCGGTTCTGGCTTGGCCTTGCGGTGTGGCTGAAGCACTAATTGGCGGGTTGGGTGCGTTCTCGCCGATATGGCTCGGGCTTTGCGCGTTCTCATGCGGTGGCGCGATGTTTGGCGCGGCGGTGGTTGGTGGCGGTGCGTTAGAAGCTTGGGCATCAGATGGCGGCGCGCGCGGGGCCTCTGCCGTGGCGACGATGCGCGGCTTGCGCCCGGCGGCCACATCGCCGATGGCACCGGCCTCACTCAGGGCTTGTGAGGTCGGTTGCGTCGCTTTTGGCGGTGTGGCCGCTTGCGCGGAGGAAGGCGGTGTCGGCGTCACGACGAGCGGAATCGCCGCGGGCAGCGGTGCGGACGCTGCCGCGATCGAGGGAGTGCTCGCCGGAGTCGTTTTGGCCGTGTTGTCCGCCTGTTTTTTGGCGGTGGTATCGTTCGCCGCGGTATTTCGTTTTGCGGACGCGGCGATCGAGAGGGCATTGACCGAAGGCTCTGCACCCACTGCCTCCCCCTCTAACCTCCCCAATGGGGCTTCCAATGGGGCTCCCAATGGGGCTCCCAATGGGGCTTCCTGTGAGGCTTCCTGTGGGGCGGAAGCTTCGGGAGGGGCAGGTCGTGAGGCGTTGGCCGGAGGATTGGACGGCGCTTCCGTTATTTTCGGGGCGGCCGCTTGCGTGGTGAGCGCGGCAGTTTTTGCCGCCGGCGGGGGGAGCATATTTTGCTCCCCGGTAAGCTTGGCATCTTGGCTCGGAACGCTCGTCTTGAGCGTGACCTGTTTTGCCAAGGGGAGGGCCGCTATTTGCGCCTGTTTTAGGTGGCTTACGAAATTCGCTGGTGCCGCGTCCGTCTCCGTCCCACGCGCAGCAGCGGTAAGCGTCGCCAGAGCGGCCGCGGCAGGCGGCGCGCTGGCGTTGCTCGCTGTGACCACCGCGCCAGAGGGCAGTGGGAGCGTTGGCAGGGAAGACAAGAGCGTGGCAGCCGGCGGCATGCGAAGACCCTTTCGCGCTGGCCGAATGGGCGCAGCTACCAACCTCAACGCAAATCCCGGGCCAAGTGCCGCACGCGGTGAAACCATCGCAAAAAGCCGGGAAACGGGCTCCCTGCCGGGACGGTTTACCGCGCACGGCAAACCTTGCCGGGTCATCCTTGCCGGGCGGCGGGACATGCCTTGCTCGCCCGAGGGAAATTACTCACCCCGCCGGCAGCGGCATGGGCTTTTGCGCCTGCGTCTCGCGCTTTTGGTGGATCGCGCATCTGGCATGAATTCTGCTTTGAACTGCCCTAGCATTCTGACCAGAGATCCCATAACGCTCGCTAAAAGGGGAAAATCATGTCTATCTTCGGCGCCTTGAATACGGCCGTCAGCGGCCTTACCGCCCAGTCCGATGCATTCGGCAATATCAGCCAGAACATCGCCAACAGCCAGACCACCGGCTATAAGGAGGTCAATACCAATTTCGTCGATTATCTGACTTACAGCACAACGACACAGAACCAGCCGGGCTCGGTGGTGGCGCTGCCAAGCTATCAGAACGAAGTGCAGGGGACCATCGCGCAAAGCAGCGACCCCTTGGCGATGGCGATCTCGGGTCAGGGGTTCTTCTCGGTCGCCGAGTCCAACGGCACCAATAGCAGTGGCCAGACCACCTTCAACCCGTTGCAATATTACACGCGCGCGGGCGATTTCACGATGAACAACGAAGGCTATCTCGTCAACAGCGCCGGCGATTATCTCGAGGGCTGGAAGGCCAATTCCGCGACCGGCATCATCAATCAGAATCAGCTCGTGCCGATCCAGGTGAACCAGACGCAGTTCAACCCGGTCGCGACCTCAACTGCGGATTTCGCCGCCAATCTGCCGGCGACCCCGACCGCGGGCACACCGATGTCGTCCCAGGTGCAGATCTATGACGCGCTCGGGACGCAGCAAACATTGACCGTGAACTGGGCGCAGACGACAACGCCCGGGCAATGGCAGGTGACGGTTTCCTCGCCGAACAATCAGGGCACAGGAACGGCGCCGACGACGATCGCCACCGCGACGGTGGATTTTGGCCCGACGGGAGCCGACACGTCCGCGCCCCCAGGCACCATCAGTGGCATCACCCCCGGCACCGGCGCCACCGCCTCGACCGCGACCAACGGGCAGGCGGCGACGCTCACGGTGAACGCCAATTTCGGCAATGGTACGCAGCCGATCACGCTCAATTTCGGCAATTACGGTCAGGCCAATGGGGTCACGCAATATGCCGGCTCGACCTATTCTTTGATCAATTTCAGCCAGAATGGCGTGCCCGCCGGCGCCTTCACCGGCATTGCCATTCAACCGACGGGCAACGTCGTCGCCAACTATAATAACGGCCAGTCGCTCACCATCGCGCAAGTGCCGATCACGACATTCAACAATGCCAATGCGCTGCAAAGCCAGAATGGCCAGGCTTTCACCGCGACCGCAGGCTCAGGCAACCCGAGCAGCCAGGCGGCCAACAGCAATGGCGCGGGCGGGCTCGTCGTCGGCTCGGTCGAGCAGTCGAACGCCGATATCGCGACCCAGTTCACACAGCTGATCGTTGCCCAGCAGGCCTATAGCGCCAATGCCAAATCGATCACCACCGCCTCGCAAATGCTGCAGACCGCGATCAACATGATCCAGTGATCGAGAGATTGGAGGGGCTTGACAGATGAGCGGCGTGGGAGGGCTCGAGACGTCGCTGGTGATCGCAAATAGCGGCATCGACAATATCGCGGCCAATTTCGCGGTGATGTCGCAGAATGTCGCCAATGCGGGCACCACCGGTTATGCTGCCGAAACCCAGAACCAGCAAAGTCTGACCTCGGGCGGCGTCGGCATGGGCGTCGCCAACGGTGCTGTCACCGTCTACGTCAATCAACAGCTCCAGGCCAATATCTGGACGCAGAATGGCGATGTCAGCGCACTACAGGAAACGCAAACGGTGTTGCAGCCGGTTAATTCGGCGCTCGGCACGCCAGGGCAGGGGGGGAATCTCTCAAGCCTGCTCGGCAACCTGCAAAATGCGTTTTCGACCCTTCTCGGAACACCCGACAGCGCGACCTTGCAGCAAAGCGTGGTGAGTGACGCGCAAAGCTTCGCCTCCGGCATCAACGCGCTCAGCAACGCCTATACCAGCGCCGGGCAAACCGCGCAGAACAACATCGTCGCCTCGGTCGGGCAGCTCAACACATCGCTCACCCAGATCGGTACACTCAATACCGAAATCGTCTCCGGCCTCGCACAGGGGCACAGCGTCGCCGATCTGCAAAATCAGCGCAATGCCGCGATGCAGACGGTCTCGCAGCTCGTCGGCGCGCAGGCGATCCCGCAGGCCAATGGCAGCATTCTGGTTGCAACCAAAAACGGCCTGGTGCTCCCGACCGGGCCGGGCGCGGCGCTGACCACATCGAATGCGACGATCGAGCCTGGATCGACCTATCCCGGCACCATTCCTGGGATTATGATGGGTGGTGTCGACGTCACCAATCAGATCACCAGTGGCAGCATCGGCGCGGATATTCAGCTTCGCGACACTACCATTCCGACCTATCAGGCGGAGCTCGATGAGTTCGCGCAAAACACCGCGAGCCGTTTTCAGGCCCAAGGGCTGACGCTGTTCACCAATGGCAGCGGCACCGTGCCGACCAGCACGGCCGCGCCGGTGCAATCCGGCTATATCGGCTTTGCGGCCCAGATCCAGGTCAATCCGGCGGTGGTTGCCAACCCGTCTCTCGTGACCAATGGGACCAATCCGATCACCCCCACCGCGACCGGCGCCAGCGCGTTCACGCCGAACCCCGCTACCGGCCCCTCGGGCTTCACGACGCTGATCAGCCGCGTGCTGAATTATACTTTTGGCGCCGAGGTCCGATCGGGGGTTGCGCAGCAGCCGAGCAATGTCACCGCGCTTGGCGCGAGCGGCATTCTGAGCGCGCCGTTTTCTGCGCCAGCAACGATCACCGATTTCGCCGCGACCCTCATCAGCGCGCAATCGAGTGACATCGCGACCACCAGCACCAATCTCACCGACGCCCAGGCGATGCAATCAAGCCTGCAATCGAGCTTCAAATCCGCGTCTGGCGTCAATATCGATACCGAGATGGCAAATATGGTGCAGTTACAAAACGCCTATGAGGCGAATGCGCGGATCATGGCGACGGTGCAATCGATGTGGTCGACGTTGAATAGCGACCTCATGTATGCGTGATCGGAGGGATGAGAGATGAGCGGCGGAATTTCGAATAATTACGCGCTGCCCCCATCATCTTACGGGATGCTCGGGGAGTTGACCCAGGGCGCGAGTGCGGTTCAGACCCAGCTCGATACGCTGGCGCAGCAGGCATCCTCGGGCAATGTGTCGCAGACCTATTCCGGCCTCGGCGCCAATGCCGTGACCGATCTCAATCTCAATGCCGAGATCGCGCAGAACAATGCCTATGTCTCCAACATCACGGCCGCGAACAACAGCATCGGTATCACCCAGACGGTGATGAACCAGCTCAGCAAGATTGCCTCCGGGATTTCCGCGCAACTCGACAACATCACCGGCACGTCGATCTCGACACTGGCCGAGCAAGCGCAGAACGATCTTCAGCAAGTCGCCAATCTCCTCAATACCCAGAACGGCACGAATTATATTTTCGCCGGACAGGACGCGAGCAATCCGCCGGTGCCCGACGCCAGCACCATTGTCTCCTCGCCGTTTTTCGCCCAGATTCAGGCGGCGGTGGCCGGGCTTGCGACCAACGGCGCCGCCGCCACCATGACGACCGCGCTTACTGTCGCGAGTTCCAATGTTCCGGGCTCCGCCGGCGGCACCTCGCCGTTTTCCGCAGCACTCTCGGCGCTGTCGCTCAGCCCGTCGCCAAGCACCTCAAATTTTCAGGCGAGCGTTGAGATCGGGCCCGGCCAAAGCGTGTCCGCCGGCCTGCTCGCCAGTGTCAATACCTACGCGACGTCAAGCGGGCCGTATAGCACCGGCTCCTACACGCGCGATCTCATGAATGCGCTGGCGATGGTCGGCTCGCTCACCCCGAACAGCGCCACCGCCGCGGGATTTACCGGCCTGATCAGCGACATCCAAACCTCGCTCACCGGCGCAATCGGCGCCATGGCCAATGAGGAGGGGGGCTTGGGCGCGACGCAGGATACGCTGACCGCGACCAGTACCACGCTCGGCAATGTCACCACCGCGCTGCAAACCCAGCTCAGCACGGTGCAAGACGTCAACATGTCGCAGACGCTCTCCAACCTCACCATGGTGCAGACCCAGCTTCAAGCCTCCTACAAGCTCATCGCGAGCGTGCAGAGCCTTTCGCTCGCCAATTATGTCCAGTAATCAGGTCGCAGGCTTCGTTGCCGCATCACTCCCGCCGATGATGATTTCGACGCGCCGGTTCTGCGGCTCGCGCACGCCGCTGGCGGTCGCGACCAAGGGATGGGTTTCGCCGAAGCCCCTGATCGTGATCGCCTCCTTGGCGACCCCGTCGCGCACCAGCTCGGCGGCGACGGCATTGGCGCGGCGCAGCGAAAGCGCCTGATTGGCGGCGGCGCTGCCGCTGCGATCGGTATAGCCATTGACGGTGATGCTCGTGTCAGCGACGCGCGGCGCGTTTGCCGCCGCCTCGGCGATGATCGCGCGCGCCCGGTCGGTGAGGTCGGCGCGATCCCAATCGAAGAAGACGAGATAAGTCCGCGCTGGCGCCGGCGCCGGGGCCGCGGCCGGGGTGGTGCTGGCGGCCGCCGATGCCGCTGGCGGCGGCTTGACCGAGAAGGCATAGCGGAGCCCGACCATGAACATTTGATTGAGGTTATCGGAGACTTCCTGGGTGCCGATGGCGTGCCCGGCGGCGCCGATCGGCCCGAGCGTCGCGCCGAAATGCTCCGGCCCGATCAGGCCGAGGAAGCGGTATTCGGTGGTGATCGAAAGCCCGGGCACGTGTGGGACGGGGAAGGAAAGGCCGACGATACCCTGCCCGGCGAGGCTCCCCGCCGTGCCGTTGCCGGTGAATTCGCTGCCGGCCGCTGGCGTCGCGACGTGGAGATTGCCGAAATTGGTCCATTGATAGCCGAGGCCGACGCCGAAATAGGGGAAAACGTAACGCGACCCAATATCGAGATCGAACAAGGCATTGGCCATGAAGCCATAATCCTGCGTCGAGCCGGAAACCGTGCTCGGCAGCAGCGCGCCGGCCCGCGCGGAGAGCGAGTTCATCATCTCGTCGCCTTCGAGTTCGAGGCGGAAACCATTGCCGAACCCATAGCCGAGGCTGCCCTCGAAGGCGGCGCCGGCATTATATTGCAAATTGCCGCCGCCGAGGGAGCCAAGCGCGGGGGATGGCGTAATCGGCTGATTCATCAAGAGATTAGCCCCGGCGCCGCCCGACACGTAAAGACCTTCGATCGGTTGGGCCAAAGCCGCACAGGGTAACAGCGCGCCCCCGAGAAGCAGCCACGAAAATCGCCGCATCACGCTTATCCTCACTTCTTCCTTGTCACCCCTGGCCTGGAAGCCACGGTCAGACCCTTCGATATGGGGTGAGGACGCTTGATTACCATAGCGTTTCGCCCCGCCGCGCGACCATCTGGCGAATAGGGCCTTGCCTTGTGCGCCGCAAGGGGCGAGAGAAACGCCTCAGCCGGGGCCGGCTAGAGGCTCGCCTGGCGCAGGGACAGAGATACGACGTGATCCGCATTTTCCATGACTGGCGTGACCTGCCGCCGGACGCCCGTGGCGCCAGTGTCGCGCTCGGCAATTTCGACGGTGTTCATCTCGGCCACGCCCAGGTCATCGCCGCTGCTCACGCCGCGCGGCCCGACGCGCCGCTCGCGGTGCTCACCTTTGAGCCGCATCCGCGCGAGGTTTTCCGCCCCGATGATCCGCCGTTCCGGCTCACCCCGAGTGCGCTCAGGGCGCGGCTGCTCGGCGAGCACGGGGTTGGCCTGCTATACGAACTCCGCTTCGATCGCGCCTTCAGCGATCTCTCGGCGGATGCTTTCATCGACGAGGTGCTGGCGGCGGGGATCGGTGCGCGCCATCTCGCGTGCGGGCCGGATTTCGCCTTCGGGCACCGGCGCGGCGGCGATGTCGCGCTGCTCGCGGCGCGCGCCGAGGCGCTCGGCATCGGGCTTTCGATCGTCCCGCCGCTCGCGGACACGGAGGGGCGGATTTCCTCGAGCCGCATCCGCCGCCTGCTGCGCGATGGCTACCCGGAGCGGGCGCAAGCGCTTCTCGGCCGCCCCTTTGCGATCGAGGGGGTGGTCGCGCATGGCGATGCGCGCGGCCGCTTGCTCGGCTTCCCGACCGCCAATCTGCCGCTCGGGCCGGTTTTGGAGCCGGCGCGCGGGGTCTATGCCGTGCGTGTCACGCTGGCCGATGGCAGGCGTCTCGAGGGGGTTGCCAATCTTGGCCGCAGGCCGACGCTCGGCGGCGATCCGGAAACCCGGCTGGAAGCGCATCTTTTTGATTTTGCAGAGGATATCTACGGTGAGACAATCACCGTCAGCCTCATCGCCTATCTCCGCGAGGAGCGCAAATTCCCCGATCTCGCGGCGTTGCAGGCGCAGATCGCCGCCGATGCCGCCGCCGCCTGCGCCGCGCTTGACCGCGATCGCAGCGCATTCGCATAGTTTCGCGCCCCGGAGACGATGATGACCGAAAATTCCCCCCCCGAAGCCGATCGCGAGATGGATTATCGCGCAACAGTGTTCCTGCCCCACACCGGCTTTCCGATGCGCGCCGATCTACCGCGGCGCGAGCCGGAAATCCTCGCCCGCTGGCAAGCGATCGGGCTCTTTGAGAAAATCCGCGCAGCCTCCTCGGGGCGGGAAAAATTCATCCTCCATGACGGGCCGCCCTATGCCAACGGCAATCTTCATATCGGGACGGCACTCAACAAGATTCTGAAGGATGTCATCAATCGCACCCGTCAAATGGCGGGGTTTGACGCCGATTATATCCCGGGCTGGGATTGTCATGGTCTGCCGATCGAGTGGAAAATCGAGGAGGAATACCGCAAATCCGGCCGCGACAAGGACGCCGTCCCGATCCTCGATTTTCGCGCCGAGTGCCGCGCCTATGCCGCGCATTGGATGCAGGTCCAGGGCGAGGAATTCAAGCGCCTCGGCGTCGAGGGCGATTTCGCGCATCGTTACGCAACGATGGATTATGCGGCGGAAAGTGCGATCGTTGCCGAAATCGGCAAGTTTCTCATGAACGGCGCGCTCTATCGTGGCTTGCGCCCGGTGATGTGGTCGCCGGTCGAGAAAACCGCGCTCGCCGAGGCCGAGATCGAGTATCACGATCATAAATCGACGGCGATCTGGGTCAGGTTTCCGATTGTACGAGCAACCAGCCACTATGACGGACATTCCTCCAGGGGCTCAAATGAGGACCTGCTTCCCCGCTCGACGGAAGACAGAAAACGAACCTCCGTCGTGATCTGGACAACGACGCCATGGACGATTCCCGGGAATCGGGCGATCGCTTATGGCCCGGATATCGATTACGTTGTCGTCCGCGTGGAGAACGTGGCTGAGACATCACAGGCGCGCGTTGGCGAGCGGCTGATGGTGGCGGAAAACCTGCTCGCGGCATTTTGCGCAGCCGTTGGCATCACGTCCCATTCCATCTTGCGGAAATTGAAAGGTGCGGCGTTGGGTATTCCTGGTAGCCTCGAACCGCACGTATTGTGTCGTCATCCCCTGTATAACGCAGCACGCCAGGAATACTCTCACGAGATCCCGCTGCTCCCCGCCGATTTCGTCACCACCGATCAAGGCACCGGCTTCGTCCATGTCGCGCCCGGGCATGGTCCGGATGATTTCGAGCTTGGTCGTCGGCATGGGCTCGAAGTGCCCGACACCGTCGGGCCGGATGGCACGTTCAACGAATGGGTCAAGCCGTTTGCTGGCCTTCACGTCTACAAAGCCGCTGATCGCATCTGCGAGGAGTTAAAGAAGGCCGGCGCGTTGCTGGGACGCGAGGAATTCGTCCATTCCTACCCGCATTCCTGGCGCTCGAAAGCGCCGGTGATTTTCCGCGCAACGCCGCAATGGTTCATCCGCATGGATGGCGAGGAAAAAATCCGCGAAAAAGCGCTGCAAGCGATTGCCGAAACCCATTTTGTCCCGGAGCAAGGGCGCAATCGCATCGGCGCGATGGTCGCCGCACGGCCGGACTGGTGCATCTCGCGCCAGCGCGCCTGGGGGGTTCCGATCGCGGTCTTCGTCCACCGCGCGAGCGGCGAGCCGCTCCGTGATCCCGAGGTGATGGCGCGCATCGTTGCCGCGTTCGAGACCGAAGGCGCCGATGCCTGGTATGCTTCGCCGCCCGAACGGTTCTTGGGCGCAAAATACGACCCGGCCGAGTACGAGCAGGTCATGGACATCGTCGATGTCTGGTTCGAGAGCGGCTCGACCCATGCGTTCGTCTTGGAAGCGCGCCACCTCCCCTGGCCGGCCGATCTCTATCTCGAAGGCTCCGACCAGCATCGCGGCTGGTTCCATTCCTCGCTCCTCGAGTCGGTGGGGACGCGCGGGCGGGCGCCGTTCAAGGCGGTGCTGACGCATGGCTTCGTGCTCGACGAGCAGGGGCGGAAAATGTCGAAATCGCTCGGCAATGTCGTCGCCCCGCAGGAGGTGATGAAGGACTATGGCGCCGATATTTTGCGCCTTTGGGTGATGATGTCAGACACCACCGAGGATTTGCGCATCGGCCGCGAAATCTTGAAACAGCAGGCCGAGCTTTATCGGCGGCTCCGCAACACGCTGCGTTGGCTGCTCGGCTGTCTCGATGGATTTTCCGAGGACGAGCGGGTCGCGTATGCCGAGATGCCGGAACTCGAGCGCTATATCCTCCATCGCCTGACCGAACTCGACACCCGCATCCGCCGCGCCGTTGAGACCTATGACTGGACTGGAATCTATCCCGAAATCCATACCTTCTGCGCAAACGACCTCTCGGCGTTTTATTTCGATATTCGGAAAGACTCGCTCTATTGCGACCGGCCCGATAGCCCGCGCCGCCGCGCCGCCCGCACCGTTCTTGATCATCTCCATCGCGCGCTCTGCACTTGGCTCGCACCGGTGCTCTGCTTCACCGCGGAGGAAGCGTGGTGCGCGCGCTTTGGCGAGGAGACCAGCGTGCATCTGGAAACTTTCCCGGACATGCCGGCCGAGTGGCGCGATGAGGGTCTGGCGGCGCGATGGGAAAAAATTCGCGAGTGGCGCGGAATGACAACGCTCTCGATAGAAAGGGAGCGCAGCGAAGGAAGACTCCGGTCATCGCTCGAAGCCGAAGCCATTCTGCCCTCTGAGACAGAACGCGAGACGCTGCTCGATGCCGACACCTGGGCGGATGTGCTGATCGTCTCAAGAGTCCAATTCGCATCCTCGGCCAACGGGCTGAGTTTCGGCGCGACCGCCGCCCCCGGCCAGAAATGCGCGCGTTGTTGGAAAGTGCTCGAAGAGGTCGGCGAAAACAAAAAACACCCGAAACTCTGCCGCCGCTGCGCCGATGCCGTGGAATCGGGGCTGGTGTGCCGCGCGGCAGCGGCATGAAGGGGCGGCGCTTCGCGCTCGGGGTTTTGGTTGCGGTGATCGTGCTCGCGCTCGATCAGGCGAGCAAATCCTGGGTGCTGCACGGCCTCGCGCTCGCGGCGCGCGGCCCGCTGGTGCTCTTGCCGGTGTTGAATTTCGTTCTGGTGTGGAACCGTGGTGTCACCTTCGGGATGCTGAATGGGCTCGGTGCCTGGGCGAGCCCGGTGCTCGTCCTCGGTGCCCTCGTCATCGTCGCCGCGCTCGGCGTCTGGCTCAGCCGGGCCGAAAACGCGGTGGTCGCCGGCGCGCTCGGCGCCATCGCCGGTGGCGCGGTCGGCAACATCATCGACCGGCTGCGCTTCGGCGCCGTGGTCGATTTTGTCCAGGCCCATATCGGTCGCATTTCGTGGTATGTTTTCAACGTGGCGGATTCCGCTATCGTCTGTGGCGTCGCCATTCTTCTGCTTGAAGGTTTGCGTCGCCCACCGAAAGGAGCGTGAAAATTGTTCTTTTTTGGAAAAAAGAACCAAAAAACTTTCTCCCGGTCGCGGTGGCGCCACCCCAAGGAACGGGACAAAAGTCTTTTTGCTTCTTTTTCTTCAGAAAAAGAAGTGACTTACTTTTTGGCGAGATTTTTTCTTCCTTTTTTGGCTATCTTCGCGCTTGCCGGCTGCGATCATGGTGGTGACGATGTTGCGCAGACCTTTGGCGGTCTCGTCGATGTCCCGTTTGAGTTCGAGGTGACGACGCGCACCCCGCTTGAGATGCCGAAAGAGGATAGTCTCGTGCCGCCCAATCCCGAGGCTTCCGGCCCGCCGCAGCAAAGTTTGCGCCAGCAAGCGGAGGCGATACTGGCGCCGCAGGTGGCTTTGGGCGCCGGAGTTGCGTCGCAACCATCGCCCGGGGAGGAGGCGCTGATGAAAGCAGCCGGCCCGCCTGCGCCGCGCAATATCCGTGTTATGGTCGACAACACCACGGATGAGCGCCGTGCTGCGAGCGGAATTGCCGATATTCTCGAATTCTGGCACCCGCGTTCGCAGCCAATCCAGGAAACACTGGATGCGAAGGCCGAAGCCGCGCGCCTTAAAGCTGCGAAGGCCAGCGGGAAAAGCGTCGCCGAGGGCCCGATCCCGATCATCAAGCCGCAAAATCCTGGCCTGTTCCAAGGGCTTTTTTGACGGCGATGGCAGTTTTGGCGCGGTGATCAAACTCCCGACTTTCGCGGACGTCATTCGCGCGCTCTTTGATGGAGATTGGTACCGGACGCATTACCCTGACGTTGCCAATTCCGGCACTGATCCGCTGAACCATTATCTTTCCTTCGGTTTCGCCGAAGGGCGCGATCCGAATAGGTTTTTCGACGGCCGGTGGTATCGCCAGACCTATCCTGACGTCGCTTCCGCGGGCATTCCGCCGATTTTGCATTATCTCCAGTTTGGCGCGCAGGAGTTGCGCAACCCGCACCCGCGCTTCGATGCTCCCTATTACGTCTACCTGCATCCCGAGGCCGCGGCCAACCCGCTTTTTTACCACGTCACTCACGGCGCGGCGCAGGGCTATGCGACCGCGCGCGCGTTTGACCTCGCGGCCCACCTTCCCGCCGCGCCCGGCCCGCGCCCGGCGCCGCCGCCTGAGATCGTCGTGGACGTCGTCATTCCTGTCTATCGCGGGGTAGAAGAGACGCGGCGATGCCTTGCCTCGGTTTTTGCCGATCGCGCGCCACCGCTTGGCGATGTCATTGTCATCGATGATTGCTCCCCTGAGCCCGCGCTCTCCGCCTGGCTCGACGAAATGAACGAAAGCGGCGCCATTCGTCTGATCCGGCCGCCGCGCAATCTCGGCTTCGTCGAAGCGGCCAATCGTGGCATGCAGGCGGCGGGCGGGCGCGATGTCGTTCTTCTCAATAGCGATACCGAAGTGCCGCGCGGCTGGCTCTCGCGGCTCGCGGCGCACGCTTATGCGGGGGCGCGGATCGCCACCGTCTCGCCGTTTTCCAACAATGCGACGATCTGCTCTTACCCTGATCTTCAGGGCGGCGGGCTCGCCTTTGGTCTCGAACTCGCGGAGATCGATGCGGCGACAAAGGCGGTCAATGCGGGGAGAGCGGTCGATGTGCCGGTAGGCGTCGGTTCGTGCATGTATATTCGCCGCGCGGCGCTCGAGGACATTGGGCAGTTCGATAAAGAGGCGTTTGGCCGTGGTTATGGCGAGGAAGTGGATTTTTGTCTCCGTGCCAGTGCGCGCGGCTGGCGCCATCTGCTTGCCTGCGATGTGTTCATCTACCACGCGGGCGAGGTGAGTTTCGGCAAGGGAACCCGCGCGCGTGAACAAGGGATGCGGCGCGTTGCCGAACGCTATCCGCATTTTTCGCGCCTGATCGAGCTTTCCGTGCGCTTTGGCGCGGGCGATCCGGCGCGGTTCGCCTTGAGCGCGGAATTGTTCCGCCGCTCGGGGCTGCCGACGATAGTGATGGTGAGCCACGATCTCGACGGCGGTGTCGTCCGGCATATCGCGGATTTGATGCGTCGGCTCGAGGGCGATGCCAATATTTTGCTGCTACGCCCGGAATCGGGTGGTTTCGTGCTGGAGATTCCCGGGCTCGCTGGGCATCCAAAATTGTCGGTGACGGCCGAGTGTGCCGCGGATCTGGCTATTTTGCTCAAAAATTTTGCCTTGCGCCGGGTGCATGTCCATCACGTCATGCGATTTTATGATGCCGATCTCGCCACGTTTCTGCGCCGGCTCGAGGTCCCCTTCGATGTGACCGTTCATGATTATTATGCGATCTGCCCGCAGGTGAATTTGCTGCCATGGCCGGATGCGCAATATTGCGGCGAGCCTGGTCCCGCTTCCTGCAATGCCTGTATCGCGCAGCGCCCGGCGCATGGGGCGCGGGATATCATCGAATGGCGGGCACGGCATCGGTTTTTATTCGCGGAGGCCGAACGTGTGCTCTGTCCGACGGAGGATGTGCGCGCGCGCCTCGCCCGCTATGGCCTCGCTGCGCGCGCAATCGTGGCGCCGCACGAAAAAGAGCCGGCGTCGTGGCCGCTCAAGATCAACCCACTCGCGCCAGGGCGCCCATCGCACGGCAAGCGCGTGACGCGGCGCCCGTTGCGGGTGGCCTTGCTCGGTGTTCTGGCCAACCAGAAAGGATTGCCCACCGTTGCCGCGCTCGCAGCGGCGGTGCCGGCGTCCGAGATCGAGCTTCGCTTGATCGGCTACCCCGAGATGCCGCTTTTGCCCCCGCTCGCGGCACGGATTCCCGTTACGGGAAAATACGCGGAGGCGGATCTGCCGCGCCTGATCAGCCGGCTTCGCCCGCACGTGCTCTGGTTTCCCGCGCAATGGCCGGAAACTTGGAGCTATACGCTGAGTGCCGCGATCGCAAGCGGTCTCCCGATCGTCGCCTCGGCGATGGGCGCGTTCGCCGAGCGGCTCAAAGACCGGCCAATGACTTGGCTGGTCCCGCCCGATGCGCCGCCTGAGCTTTGGCGCAGAGCCTTCGTCGAGGCGCGCAAGGCCGTGGAAATAGGGCGCTTGCCGCCACCGATGCCACGCGAGAAACATGCGGATTTCTATCAGTCCGATTACGGCGCGCCGCTTTTGCGCATGGCAGATACCGCGCCGCGATGCCGCAAGGCCGGGCCGCGGGATTTGCGCCGCCCTGGCCGCCTCTCGGTGATCCTGGTGCCAGAGCGGCTCGCCGGCGGGGTGCTTAGCCCGTGCGCGTATATCCGCCTGGCACTTCCCCTCGATCACCCCGCAATCGCCGGCGAGATCGAGGTGACGCAGGCGACTCCCGAGGAGGCGGTCCGTCTCCGTGCCGACGTGATCGCGACCCAGCGCTACGCCATCACCGATGTCGGGATGGCTGCGGCACTCGGCGCGCATTGCCGGCGCGCGCGCATGCGGCTCCTCTATGATCTCGACGATGATTTGCTCGCGATCCCGCCAGAGCATCCGGAGGCGGCATTGCTCGCGCCCCGCGCCGGCGTGATCGAGGCGATGCTGCGCGCGGCCGACATCGTCACGGTATCGACGCCGTCCTTGCAAGCCGCCCTCAAGACCAGGGACATCCGCGCCACCGTCGTTGCCAACGGGCTTGATGAGCGGCTTTGGCCGGAGAGACCATCTCGGCCGGCGCCGCTCAGCGGGGTTTTTCGTATTTTGGTGATGGGAACGCTGACGCATCGGGCAGATTTTCGCCTGATCGCTGGGGCGCTCGCGCGGGTCAAAGACTGTTTCGGCGAGCGGGTGGAGATCGAGGTGTGCGGCATGACCGAGGGGGAATTGCCGCAAGGTCTTCAGCGCATCGCGCCGCCACCAGGGCAGGGCGAGAGCTATCCGGGATTTGTCGCCTGGCTGACCAGCCGCCCGGGCTGGCATCTCGGCCTCGCGCCGCTCTCTCGGGGGGCGTTCAATGAGAGCAAATCGGCGATCAAGGCGCTCGATTACGCGGCGCTCGGTCTTGCCGTGCTCGCCTCCGACACAAAAGCCTATCGCGGCTCGCTTGCCGATGGGCCTGGCGGATGGCTGGTCGGGGAGGCGGAGGAGGCGTGGTTTCAGGCGATCGCGCGGCTGGTGCGCGATCCGGGCCAGGCCGCGCGTCTCGCGGCGGGTGCGAGGGCTGCGTTTCTTGCGACCGGAACACTCAGCGCTCAGGCGATCGCGCGCCGCGCCCTATGGCGGGGTTCGGCGGCAGCGCCGCCCCGCCGGGCAGGGCGCGAAAAGCTCATCATGCCCATTGACCGGCCGGGTAAGCCGCGCTTGGCTATGCTTTCGGGAGCGAAATCGGATGGGAAGGCGCGAACGCCATGATTTATGACCGCACGGCGGAGAGTCTCGGCAACATCGTCCATCTCGAACACGTCAATACCAGGGTCCCCGATCAACGCTTGGCAACGCTGTTTTATGTCTCTGGCCTTGGCCTCACGCGTGATCCCTATCTGATGACCGGCATCGACAATATGTGGATCAATGTCGGGCGCAGCCAGTTCCATTTGCCGACTGGCGCGCCGCAGCGCGTGCGCGGGGTGACCGGGCTCGTCATTCCCGATCGCGCGGCGCTTTTGGCGCGGCTGTCGCGGGTCGCCGACGCGCTCGCCGGGACGGCGTTCGCGGTGCATGAGAGCGCCACCTATATCGAGGCGGTCTCGCCCTGGGGCAATCGCATCCGCTGCCATGAACCGGGCCCGGCCTTTGGCCCCGTGCAGCTGGCGATGGCCTATGTGCTGTTTTTCGTCCCACGGGGGGCGGCGGCGGGGATCGTGCGATTTTACCGCGAGATCATCGGCGCGGCGGCGGAAACCGGCCACGATGCGGAGGGTGATTTCGCCGAAATCCGCGCCGGTGCCGATCAGACGCTGCGTTTTCATGAGACTGATCGGCCTCTCGAGCCCTTCGATGGGCATCATATCCAAATTTACATCAATGATTTTGGAACGCCGCACCGCGTGCTGCGCGAGCGCGGGCTGATCACCGAAGAAAGTGATCAACATCAATATCGTTTCGAGACCCTGATCGATCCGCAGTCGGCGGCGCCGCTATTCGTCATTGAGCACGAGGTGCGGAGCCTGCGCCACCCGCTTTATGCGCGCGCTCTCGTCAATCGTAATCCGGCGCAAACCAATCTGCGCTACGCACCAGGGCGCGACGCCTTGCCGTGGTCGCTGCCGCTGGCGTGACGATTGGCGGCGCAGGTTTCGCGAGGAGGGGATGATTATCGCCACGTCCGATAATTCACCTTTGATGATTTCCGACACTGCCGGCACTTGCGCGAGAAAACGGAATTTTAAGGAATTTTGGCGACCGGAGGGGGATCAGTCGGGGTGTGGTATTTTTGTCACTCAAGCCGACAATTCTGCAATATGGACTTTCGGGGTGGAAATCATTCGTCTATAAATCGACCGGTTCAATAGCCGAGAGATTCGGCATTTTCTGGTTGTGAAAGACCGCTAAAGGTCAGGAGAAATTGATGAAGCTCCGTATCGCGCTTCTGGCTGCCTCTGTTTTGGCGGTGCCATTGGCGGCACGCGCCCAGCCCGTCAATGGGCTCTATGTTGGCGCAGGCATCGGTCTTAACCTGCTCCAGGATGAAACGATCAACCATTCGACGGGCCTAGGGACCGACAATTCCATGGCCGCCTTCAACCCGGGCTATCTCGGAGAGGTGAGCGTCGGTTACGGCCTTGGAGCATTGAATAGCGCGCTCAGAGGCTTCCGCGTCGAGTTGGAGGGCGACTATGCGTCGAACTCGCTCCAGAACATAGGCACGGGCTATGGCAATCCCGCCACCATCAAAGGTGGGCAGGATGAATATGGCATGATGGCCAATGTCCTTTACGATATCGACCCGAGCATGTTCGGGATCAACGAACATTTCGTCTATCCCTACCTCGGTGTCGGCGCCGGGTATGGCGGGATGAATTTGACCGGCACCAGTGTGAGCTTCCTTCACACGCCCGAAGTGATCTCCGGCGGGAGCAATACCGTTGGTGGGTTTGCTTATCAGGGCATTCTCGGTCTTTCTTTCCCCGTCTCGGCCGTGCCTGGCCTTTCGATCACTACCGAATATCGCATGCTTGCCGTGATGGACCCGCAGGGTGCCTACCATGGCTCGGTGACCAGCGGCGGGACGACGGTGGCGCGTGGCAATCTTGATTTTGGCAATGAATTCAATCATGAATTCATTCTCGGCGTGCGCTATGCCTTCGGTGCCGCGCCGCCGCCGCCGCCGCCCGCGCCGGCTCCGGTTGCGGCCCCCGCACCGGCGCCCGCGCCGGCCCGCACCTATCTCGTCTTCTTC
>JAJYXY010000263.1 GCA_021801465.1 Pseudomonadota bacterium
GGCGTAGGCGATGTCCTTGCTGGTCGGATGAAGCTGGATGAAACGATCGAGGGTGGCCGCGGAGTCGTTGAACTTGCCGCTGGCATATTGCGCATAGGCGTCCATCAGCTGCGCGCTCGCCGCCCAGGCCGAATAGGGGTAGTTCGACTGTAATTGGTCGAATTTCTTGATGGCGACGGTGTAGCGCTTGGCGTTCATCGCATCGAGCCCCTCGTTATAGAGCTGCTCGATCGGGATTTTGGCAATATTCTCGTCACTGCTCGAGGACGAACACCCGCCCACAGCGCCGCCCAACAGGGCAAGCGTGAGCGCGCTCACCGCGGACATGGCCAAGCGCGACCAGCGCGGAGGGAAAAGCCCGTTGCTCTGACGGCGTGGGATCATCGGCACTCCCTGATCGACGAAGGCAGCGACTGGCGCGCGGCAACGCCACATCCGCGCCGCTCCTATAGCCGAAGCCGCTCCTTTCGTCATGTGTTTTCGCCCGATCAAGGCTGGCGCAGGAAAAGGCCGATGGTGAGCGCGGCGCCGATGGCGATCACGCCGATGCGCAATTTGCGGTCGTCGACCCGGCGCAGCAGCCACGCCCCGACCTGGCCGCCGGCGATCGCGCCAATACTAAGGCTTAAAGCCGCCAGCCAATGAACCTCGCCGCCGCCGGCGAAAACCACGACGGCGGCCGCGTTCATCGCCGCTGCCAGCGCGTTTTTCGTCGCCCCCGCGTTGCGGAGGGCAAGACCTGCAAGGGTGAGCACAGCCAGCATGAGAAAACCGATGCCGCCGCCGAAATACCCTCCATAGATCGCGATCAGGAACTGTGCCACCGCCGCCTGCGGGCGGTTGATGCGCATCCCCCCGCGTGGGCCGCGGCGAAAACTGCCCCAGGCGAAGACCGCAGTCGCGAAGAGGACGAGAAACGGCACCAGGCGCGCGAAAAACCGCGGCGGCGTCGCAAGCAGAAGAAGCGCGCCGACGACCCCGCCGGCGAGACTGAGCGCAACCAGTAAAGCGAACGAAAGCCCGGCCCCGCCGGCGACATCACGCCGCCCGGCAAGCCCAGTCGTCACCTGGCCGGGGAAAAGTGCGACGGTCGAGGTGATATTGGCTGCCCGCGCATCCATCCCGGCGAGCAAAAGCGCCGGAAACGTGAGAAACGACCCGCCCCCCGCCAACGCATTCTGCACCCCGGCGGCAAACCCAACGAGGAGCAGCATCAGCAACAGCCATCCAGGCGACATGCACGCCCCTCCCGCACTCTTTTGTCATGGCGCGGGACAGCTATTCAAGCCGGCAGGGAAGAAAAAAGGGGTAGAAAGAGGTTCTTTTTTGAAAAAAAGAACCAAAAAACTTTTGTCTGGAGAAGGGCGGCGGCGCGGCGGCCTCAGGCAGCGGCGGAAAGGCGCGCAGACGGCGCCGGGGCGATTTCCACCCACGCATCCGGCGTCGCGAACAACGCCCGCAGCAAGCGGTTATTGAGGCCATGGCCCGAGCAATGGGCGTGGAAACGCCCGCGCAGCACCGCACCCGCCAACGCCAGATCGCCAACCGCGTCCAAGAGCTTATGGCGGACGAACTCATCCGGCGCGCGCAATCCGCCGGGGTTCAGCACGCGCGCGCCATCGACCACCACCGCATTTTCCAGGCTACCGCCGCGGGCCCGGCCAGAGGCGCGGAGAGCCTCAATCTCGGCGGCGAGGGTAAAAGTGCGGGCCGACGCCAGTTCACGGCGAAAGCCCGCCTCGTCGAGCCGCAAACCAAGCTCTTGGCGGCCAATCGCCGATGCCGCAAAATCGATTGACAGTGCCATCTCAAGCCCGCCGAAAGCGCGATCGGGCGTGGCCGGCAGAAGGGCCGCGAAGGCCGCACCGGAATGCACCTCAATGGGGCGCAGAATCTCGATCACCCGCCGATAGGCCTCCTGCTCGACGGTTCCGGCACAATCAATGAGAAACACGAACGGCGCCGCCGACCCATCCAGGATCGGGATTTCCGGGCCATCGACCTCGACCACGGCGTTATCGACGCCGCACCCAACCAGCGCCGCCATGACATGCTCGATCGTGCCAATACGAATCTCGGGCTGATCAGGGGCGGCGATTTCGGTACAGAGACGGGTATCGGCGACGGCGTCGAAGCGCGCCGGAATATCAACCCCGAGATCACTCCGGCGAAACACGATGCCCGTGCCAGGCGCCGCCGGGTAAAGAGCGAGTCTGACCCGGCGCCCGCCATGAAGGCCGATACCGGCGCAATCGATCGCCTGTGCCAGCGTCCGCTGCCGCGGCAATGCCTCATATTTGCCAGCATCCCCGCGCTTGCCAGGATCCCCGCGCTTGCCGGCATCTTCGCCCTTGGCAGCAACCCGCCGCCGCGTAGCACTCGGCGCAATCAGGCTGGCCTCTCGGCTTGGCACGAGGGGGCGAAGGGGACGGGCTTCGGTCAATGACTCCATCATTTCACGCTGTCTCGTTCCAATAAACATGACCGTCGCAAAGCGGTGATCGTCGAGATGCGAAGGCAGTCGGCAAAAACAATTCCACCCCCCAAAGCTAAGCGGCTTCGGGGGGCGGCGCCAGTCAATCATTATTGCTGAATGTTTCTCTATAAGGCCCTATTTTTGCGGTATTTTTGCCCAGAAATTGGCACAATTCACGAGGTCTGCCGACGCAGGTCACGAGGTCTGCCGACGCAGGAAGGTCGGAATTTCGATGCCAATATCCTCCTCGCTCGCCGGGCGCACGCCAACATCTCGCACCACCTCGACATGCCGCTCGCGGATCTGGGGCGACGCTTCCGGCTCGCTTGCGCGGCCGCCATGCAGGGCGCTCGGGATGTTGCGGCGGATCGCCCCGGTCACGGTCCCAAAGAGGCTTTGGCGCGGCGGCGGGTTCGGCGCCGGCTCCGTGCGATGGCCGATCGGCTGCGCCGCAAACAACCCTCGGCCCGGGGGTTTGGGCGCGTCCGCGCGCGGTGCCGGTGGCGCCGCCGCGGCGCGGGGCTCGCTCGCGCGCGTCCCTTCTGCGGCTTCGTGCGGGCCCTCGGTGGCGGGCGCGGCCTGCACGCGCGGCGCCGGTTCGGCGCCGGCAAAGGCGCGCGGCTGAGAGGCCGGCGGCGGCGGCGCGGCGCTTAGGATGCGCGGAGAAAGCGCCGCGACGTGCGGCAATGCCTCGTCAGGCGTCGCGCTGACCGCCGGCGCCTCGGCCACGACCCCGCCGCCGCCGAGGGCGACCAGCCGCGGCCGCTCGGAAGCCGTCTCGCGCGGCGTGTCGATCCCGGTCGCGACCACCGAGACGCGGATGCGCCCGTTCAGCGACTCGTCCACCGCCGAGCCGAAGATGATGTTCGCGTCCTCGTCCACCTCTTCGCGGATGCGGTTGGCGGCGTGATCGACCTCAAACAGCGTCATATCGTCGCCGCCGGTGATGTTGATCAGAAGGCCGCGCGCCCCGGCCATGGACGTATCTTCGAGCAGCGGGTTGTTGATCGCCGCCTCGGCCGCGCGCACCGCGCGATTTTCGCCGTCCGCCTCGCCCGTCCCCATCATCGCCTTGCCCATCTCGGCCATCACCGTGCGGATATCGGCGAAATCGAGATTGACGAGGCCAGGGACCACCATCAAATCGGTGACCCCGCGCACCCCCATGTAGAGCACATGATCGGCCATCTTGAAGGCTTCGCGGAAGCTGGTGCGCTCGGTTGCGAGGCGGAACAGATTCTGGTTCGGGATGACGATCAAGGTATCGACATATTCCTGCAATTCCTCGATCCCTTGCTCGGCGGCGCGTGCCCGGCGCGGTCCCTCGAAGGAAAACGGCTTGGTCACCACGCCGACCGTGAGGATGTTGCGCTCGCGTGCCATGCGGGCGATCACCGGCGCCGCCCCGGTGCCGGTGCCGCCGCCCATGCCGGCGGTGATGAACACCATGTGCGCGCCGTCGAGATGGCGATAGAGCTCTTCTGCCGCCTCTTCCGCCGCGGCGCGCCCGATTTCGGGCTTGGCGCCGGCGCCGAGCCCCTGCGTGATGTGCGGACCGAGCTGCACCCGTCGGTCGGCGCGCGAATGCAAAAGCTGTTGCGCGTCGGTATTGGCGACGACGAAATCAACGCCCTGAAGATTGAGCGCGATCATATTGTCGACCGCGTTGGTGCCACCGCCGCCCACCCCGATCACGGTGATCCGGGGTGTGAAATCGGTATGCAGGTGTTGCGGCACGGTAAGATTGAGAGTCATTGGAAAGTTCCCCCTTCAAGGCCGGATGCGGAATGGATGGATGAAAAGCGCGGCTGACATCAGACACGCTCACGCAGAAACGCGATGAGGCGGCGGAGCAGCCCAGCCGGCCGCTCCGCATCGAGATCGAGATCGGCAAGCCCCCGCCCGGCACCGCCAGCGAAAGCGAGCAGGCCAGCAGCGGTCGCCATGCCGGGGCCACTCATGATATCGGGAAGCCCCCGCAGGGTGAGCGGGCGGCCGAGCCGCACCGGGCGCCCGAGCACCCGTGCCGCAATTTCACGGGCCCCCGGCAACTGGCAGGCGCCACCGGTCAGCACCACACGCTGGCCGATATCGCGGGCAAGCCCTGCGCTCTGCAGCCGGTCCCTGACCATCTCGAATGTCTCTTCCAAGCGCGGGCGGATGATCGAAATCACCATGCTGCGCGGCACTTTGTGAATTTGCCCGTGCTCCTCACCAACCTGTGGCACGGGCAGATATTCGCGCTCGTCGTCCGGGCTCGTCTCGACATTGCCGTAAAGCGTTTTCAGCCGCTCGGCATGGCTGATCGGCGTGGTGAGAAGGCGGGCGATATCGTTCGTCACGTGCATCCCGCCAACCGCGAGCACGGCGGTATGCTGGACCTCGTTGTCGGCGAACACGGCAATGCCGGTGGTGCCGCCGCCCATGTCGATCAAGGTCGCGCCGAGTTCGCGCTCGTCGGCGACAAGGGTCGAAAGCCCTGAGGCGAGCGGTGCTGAGACCAGCTCGGCGATGGCGAGATCGACGCGGGCGAGGCACGAGGTGAGGTTGCGCAGCGCCGTCGTCGTCGCGTCGATCACATGCAGGCGTGCGCTCAGCGCCTCGCAATACATGCCGCGCGGATCACTGATCTCGCCGGTTTCATCGACGGCGAAGGTGAGCGGCAGGTTGTGGATGATCTCGCGCCCTTCAGAGGCGGCGCGGGCACGGCCCTCGGCGACGATGCGGCGAAGATCGCTCGCCACCACTTGGCGGCCACCGATCGGCCATTGGACGTTAAAGAGGCGGCTCTCCGGCGCGCCGCAGGAGAGGTTGACGGTCACGTCGCGCAGATGCGTATCCGCCATGTTCTCTGCCTCGGCGACGCATTTGCGGATCACCTGCTCGGCGGCGTCGAGATCGACGATGCCGCCATTGCGCACGCCGCGGGCCTGGCGGTGGGCGGCGCCGAGAACGCGGAGCACGCCGTCACTTTCCACCCTGCCGATGAAGCAGACGATCTTGGTCGAGCCGATATCGAGCACACCGAACGGCCCGGGGCGGTGGGCGCGGGCGCGCGGGCGCGGATCATCCTCGGGGGGCGCCGGCGGGCGGCCAGAGCCGAGGAAACGCTGCGATAAATCGTTCATTCCCGCCTCCCTGTCATATCGGCTTCCCCGCCGCCGTCTCACCGTCCGGCTTCGTCGTCTCGGGCCGGGAATCGGGGCGCGGGCGCAGCACCAGCCGATCGGGCGCGCGCAGATCAACGACCGCAAAGGCGCGATCAAGCAGCGCGTGATCAGCCTGCATCGCGGCGAGCCGGGCCAGCGCCTCGGCTTCGTGCCCCTCCGGCAAGAGCACATCGGCGCCATTGACAAGGCGCAGATTCCAGCGCCGCCCGCCGACCCGCACCAAAGCGGCGAGGCGCGTCCGAATGGCCGGGTAGCGTTCGAGCAAATCCAACATCGCAGTGGCGTGCGCCGGTGCATCGGCGCCGACGACGAGCGGCAGGCTCTTAAAGTTCGCAACCCCCTCGTCGGCGACCTCGCGCCCGGCGCGATCGATCAGCGTAAAGCGCCCTTGCGTCTGCCAAATGGCGAAAGGCCGCCGCTCGGTGAGCCGCACAATGAGCGTGCCGGGGAGATGCCGCTCGATCTCCGCCTGCTGCACCCAGGTCAAACTTTCGAGCCTCGCGCGCATGGCGGTGAGCGAAACGCCGAGAATGGGATCGCCTGGCGCGACCCCGATCGCCGCCTGCACCAGCGGCTCGGGCGTGTTGGCGCGCCCCTCGACGATGATCGTGCGAACGCGAAGGCCAAGCCGCGCGGTCGCGGCATCGGCGAGCGCAAAGCGTGGGGCGAGACTATCGCTGCCGCCCTGATGGCTGCGCACGGCGAGGACAAGAAACACCAGGACGCCGAATGCCGCAGCACCAAGCCCGAGCCGCAACAACGCCCGGCGCCAGCGGCGAAGCAGAAGCTTCCAGCTCGCCGGGCGCGCATCAGCCGCGCGCTTTTTGCTGCGCGTCAGACGCGGCATGCCGCTTGCTCCACCATCCAGGCGCAGAGCGCCGGGAAATCCATGCCCATGCAGGCGGCTTGCTCGGGCAAAAGCGAGGTCGCGGTGAGCCCGGGCTGGGTATTGACCTCGAGCAGGACGAGGCGGCCGGGCTCGCCGGCCGTGTCGTCATAGCGGAAATCGGCCCGGCTCGCGCCCCGGCAGCCGAGCGCGCGATGGGCGGCGAGCGCTGTCGCCAGCGCCGCCTCGAACGCCGCCGGGTGGATCGCCGCCGGCAGCACGTGGCGCGAGCCGCCGGCGGCGTATTTCGCCTGGTAATCGTAGAATCCGGCGGCAGGCAGGATTTCGGTCACGGTCAGCGCCCGCTCGCCGAGCACGCCGACGGTGATCTCGCGCCCGGGGATGAATTCCTCGACCAGGGCGCGGGGGCCGAAACGCCAGTTCGCGGCGATCTCGGCGCGGCGATTATCGCCTTGGGTGATGATCGTGACCCCGACCGAAGATCCCTCCGCGAGCGGTTTCACGACATAGGGCGCGGGCAGCGGGTCGCCGGCGGCGAGGTCGGCGCGCGAGACCACCCGCCCGGCGGCGATCGGCAGGTTGGCCGCGGCAAACACCCGCCGCGCCGCTTCCTTATCCATGGCGAGCGCCGAGGCGAGCACGCCGGAATGGGTATAGGGGATGCCGAGCCATTCGAGCACGCCCTGGATCGCGCCATCCTCGCCGAAACGCCCGTGCAAGGCGTTGAAGACGACGTCTGGCGCCGGGGTCAGCGCGGCGATGACGGCGCCGAGATCGCCCCCGACCTCGACGGGCGTTACCGCAAACCCGGCCGCACCGAGGGCGGCAATCACTTGGCGGCCGGAGGCGAGACTGACCTCGCGCTCGGCCGATATCCCGCCATAAAGCACCGCAACCCGCCTCATCGCCGCCCCTCCGGCACCCCGAGGCGGCGGATTTCCCACGCGAGCGAAACCCCGGTCGCGGCCAGCACCCGCGCCCGCACCCTCTCGCCGAGGCCTTCGATCTCGGCCGCGCGCGCGCCGCCGGTATTGATCAGGAAATTGCAGTGCTGCTCGGAAACCTGCGCCGCCCCCAGGCGCAGGCCGCGGCACCCGGCGGCCTCGATCAGCTCCCAGGCCTTGAGCGTGCTTTCGGCGGGGGGCGGATTGCGAAACGTCGAGCCGCCGGTGCGCGCCCTGAGCGGCTGCGTCGCCGCCCGCTGGGCGCGGATCTCGGCCATGCGGGCGGCGATCGCCGCCGGCGCATCGGCGCGCGTGCGAAGCCGCGCCGCCATCACCACGGCACCCGCCGGCAGCGCCGCATGGCGATAGGCGAACGCGAGATCGGCCGCCTGCAAGCGGCGGGTTTCGCCGCCGGCGAGCGCGATATCGGCCCAATCGAGCACGCTCGCGATCTCGCTCCCGTAGCAGCCAGCGTTCATCGCGACGGCGCCGCCGAGGGTGCCGGGAATGCCGGCGAGAAATTCGAGCCCGCCGCGCCCGGCCGCGAGCGCCGCCTCGGCCAGCGTCGCATCCAAAACCGCGGCCCCCGCGACGACACCGCCCTCATCGAAGGCGATGCCGCCAAAGCCGCGCCCGAGCCGAATGACCATGCCCGAGATCCCGCCATCGCGGATGATGACGTTGGAGGCGGCGCCGAGCACGCAAAATGACATCGTCGCCGGGAGAGCGGCGAGCAGAGCGACGAGATCCTCGGCATCCACCGGCCGCGCGAGCCATTCGGCCGCGCCGCCGACGCGAAACCAGGTCTGCGGCGCGAGCACGGAGTCGCGCAGGAGGCGGCCGCGAAACCCCGGCGGCGGGGCGAAGGCGGGGGCGATGTCGGCCGCCATCATGCCGCCCCCTCGCCGCCCGGCCGGCGATTTTGTGCCGCCTGCAACGCAGCAAGCTGCGCCGGCAGCGCGTTCGCCCAGGCGGTGATGGTGCCCGCGCCGAGGCAAACCACGAAATCCCCCGGCCGCGCGATGGCATTGACCATCTCGGCGAGATGCGCAGGCCCCGGCAGCGGCACGACGCTGCGATGGCCGCTGGCGCGCAGGCCCTCGACCAGCGCGTCACGGTCGATGCCGGGGATCGGCGCCTCACCGGCGGCATAGACATCGGCGACGATCACCGTCCCGGCATCGTTGAGCGAGGTGCAGAAATCGTCGAACAAAGCCTGCAGCCGCGAAAACCGGTGCGGCTGCACCACCGCGACGACATCCCTCGCCCCGGCCTGGCGCGCCGCTTTCAAAACCGCCGCGATCTCGACCGGATGATGGCCGTAATCATCGATGATGGTGATCCCGCCGGCCTCGCCGACGCGGGTGAAGCGGCGCTTGACGCCACGGAAGGCGGCGAGCGCGCTTTTCAGCGTCGCCTCCGGGATCTCCATCTCGATCCCGATGGCAAGGGCGGCGAGCGCGTTCTGGACATTGTGGCGGCCGAGCATCGGGAGACGGAAGGGGCCGAGCCGGCGGGCGCGATCACGGACACGATCGGTCGCGACGACTTCGAAGGTCGCGCCAAGCTTGTCGGCGACCATGCGCTCGGCGCGGATATCGGCCTGCGGCGAAAATCCGTAGGTGATGACCCGATGATCGCCGAGACGCGGGATCATCTGCTGCACCGCCGGATGATCGACGCAGAGCACCGCGAAGCCATAGAACGGGATATTGCCGACGAACTGGTCAAAGCCCGCGACCATCGCCTCCGGCGTGCCCCAATGGTCGAGATGCTCGGGGTCCATGTTGGTGACCACCGCGACCACCGCCGGCAAGCGGAGAAAACTGCCGTCGCTCTCATCGGCTTCGACCACCATCCAATCGCCGGCGCCGAGCCGCGTGTTGGTGCCGTAAGCGTTGATGATGCCGCCATTGATCACGGTGGGGTCGAGCTTCGCGGCCTCGAGAACGGCGGCGATCAGGCTCGTCGTCGTCGTCTTGCCATGCGTGCCGCCAACCGCGATCGACCATTTGAGGCGCATCAATTCGGCCAGCATCTCGGCCCGGCGCACCACCGGGATGAAGCGCTGACGGGCGGCGAGCACTTCCGGATTGTCGCGCCGGATCGCGCTCGAAACCACGACGACGCGCGCCTCCCCGAGATTGTCCGCCGCATGCCCGATCGCGACCGGAATGCCGGCGGCGCGCAGACGCATGACATTGGCGCTCTCGGCGACGTCGCTGCCCTGGACGCGATAGCCGAGATTATGCAGCACCTCGGCGATGCCCGACATGCCGATGCCGCCGATGCCGACGAAATGCAGCGTCCCGATGGCGAGCGGCAGCGCCCTCATGGCCGCACACCCTCGGCGAGATCGGCGAGGCGCTCGGCGGCATCGGCCGGCCCGTGCTTTGCCGCCGCCGCCATCGCGGCAAGGCGCGCGGGGGCGGCGAGAAGGTCGCAGACCACGGCGGCAAGGCGCGCCGGGGTGAATTGGCGCTCGGCGATCGTCACCGCGGCGTCCCCAAAAGCGCGGGCATTGGCGCTCTGGTGATCGTCGATCGCGCCCGGCAGCGGCACCAGGATCGCCGGCCGGCCGATCACCGCGAGTTCGGCAAGCGTCGAGGCGCCGGCGCGGGCGATGACGAGGTGGGCGGCGGCCAGCCGTTCGGGAACATCGGCGAAGAACGGCGCGCATTCGGCGCTGATCGCGGCCTCGCGGTAGAAGGCGGCGACGCGGGCGAGATCCTCGGCCCGGCATTGCTGGGCAAGCGCGAGGCGGGCGCGGAGCGTCGTCGGCAACGCGGCGAGGGCTCGCGGCACGACATCGCTCATCACCCGCGCGCCGAGCGAGCCGCCAAGCACCAGCAGCCGGATCGCGCCGCTCTCGGTCGGCGGCGCATAAGGGATCGCGGCGCAAGCGGCGATCGCCGGGCGCACCGGATTGCCGACCACGATCGTCGCCGTCCCCGGCGGGATCGATCGCGTGTCGGGGACGCTCAGCGCCAGCCGCGCACTGAAGCGGGCGAGAAACCGGTTGGCGCGCCCGAGCACCGCGTTCTGTTCGTGCAGAATGACCGGAACACGCCGCGCGAGACTTCGGCTCGCGAGCACCGGGGCGATCGCCGGATAGCCGCCGAAGGCGACCAGAGCCGCCGGGCGCAGATCACGCAGCGCCCGCCGCGCGACGAAAAACCCGGCGAGCAGCTTGAACGCCCCGGCGATGGCGCGGCCCACACCACGCCCGGCGATGCCGCCGCCGGGAATGACGAAACGCTCACGCGCCGCGAACACGCTATCGGCGCCGATCTTGGTGCGCGCATCGGCAAACAGCACGACCCGCCGGCCGCGCCCGATCAGCGCCGCCGCCAGCGCCTCGGCGGGAAAGAAATGCCCGCCCGTGCCGCCAGCCGCCAGCACGATCGGAGAAGACGCCCGCCCGCTCATAACGCCTCGCCATGATGGCGCCGGCGGGTCAGCGCGAGCAGCATCCCCATCCCGAGCGCAACCGCAAGCACCGAGGAGCCACCATAGGAAATGAACGGCAGCGTCATGCCCTTGGTCGGGATGAGGTGCAGCGAGGAGGC
>JAJYXY010000131.1 GCA_021801465.1 Pseudomonadota bacterium
GCGGGTCGGCCTGCCAGATCTCGATGGCGGCGTCGGCCACCGGCGCGCCGTCGCCGTCGACGACGCGCCCGGTGACCGTGATCACCGCGCCGCTCGCGCCAAAACGCGTCAGATCGGCCCATTCGGGATGTTCGATCAAATGCCAGTAAGGGCCGATGGTCTGGTTTGCGGTCGCGGCCGGCATCAGGCATTCTCCATCGGGGTCGCGCCGCGCCCGCGCAGCACGATGTCGAACCGATAGCCGAGCGCCCGCTCCGGCTCGGTCAAAGCGATGTCAAAGCGCGCGATCAGCCGTTCGCGTGCGGCGCGATCGGCGACCGCGTGATAGATCGGATCGAGGTCGAGCAGCGGGTCACCAGGAAAATACATCTGGGTGATCAGGCGCTGGGCGAAGCCGCTGCCAAAGAGCGAGAAATGGATATGGTTCGGCCGCCAGGCATTGGGGTGGTTGCGCCAGGGGTAGGCGCCGGGCTTGACGGTAACGAAGCGATAGCGCCCCTCGGCGTCGGTGAAAACCCGGCCCTCGCCGTGGAAATTGGGATCGAGGGGGGCGTCGTGCTGATCGCCTGGGTGGTCGTAACGGCCGGCGGCGTTGGCCTGCCAGATCTCGACCATGGTATTGGGCACGGCGCGCCCGTCTTCATCGGTGACGCGCCCCTCGACGATGATCCGCTCGCCGAGCGCGGGCTTGCCCGCGGTCATCGAAAGATCGGCGAGCGCGGGGAAGTGGCTCGGCGAAAAGCGCGGGCCGGTGGCCTCGGTCAGCGTCGTCGGAACGGCGATGAAGGCCGCTTTGGGGTGGCGTTTGGCGGTGCTGGCGTAAGAGGGCGTGTCATAGGCGGGCTGAGCGCCGGCGGCGGCCGGGCGGAAAGGCGCGGGATCAGGCATCGCGATTACCTCCGTTTCTTCTAATTTTAGGCAGCACGCATAGCATCCAGAAAAGCCGCGGTCACGGCGTCGGGCTTTTCGATGGTCGGAATATGGGCTGCGTCGTCGATGACGGTGAGCGAGGCGCCGAGCGCGGCTTGCAACGCCTTGGCGCTGGCGAGAGGGGTCGCCTCGTCCTGCGCGCCGACGATGACATGGGCGGGGCATTTGCGTTTCGGCGTGGTCGCGGTGAAATCCGCCGTCGCGATCGCTTCGGCGGCGCCGGCATAGCCTTCGGGGTCAGTGCGGAGCAGCATTTGGCGGAGGCCGATCGCCGCCGGCTGGTCGCGAAAGCCGGGCGTTACCCAGCGCGCCATCACCGCCTCGGCGATCGCGGCCATGCCGCCCGCGCGCACCAGGCGCGCCCGCTCATGCCAGTTCGCGGGCGGCGGAATGACCATGGCGGTATCGCAGAGGATGAGGCTTGCGACGCGCTGCGGCGCGATCTCGGCCATCGCCTGGGCGATGAGGCCGCCGATCGAGAGCCCGGCGACGTAGGCGCCGGCGACCGACAGCGCATCGAGCACGCCGAGCACATCGCGCGCCAGCGTCGCCATGGCATAGGGGCCCGGTGTCACCGCGGTCAGGCCATGGCCGCGAAGATCGGGGCGGATGATGCGAAACCGCCCCGAAAGCGCCTCCGCCTGCGCGTCCCAGACATGGAGCGAGGTGCCGAGCGAGTGGAGGAGAAGCAGCGCCGGCGCCGCACTCGGCCCCGAAACCTGGACATGTGTCACAAGATCGCCAACCCGAATGAACATCGCGCTTTCCTCCTCCCGCCAGCATCGCATCGGGGCGGTGGGGGCGCAACCGCGAGGCGGCTCAGCGGAGCGGGGCGAGCGTCGGGTGGTGGTTGCCGTGCGTCACGGTGAGGATCTGGCCGCCATCGCGCGCCGAGATCATCATCATGTCGCCGGGGGCGAGAAGGTCGCGCGCATCGCGGAAAAAGCCCGGCGCGGTGATGTCATCGAGGCGCTCGCCCTCTGCGCGGTAATGCCAGAGCGTGAACCCCTGAGCGTACGAGAGCACCGAGAGATTACGTGTGACGAGCGACATGAGCGGCTCCTTTGCGCGCATAAAGAAAGGGCCGCACCGGGGGGAGGTGCGGCCCTTAAGGTTGGGAAGAAGGAGGAACCAACGAGCACAATTAGCCCGTTGATAAGGGGATAAGTAAACCTTCAGTTGCGTCCCGTCAAGATTTTTTTCCTAAACATTTTGTCATACCCCTGCCACGTATCAGCCAGCCTTGCCTGTCTGCCGGCGCGGCCTTACGCCACGATCCCCTTGACGCGGAGCATCCATTCCAGCCGGTCCAGCGCCTCGCGCCACAACCGCCAGTCACACCGCTCGGTCGCGAAGGCCGGGTTGGGCGCCGCCTGACGCTCGCCCCAGATGCGCAAAATGCGCGCATGAACGAGGTCGATGCGGCGGCGGCGATAGAGCTGATCGAGGCATTTGACCACGTCATCCGGTTCGCACGGGCGGATCGCGCGGCCAATCCCGGCGCGCACCCGCGCCCCCTCGCGCCGCGCAACAAGGGCCGCCATGGTCCATAGCCACGCCTCCTCGGCACTGCGAAACGGGGTGGCGGCAGGAAGCCGCGCGGGGGCTGGCGAGGGCTGTGCGAGGGTCATGCGGGCGATGCTGGCCATGATGCGAGGCTCCTGATTTTCGCGCGTGAGGCGGTGGGCGTTAAGAACAAAATAAGAACTACCTGCGATAGAAAAACCACGAATCCTTGCCCGCTGCAAGGGTTATCAGGTAAAATTTCCTATTTCCTTCGGACTCAATTCCTTGCAGAGTGTTGTTCGACCGGATCATCCGCGACCCACCCCGAACCCGGCTAAGGGCGATATGAAACACGAAGATATCTGGCGCGCGCTCGATACGCTCGCCGCCGAACAGGGCCTCTCCCCCTCGGGTCTGGCGCGCCGCGCCGGGCTCGATCCCACCACGTTCAACCATTCCAAGCGCCGGATGCCCGATGGCCGCGCGCGCTGGCCGAGCACGGAGAGCCTTGCCAAGGTGCTCGTCTCAACCGGCACCGCGCTCGAGGATTTCACCTCTCTCGTCACCGGCGCGCGCGCGCTCATCTCCTCCCGGCCGATCGCGCGGCAGGTGCCGCTGATCGGCTTCGCGCAAGCCGGCGGCGACGGGTTCTTCGATGATGGCGGCTATCCGGTCGGCGGCGGCTGGGACGAGGTCAGTCTCCCCGAGGTCGCTGACCCGCACGCTTATGCGCTGGAAATCGCCGGTGACTCGATGGAGCCGGTGTTTCGCGACGGCGATATCGTCATCGTCTCGCCCAACGCGCCGGTCAGGCGCGGCGATCGAGTGGTGGTGCGCACGCGGGCGGGTGAGGTGATGGCAAAACAGCTCGCCCGCCGCTCTGCCCGCCGGGTCGAGCTGAAAAGCCTCAACCCGGCGCATGCGGATTATAGTTTCGAACTCGCCGAAATCACCTGGCTGCACCGTATCGTCTGGGCGAGCCAGTAGGATAAACTAACGACAAAATCTTCTTTTTCTGAAGAAAAAGAAGCAAAAAGACTTCTCTCCCGGAACAGCGCCTGCGGCGCTGTCCAAAAGGTAAAAGTTTTTTGGTTATTTTTTCAAAAAAGAACTTTTCTCCTGGCGTCCTTCAGGCCGAAAGCGCCTCTGGCGCGGTGCGCGTGCGCTTGACGAGAAGCTTGTTGAGGGCGTGGACATAGGCGCGGGCGGAGGCGACGATGGTATCGGTATCCGCGCCCTGGCCATCGACCATTTTGCCGTTTTCCTCGAGCCGCACGGTGACGCGGGCTTGCGCGTCGGTGCCTTCGGTGACGGCGCCGACGGAATAGAGCCGCAGCACCGAATCATGGGCGAAAAGATCGCGAATGGCGTTGAAGGTCGCATCCACCGGCCCGTCGCCGGTTGCGATCGCGCTTTGCACAACGCCGTCGATCTCGAGTTCGAGCTCGGCGCGCGGCTTGGCTTTCGAGCCGGTATGGACATCGAGCGAGACGAAGCGGATGCGGTCATGCCCGCGCATCACCTCGTCATCGACCAGGGCGATGAGATCGTCGTCATAGACCACCTTCTTGCGGTCGGCGAGATCCTTGAAGCGGCGGAACGCGTCGTTCAGCTGATTGTCGCCGATTTCGCCATAGCCGAGCGCGCGCAGCTTGTCGCGAAAGGCGGCGCGGCCGGAATGTTTGCCCATGACCAGCGAGGATTTGGTCCAGCCGACGCTTTCCGGCGTCATGATCTCATAGGTCGCGGCGTTTTTGAGGACGCCGTCCTGATGGATGCCCGATTCATGGGCGAAGGCATTGCGCCCGACGATCGCCTTGTTGGGCTGGACGTCAAAGCCGGTGATGGTGGAGAGCAGCTTCGAGGTACGGAGGATTTTCGGCGTCTCGATGCCCGCATGCCAGGCGAGCGCGTCATGGCGGGTGCGGATTGCCATCACGATCTCCTCGAGCGCGGCATTGCCGGCGCGCTCGCCGATGCCGTTGATGGTGCATTCCACCTGACGCACGCCGGCGCGGATGGCGGCGATGGTGTTGGCAACGGCCAAGCCGAGATCGTTATGGTTATGGGCGGAGAAAATCACCTGATCGGCGCCGGGCACACGCTCACGCAGCATGGTGAAGATGCGCGCGATATCCTCAGGGAGCGCATAGCCGACGGTGTCGGGAATATTGATGGTGGTGGCGCCGGCCTTGATCGCGGCCTCGACGCAGCGGCAGAGGAAATCGGGGTCGGTGCGGCTGCCATCTTCCGCCGACCATTCGACATCGTCGGTATAGTTGCGGGCCAGCGTATTGCCGGCGACGATCGCCTCTAGCACCGTCTCCGGCTCCATCCGCAGCTTGTATTTCATATGCAGCGGGCTGGTGGAGATGAAATTATGGATGCGCCGGCGCTCGGCGGGGCGGATCGCCTCGCCGGCGCGGGTGATATCCTCGCGCCCGCCGGTGCGCGCAAGGCCGCAGATCACCGGCCCCTTGATGGTGCGCGCAATGGCGTCAACGCTCTCGAAATCGCCGGGGCTCGCGATCGGGAAGCCGGCTTCGAGCACATCGACGCCGAGTTCGGCCAAGGCTTCCGCCATGCGCAGCTTCTCGGTGAGATTCATCGAGAAGCCCGGCGATTGCTCGCCGTCGCGAAGCGTGGTGTCGAAAATGATGATGCGATCGGGGTCGAGCGCGCCAAAGTTTGGGTGGGAGATGGTCATGGGGCCAGTCCTTGAACCGGTATGTTGCGACGAGTTGCCTCAGGGGTTCCCCTGAACGTCGCCGGCGAGCCCGCGCGGCGTCACGCCCAGGGGCGGCTAAGTCGCAGAAGAAGGAGAGCGCGGCCGAGGCACGCGAGCCCAAAATTAGCGCGGACGATCTGATACCGCCGATCCATAGGGCATTACTATCATCACTGGCGCCGCGCCGCAACGGTGACGGGGTTTCAAATCAGTGAAAGGAAATTGTTCTTTTTTGAACATCAGAACCAAAAACTTTTATCCGTGGGGCAGTGCCGTTGGCACTGTCCTGCCACAAAAAAGGGGGCAATCAGAGTAGAAATTCCAGGGCGCGGGCGCTTTGTTCCTCAAGCCGCTCCCAAAGCGGGCGCGCCGCCCAGCTTTGCGGGTCAATCGCCGCGGAGGCAGCAACATCAGCCGCAAAAAGCTGCTCCATCCGCGCGGCAAAGGCAGTATCAAGAATGACAGCATTGACCTCGTTATTATAAATGACGCTCCGCCAGTCGAGATTAGCCGACCCGACAGTGGACCAGACATGGTCGATCACCGCCGTCTTGGCATGGAGCACCACCCCGCGGCGCTCGAAAATCTTCACCCCAGCCTTGAGCAGATCTTCATAATGGGCGCGCCCGGCCACGACCACGGTCTTGCTCGAACTCACCGCCGGCACGACAATCTCCACATCAACCCCGCGCCGCGCCGCCGCTTCCAGCGCATGATCGAGATCGGGTGTCGGCGCGAAATAGCCGGTGGTGAGATGGACCGACTCCCGCGCAAGCGAAATCATCACCAAAAGCGTGCGATAAATCAGCGTTCGATGCTCCGACGGCGTGCCATCGATGGCCTGCACAAGCGCCGTGCCGGGATGCACCGCAGGCGGCGCGGGCGCGGGCGCAAGCGGCTCGCCATGCTGATCGCGCCAGGTTTGCAGAAAAACCGCCTCGAACTGCGCCACCGCCGGCCCCTCGATCGCAACATCGGTGTCGCGCCAGGCAAGCGCCTCCGGCGCGACCGTCTGGCCGCGCCGGGCCTTGCGGCGAATATCATAGACGCGGTTGATATTGACCCCGCCGGTGATCGCGATCCGATTATCGACCACCAAAAGCTTGCGATGATCACGCCGGTTGATCGAGAAGTTGAGCCCGCTCAGGAAGCCAACCGGGTGATATTCCAAAACCTTGATCCCGCCGGCGCGCAGCCGCGCAATCAGCGAATCCGGCGTATCAAGCGAGCCGAAACTATCGAAAATCAGATTGACCTCAACCCCCTCCGCGCGCTTGGCGAGTAAAAGATCGCCGAACCGCGCCCCCTCGATCGGATCGAACTCATAGCTCTCCATATCGATCCGCTGACGCGCACCCCTGATCGCCGCACGCAAAGCGGCATAAGTCTGCCCGCCATCGGTGAGCAGGGAAACGGCATTGCCGGCGATGAACGGCGTCTTGGTGATCCGCTCCTCCTCCTCGCGCATGAGGCTGGCGCGGCGGCTCGGCTCATCACTGCGGCGGGCGGCAAGCGCGATATCGCCATCCACCGACGGCAGCGAGGCACAGGCGGCCAGCGCCAAAGCAAGTGCGAGCGCAGCCACGAGACGCGGCCAAATCATGCCCCGGCGATCCATGTCGGGCTTTGTTTCCTTTACCTTTTGTTGGGAACCACACGGCATACTCCCGAGCCATAAGCGCCGCTGCCAACGCCGCGCCGCCTTTGGAGATGCCGATGGACGATTTGCTGGTCGATTTCCTGACCGAGACCAATGAAAGCCTCGCTGAACTCGATGTCGCGCTGGTCAAGCTCGAACGTCAGCCAAACGATCATGAAACCCTCTCTCTCATTTTCCGCCTCGTGCATACCATCAAAGGCACCTGCGGCTTCCTCGGCCTGCCGCGGCTCGAACGCGTCGCCCACGCCGGCGAGAACGTGCTCGGCCGGCTGCGCGATGGCAAGCTGGTCGCAAGCAGCGATATCATAAGTCTGGTGCTTGCCTCCCTCGATCGCATCAAAGTGATCCTCGCCGGCCTCGCCGAGAAAGGCGCCGAGCCGGAAGGCGATGACAGCGCGCTGATCGCCGCCCTCGATGCCGCCTGCGAAGGCCGCGCAAGCGCCCCGGAGCTTAGCGCACCCGAGCTCAGTACGCCCGAGATTAGCGCACCCGAGCCCAGCGCGCCCGAGCCTACCACGCCCGAGCCTACCACGCCGGAGCCCGGCACGCCGGCGCCCACCGTCGCCGAGCCCGCCGCCGAGGCGCCGGTCGCGGCCAAGCCGGGCATGGAGGCGCCGCGCGAGGGGGCGGAGCCGGCGGTCGCCGGGCAGACGATCCGCGTCGGCGTCGATGTGCTCGAACATTTGATGACCCTGGTGAGCGAACTTGTGCTCACCCGCAACCAGCTTCTTCAGCTTGCCCGCAGCATGGAAAACAGCGCCTTCACCGTCCCCTTGCAGCGGCTTTCGCACATCACCACCGACCTCCAGGAAGGGGTGATGAAAACCCGCATGCAGCCGATCGGCAATGCCTGGAACAAATTGCCGCGCCTCGTGCGCGATCTCGCCCGCGAACTCGGCAAGAAGATCGATCTCGTGATGATCGGCGCCGATACCGAACTCGACCGCCAGGTCTTGGAACTGATCAAAGACCCGCTCACCCACATGGTCCGCAACAGCGCCGATCACGGGCTTGAGACGCCCGATGTGCGGCGCGCGGCGGGCAAGCCGGAGACCGGCCATATCACGCTGAACGCGTTCCACGAAGGCGGGCACATCATCATTGAAATCACCGATGATGGGCGCGGCCTCGATCTCGCGCGCATCCGCGCCAAGGTTCTGGCCCAAGGCCTCGCAAGCGAGGCGGAACTCGCCGCGATGAGCGAAAATCAGGTGCAGCGCTTCATCTTCCATCCCGGCTTTTCCACCGCCGCCGCGATCACCGCGGTCTCGGGGCGCGGGGTTGGGATGGATGTCGTCAAAACCAATATCGAGCGCATCGGCGGCACCGTCGATCTCAAAACCATGCCCGGCGCGGGCAGCACCTTCACCATCAAAATCCCGCTCACCCTCGCCATCGTCTCAGCGCTGATCGTCGAGGCCGGCGGCGAGCGTTTCGCCATCCCGCAGATCAGCGTCGTCGAGCTGGTGCGCGCCGGCGCCGAGGGCTCGGCAAAGGGCGATCAGCCGATGATCGAGCGGATCAACGCAACCCCGGTCTTGCGCTTGCGCGACCGCTTGCTGCCGCTGGTTGGGCTGCGCGACCTCCTTGCCCTCGGCGCGGGCGACGGCGCGGCGCAGGCCGGGGGCGAGCTTTATATCGTTGTCGCGCAAGTGGGATCGAGCCTCCTTGGCATCATCGTCGATCGGGTTTTCGATACCGAGGAGATCGTCGTCAAGCCGGTGGCGCCGATCCTGCGCCATATCACCATGTTCAGCGGCAACACCATCCTCGGCGACGGCTCGGTGATCATGATCCTCGACCCGAACGGCATCGCGCGCGCAAGTGGCGTTGGCGGCGGCGAGCAGCGCAAACCGCCCCAGGAGGCGGCGGATACCGTCACCTCCACCGCCTCCACCGCGATGCTGCTGTTTCGCTGCGGTGATGCGGCGCCAAAAGCGGTGCCGCTCGGTCTCGTCGCGCGGCTCGAAGATATTCCGCGCGCGCGGATCGAGATTTCCGCCGGCAAGACGGTGACCCAGTATCGCGGCCGGCTGATGCCGCTCGTCGCCTTCGATGGCCTCAGCGGCGAAGGCGAAAGCCAGCCGGTGCTGGTGTTCAGCGATGGCGCGCACAGCATGGGGCTGATGGTCGATGAGATCGTCGATGTCGTCGATGAGGTGCTCGCGATCGAACTCGGCCCGCAAGTGCCGGGGGTTTTGGGAACGGCGGTGATCGCCGGCCGTGCGACCGACGTGATCGACACCGATTACTGGCTGCGCGCGGCCGAGGAGGATTGGTTTCGCGGCTCCCCCAGGGCGGAGGCGCGCGCGGCGCCGCATGTCCTCATCGTCGAAGACAGCGATTTCTTCCGCCAGCTCCTCGTCCCCGCCCTCGCCGCCGCCGGCTATCGCGTGACCGCCGCGGCGAGCGCAGCCGAGGCGCTGAAGCTGCGCGAGAGCGGCGCCAAGATCGATGCCATCATCTCCGATATCGTCATGCCGGACATGGATGGGCTCGGGTTTGCGCGCGCGATCCGCGCCGGCGGGCCGTGGGCGGCGCTGCCGATGATCGCGCTCACCGGCCAGGTCGATCCCGCCGATGTCGAGGCCGGGCGCGAAGCCGGGTTCACCGATTACGTCGGCAAATTCCAGCGCGGGGCTCTGCTCGAGAGTTTGCGCCAATGCCTCGCCCCGGCCGCCAACCTGGGGGCCACCATGGGGGGGGCGATCGACCACGCCACCGCCTCTTGGGACGGGGCGTGACGGAGAGCGAGAAATGAGCACAACGCATACCAGCCCGACAATCGGCGAAAACCCCCACCCTGAGGCAAAACCCGGCGCCAAACCCGACCCTGTGGCGGCGAGCGGCGAGCAGGTTTTCGTCACCCTGAGCCTTGCCGATCAGCTTTGCGGCATCCCGGTATTGATGGTGCGCGATGTCCTCTCGGCGCACACCATCACCCGCATCCCGCTCGCCCCGGCGGAGATCGCGGGCAGCCTCAATCTGCGCGGCCGCATCGTCACCGCGATCGATCTCCGCCGCCGGCTGAGCCTTCCCCCCGCGGGCAATGGCGCGAAACAGATGGCCGTGGTCACCGAACAAGGGGGCGAGCTTTACGCCTTTCTCGTCGATCAGGTGGCCGAGGTGTTGAGCCTGCGGGCGGAGGATTTCGAGCGCAATCCCCCCACCCTGCCCGCGGTCTGGGCCCATCACAGCCGCGGCATCTACCGGCTCGCCGACCGGCTGATGGTGGTGCTCGACATCGCCCGCCTCCTCGCCTTCACCCAAGCCGCCTAGGAGAGAGACAATGTCTGGTGAGAGGGGGGTTTGCCTCGTCGTCGATGACAGCCGCGTCGTGCGCAAGGTCGCCCGCCGCATCCTCGAGACGCAGGGCTTCGCCGTCGAGGAGGCGGAAGACGGGCAAAAGGCGCTCGATTCCTGCCGCCGGCACTTGCCCGACGCGGTCTTGCTCGACTGGAACATGCCGGTGATGAACGGGATCGAGTTCCTGCGTGCCTTGCGCCAGGAATTCGGCGCGACCCGGCCGACGGTGGTATTTTGTACGACCGAGACCGAAATGATATTCATCGAGCAAGCGATCGCGGCCGGGGCCCAGGAATTCATCATGAAACCGTTCGATGAGGAAATCCTCGTCGGCAAATTCTCGCAAGTAGGTCTTCTTTGATCGCGCATGCCCCGCCCTTGGGCGCGGCGCGGCCGCTCGCGCCGGGTGCCGCGCGGCCCATTCGCATCGCGATTTGCGACGATTCGGTGGTGATCCGCGGCGCGCTCGCGCGGATGCTGGCGGCGGAAGCCGATTTCAGCGTGGTCGCGCGCGTCGGCGATGGCGCCCAGGCGCTGGCCACGATCAAGACCATGAAGGCGAGCGCGCCGGTCGATGTCCTGATCCTCGATATCGAAATGCCGGTGATGGATGGGATGGCCGCGCTGCCACGCCTGCTCGAGGCCGACCCGGCGCTCAGGGTGATCATGGCCTCAACGCTGACGACGCGGGGGGCCGAGATCGCGCTTCGCGCGCTCCGCCTCGGCGCCGCTGACTACCTGCCCAAACCGACGACGGCGATGGTCGCCGATGACTCGTTTCGCCG
>JAJYXY010000085.1 GCA_021801465.1 Pseudomonadota bacterium
GGCACTTTTACTCGCGGGGTTTCGCCGTGTCGTCGAGCAGGATCGCATGGTGCGCGAAGGACGCTGGCGGGAGGGGCGGCCGGCGCTGCTGCAAATTCCGCGCCTGATGGGCCAGACCCTCGGCTTCATCGCGTTCGGCCATGTCGCCCGCGCGATGGCACGCCGCGCCAAACCCTTCGGTCTGCGCATGATCGCTTATGATCCGTTCATCGAGGAACTGGTCATGCCCGACTATGATGTCGTCCCGGCGACCCTCGAAGAGGTTTTGCAGCAATCCGATTTCGTCTCCCTGCACGCGCCGGCAACGCCCGAGGCCGAGGGCATGCTCGGAGAAGAGCATTTCCGGCAGATGAAAAAGACCGCGATCTTCATCAATACCGGCCGTGGTGCGACCGTGCGAGAGGAAGGGCTGATCAAGGCGCTACAGGAAGGCTGGATTGCCCATGCCGCGCTCGACGTGTTAGAGACCGAGCCGCCGGGAAATAACAACCCTCTGCTTGCGATGCCGAACGTGACGCTGAGCGCCCACGTCGCTTCCGCCTCGGCGCGCTTCGATCCCGCGCGCAAGCGCCATGTCGGGCGCGAATTGGCGCTGGTGCTCTCCGGGCGCTGGCCGATGAGCTGCGTCAACCCGGCAGTGTTGATGCGCTCTGATCTCAGGCGCTGGCAGCCGGTTTCGATGACGCGCGGGCCGAATAGTTAGGGCCCGCTCGCGATCTCGCGCGGGGCCAACGCCCCGCGCTGAGCGCTGCCGGGCGAGATGGCTCTCACCGCGCGGGCATCGCTGGTGTCGCGGCGGGTGCGGCGCCATCGCCCTCGAACATCACCGCGGGGCCAAGTTCGCGCAGGTGAAAAAGACGGAAGGCACGCTCGCCGCTGAAATCGAGAACACGAAGATCGTCCGTCTCATGGAGATCCTGCATCACCACCTGAAAATGCCCGCCATAGCGTTGGCGCGCCAGTTCCACGGGAATTTCATAGGCGATGAATTTATCGATGCCTTTGGCACGCAGTTTCTCCAAAAGCATAGGGCTCGTGATCTCTGCGTAGGAAGTGACAATCACCACCGGTCCGCTCCCGGTAAATAGCAAGACGACTTTCATCGAACTTCCCTCCATTTACGCATTCGGATGTCATGCGCTTTGGCATCATCGTTGCACGATCGATTACAAGGGCGGATCGCGCTCGAGGAGGAACGGATCGACTTGCGCCTCCGCGAGAGGCCGCGCCTTTGGGCCCCATTCCAGTTCGATTTCATGGATATGGAGATCCTGGCCGCCATGGCGCCCGAGCACTGTCAAGGCGCGCTTCGCCGCCTCTTCGTCCGGCGCGCTGACCCACACCACCAAGCCGCCTTGCGAGAGCCGCTCTTCTATCTGTTCGCGATGATGGCGCGCGATCGTCCGTGCGAGTAGGCCGCCGACGCCGGCGCCAGCCGCGCTGCCGAGGACGGTCGCGGCGATCGCGGCAGCCAGCGCGCCACCCGACGCCACGACCGCGAACACGCCGGCAAGGCCACCGATGAAGAACGGGAAGGTGATGGCCGCAGCCTCGCCCTCCAATCGCGAGCCGCGTGAGATGAACGCCGACCGAGGCGCTTTCGGGTCGTCTTCAGCTTCCGCGACCGATTGATAGAGGCGGCCTATACGTTCTTCGACCGCTTTATCAGAACCGAGAACGGAGATGCTCGCGCGGTCGAAGCCCGACATTTCTAGGTCGGCGATAGCGGTTTCGAGATCATCGCCCGTGGCAAAGACACCAACCGCCTCGCGTGCCCGGTACGCCCACGCATTTCCGCCCGCGGATCGCGCCGCTGGCTCGGGGTCGTCGGCCTTCGTCTCGGCGCTCGACGGCGGCTGTTTGGCCGCTGCTCCGGGTTCGTGAGGGTGCCGCGCGGCGAGTTCCGCCCACCAGGCGTCGAAATGTGACTTCGCGAGCGGCGTCTCGATTTCCAATCGAACGCGGACGCTACCACCCTCGGGATTGGCGAGCCGCGCTGCGAACTCATCGAGCGAGAGCGGGGAGCCGATGAAGGAATTCTCATCGGCGATGATGCGCGGGCCGATCACCTTGCGTACGATGACGGAAAGAATCCAATAATTACGCTCAATGCGTGGTTCGATGCCCAGCACTGACTCCGACATCACCAAATCGTACTGGCTTGCGTTTCGCACGCCATAAACGTCCCGATCATAATCTTCCTCGATGATGAAGTCGGCGTTGGCGTAGACGTAAAATTCGGGCGCCCCGCTCGTCGCCGCGATCTCCGCCTTGATCACGCGAATGATTTCCTCTGGCGGAAGGCGAAGCGAATAGACGGGCATTCTCGTGCCCCGCCGACCGGAATGCATTTCGGTATGGACGCCCGCCGCACGTTGTTCGTTCATTGTCGAACCCCACTGATAGGGATCAAGCATTATACCGATTAATTTCGGCCGTCTGGCGCTTGGCGTCTATGATCTGAATCAAATGGCGCGGTCTGCCTCACACCAGCCGACCGAAGGGCAGCGGCTCACCAACCCTGCGCGTGTCGATTTTGCGCGCAGCCGTCACACCAACCCTGCGCATGTCGATTTTGCGCGCAGCCGCCACACCAACCCTGCGCGCATACGGGTCTCCGATCTCGCTGAGCGGTATCACAGCGTCTCTGCCACGGCGGCCATGATCGCGCGGTGGACCAGTGCCTCGAAGAGGGGCAGCTTGTAGCCGTTTCGTGGCAACGGGGTCGCGCCCTCCATCGCCGCGCGCGCGGCCGCACGCGCGGCGTTGTCGTCTACTCTGCGGCCAAGCAACGCCGCCTCGGCCGCTTGCGCGCGGTATGGCACGGGCGCCGCCGCGCCGAGGACGATCACCGCGTGCACGCAGAGACTCTCCTCATTGCGCACGAGGGCGACAGCGACCTCGGCGAGCGGCCAATCGAAGGCGCTCCGCTCGCCTTGCCGGAGATATGCCGTACAAAGGCCGGCAGCCGGCGGCGGCAGGAGGATTGCGGTGAGGATTTCGCGCGGCCGCAGATCGTTCTCGCGTTCGGTATCGCGGCCGGGGGCGACGAAAAACGACGCGAGCGGCAACCGGCGGATCGTATCATCGGCATCGACGAGTTCGATCGCGGCGTCGAGAGCGACGAGCACGGATGCCGCGCTCGAGGGATGGACGATGGCGCAGGGCCGATTGTCAAAGATGGCGTGATACTGGCTTTCGCCGCTGATCGCAAAGCAATGACCGCCACCCTTGCGCAAGCAGTGAAAGGCGGCCGCGCGGAAATACCAGCAGCGCGGGCGCTGCAAAAGATTGCCGCCGAGCGTTGCGACATGGCGAATCTGCGGGCTTGCCGCACCCGCTAGCGCCGCCGCCAAGGCGGGATAGCGCCGCCTTACCATGTCATGCGCGGCAAGCGCGCCTAGCGTGACCATCGCGCCGATGCGCAGCCCCCCATCGGGCGCCTCGGTAATGGTATCGAGACCGGCGACGTCGCGGAGGCTCACCAACATGTCAGGGGCGAGCAGGTTTTCCTTCATCAGGTCGAGAACATCGATGCCACCGGCCTTGATGAGGGAAGCGGGGCGAGTGGCATTGCTTCTGGCCGCCGTCATCGCATCGGCAACGGTGGTCGTCGCGCGGGCCGCGGCATCGGCAATCGTTCGCGCGTGTGCTAGGGCGAAACGGTTCATGATACGCGACTCCCCGCCGGAGACTTGCCAAGCAAGTGCAAGATCGCCGCCGGTGTCATCGGCAGGCTCCGCGGGCGCACGCCGATCGCGTTGTAGACGGCATTGGCGATTGCCGGGGCGGTCGCGATATTCGCCGGCTCGGCGATACCGTAGGCGTCGGTCGCGCTCTGTCCCTGGTAGTTTTCGAGGATCACAACGTCGATTTCTGGCGAATCGGCGGCGCCCGCGAGCTTATACTGCTCGAGGTTGGGGTTCACCATGCGCCCGGTTGCCTGATCGAGGATGCGGTTCTCGAACAATGCATAGGAAAGCCCCATCAAGACGCCGCCCTGCACCTGGCTTTCCAGCAAAAGCGGGTTGATCGGCCGGCCGCAATCCTGCACCGCGACCACGCGCTCGACGCGCACGATGCCGGTTTCGGTATCGACTGCCACCGCCGCGAACTGCACGCCGCCGAGATCCTGTTGGGCCAGCGCCGCATCGCCCATGCGGCGACGAAAGCCGCCGTAATCGTCGCTGCGTGCCGCCACCGCGCCGATCCCCTCGGTGCGGAGCCGGGCCGCGACCTCGGCCAGCGCCAGACCGCGCGCCGGATCGTCGCGGACGATGAGGCGCCCCTCACGTGCGATCAGGTCGTCGGCGCCGACATTCAGCATACGCGCGGCTTCGCTGCATAGTTGCCGCAGCACGTGCCAGGCGGCGGTGCGCGCCGGTGGCGTGATCGAGGCCGTGGCACGGCTGCCATAGGAGGGGGGACCGGCCGGGAAATCCGTGTCGCCGATGCGCACCACAATATCCTCGGCACGCAAGCCGAACACTTCAGCGACCGTCTGCGCCAATACGGTGCGGGTGCCGGTGCCGATGTCTTGGATGCCCGACATCACCGTAACCGACCCGTCCCGCACTATCCGCACCGCGCACGCGGCATTGAGATGCACATTCGCCATCCACAGCGATTGCGCCATGCCGATGCCGCGTTTGACCGGGCCGGGATCGGCGCCGGGCGCATGCCGCTGTCCCCAGCCGATGCGCGCCGCGCCGATGCGCCGCTCCTCACGTCGCACGGGGCTCGCGTCGATCCGATCGCGGAGCGCGATAGGATCGAGGGCGAGCCGCTCGGCCAAGTCATCGATGGCCTGCTCGAGGGCGAAGGCGCCGGGCGTGTTGCCTGGGCCGCGCATCGCGCAGCCCGGGCCGGCATTGATGAAGACGTCGTGCTGCATCGCTCTGAAATTGGGACAGACATAGGTCTGTTCAGCGAAATTGCCGATCCCAGCGCCCACTGCCACGCCGGCGGTGCCGTAGCTCACCACCGAAAGCGCGGTCAGCGTTCCATCACGGCGCGCCCCGATGCGCACAGTCTGCCATGTCGCCGGGCGGTTGCCAGCGTCGGTCTGCTCTTCCTCGCGGTCGAGCACGAGGCGAACCGGCAAGCCTGCCGCCCGCGACAGCGCCACCGCGAGATAGCCGTAGGTGCCGAGCGAGGATTTCGAGCCAAAACCTCCCCCCATCCCCCCGACCACGACACGCACCCGGCTCAGCGGCAGGTTGAACGCTTCGGCGAGTTCGGCCCGCACGCCGGCGGTGAACTGCGTTGACATATGCACGGTCAGCCCATCGGCCCGCCAGTCCGCGACGATGGCGTGTGGCTCGAGACAGCAATGCGTCTGTACCTCGGTGCGGTATTCGCCCTCGACGATCACCTCCGCCTGCGCGAACCCCGTCGCGATGTCGCCCCGGCCGCTGATGGCCGGGCCGCGCACATTGCCCGCGACCGGCAGGTCTTGCGGGGCCGGCCAGCCGGACGGGTGACCGGCGGGCAGCGAAATCGCGTCATGCACCGAAGGCGCGCCGGGTGCGCGCGCCGCGTCCATATCGGCGATGAAGGGCTGCGGGGCATAATCGACATGGATCAGGCGCAGCGCTTCCTCCGCCGCGCCCGGCGAGACGGCGGCGACGGCGGCGACCGGCGCGCCGACATAACGCAAAACGGCGTGAGCCGGATCATCCGGCCGGGCGACAACGATGACCGCGCGGACCCAAGGCAGCCGCGCGGCGGCCGAACTATCGACCCGGCGCACGCGCGCATGCGGCAGCGGCGAGCGGAGGATGCGGGCATGGAGCATACCCGGCATCGCGACATCGACGGTGAAACGCATCGCGCCGGTGACCTTGGCGCGGCCATCGACCCGCGGCACCGGCTGGCCGATCACGGAAAGCTGATCGTTCGGCGGCAAGGGGGGTGGCTCATCGGGTGCGATCTGCCGCGCCACGGTTCCGAGCTTCACGCCGACGATGCCGGCGGCGAAGGTTTCGACACGTGGCGCAACGTCGGGCGCAACGTCGGGCGCAACCTCGGGCGTAACCTCGTCGGTCATGGTCCATCGCCTTTCGTCTCGGCGCCGGCGGCGACCGTCGCCGCGATGACATGCGGATAGGTGCCGCAACGGCAGAGATGGCCGCTGATCGCGGCGGTGACGGCATCCGCGCTGGGCTGCTTGGTGTGTGCGAGCAAGGCGGCGCAGCTCATCACCATCCCCGGCGTGCAAAAGCCGCATTGCACCGCGTCATGGGCGACGAAGGCAGCCTGCACCGGGTGCAGCCGCTCGCCCTCGGCCAGCCCCTCGATCGTGGTGACGCGGCGCTGGCCGACCTCGATCGCCAAGATCATGCAGGAGCAAACCGGCACCCCGTCCAGCCAGACGGTGCAGGCCGAGCAGGCGCCGCGGTCGCAAGCGATCTTGGTTCCCGTGAGACCCAAGGGGCCGCGCAACGCCTCGGCCAGCGTCAGACGCGGCTCCGCACGCACTGTTCGCGTGATGTCATTGACCGTGAGTGCGAGGGAAACCGCCCCCGGCCCCCCGACCGGCGGCACGCCATTGCCATCGGCATTTCTGCTCTGCGCCATCGCTCATCCTGCTCCGCTCACGCGGCGCTCGGTCGCGTCCGAACGGGCGACCCGCGCGCGAGGCCCATCCCGCGCGCACCTTCCGCACTCACAGCGTCGTGCGCCGCATCTTCCAGCATGAGGAGACCCGCGGGAGATCGATCGCCATGATCTATGTCAACGACTCGCCGGCGCTTGCCCTGATTTCGTGAGCCTTGATTTTGTCACGATGGCCGGGCGGCGGCGATTGTTGCCGCGTGTGGCGGGTTTGCGTCCATGAAGGAAAGATCGGCATGCCGAAACTTCTGATCATTCAGGCGACACCCTATCATTCGCGGACGATGCGGGTGCCTTACCGGATTCGCAAACGCAAGGTGGTCGGCGCCGTCGCCCCCTATCTCGCGGCCTTGGCGCCGCCGGGCTGGGACGTCAGCTTCACCGACGATGCCATCGAGGAGCCTGACTATGCGGCGGCGGTGGATGTGGTGGTGATCACGGTGCGGACCGTCACTTCGTTCCGCGCCTACGAGATTGCCGCGCGATTTAGGGACCGTCACGTCCCTGTTCTGATGGGCGGGCCGCATGCGAGCTTCCATGCCGAGGAGATGGCGGCACATGCCGATGCGGTCTGTATCGGCGAGGGTGAGGGGGTCTTCGCCACCATGCTGGAGGACGCGGCCGCCGGGCGGTTGCGGAAATTTTATCGCCGTCAGACGGTCGCCGATCTCGCCGGCCTGCCGCCGCCGCGCTGGGATATTCTGAAGCCGCACCATTACGTGTTCTACAGCCCCTTCGTCATCCAGTATTCCCGTGGCTGCCCCTACACCTGCGATTTCTGCGCCGAGCGCCGCCTGAACGGCGATTACGGCTATCGCTATCGCCCGGTAGAGGAGGTGGTCGAGGAAGTCAGGCGGTGCGGCAAGCGCCATATCTTTTTCGCCGCGAGCCAGTTCGTCGGCCATAAGGCGCGCACGATGGCGCTTCTCGAAGCGCTCATCCCGCTCAAAATCCGCTGGTCGGCGCTGTTTTCCGCGCATTTCTTCCTCGATCCGAAATTCACCACGCTCGCGCGGCGATCGGGACTGCTCCATGTTAATATGGGAATCGAGAGCATAAGCCAGAACACGCTCAGGGCCATGAACAAAAACTTCAATAAATCAAGTGAATATGGCCATATATCTAGAATATTACACGAGAACGACATCAGTTTTTCATTCAATTTCGTGTTTGGCGCTGATGACGACGACCTCGATATTTTTCCAAAGACCCTCGATTTTCTCAATGAGCACAAAGTCGCCGCGGCGTATTTCAATGTCATGGTGCCGTTGCGCGGCACACCGCTCTATGACCGCATGAAGGAAGACGGCCGAATCCTCGACGAGGAAAACATGGATCGCTGGCCGGGCGTGTTTTGCCATTTCCGCCCGCTCAGATTTTCGCCCGAGCGACTGATGCAGGAGGTCAAGGCGTTACAGCGCCGCTTCTATTCTCTGGGCTCGATCGTGCGACGGCTGCCGCTGCCGCGCTCGGAATCGCATCTCGCGTCATGGAGCGTCAATTTCTCGCAGCGGAAAGTCGCAATCCATTCGGACTCGATGAACGAGTTCGAGGATTTTTGATCCGCTATGCCCTGCGCGCCGCTCACGCAGCTCTTTTCCGCCGTCCCGATCTCGTTTTGCCGCGCCGAGGGCGAGGGACGGCAAATATCAGGAGCTGGGCCCTCACGTCACGTCCGCGCGCGCGGGCGGTGTAGCCGGGGGTGCGATCTTGCCGCTCGGCGGGGGATGGGTTAGCAACATCCGCCTCTCGATCCGCCTTTCGGGGCTGCGCTCTCCAGGCAGGGACAGGCTCGGGCGGCGCAAGCTCGCTTTGTTCCACCCCTCATTTGGAAGACAGAAATGGCCCGCAACAAGATCGCCCTGATCGGCGCCGGCAATATCGGCGGCACCCTCGCCCATTTGATCGGCCTCAAGGAGCTCGGCGACGTCGTTCTGTTCGACGTCTTTGGCGGCGTCGCCGCTGGCAAGGCGCTCGATCTCGAGCAATCCGGCCCGGTCGAGGGGTTTGATGCGGTGATGACCGGGGGATCGGACTATGCGGCGATCGCCGGCGCCGATGTCGTCATCGTCACCGCTGGCTTTCCGCGCCAGCCCGGCATGTCGCGCGATGATCTCGTCGCGAAAAATGCCGGCGTCATCGCGACCGTCGCCGAGGGGATCAAGACCTATTGCCCGGGCGCCTTCGTCATCGTCATCACCAATCCGTTGGACGCCATGGTCGGGGTCATGCAGCAGAAATCCGGCCTGCCGCATGCGCGCGTGGTCGGCATGGCGGGTGTGCTCGATTCAGCGCGCTTTCGCCTGTTCCTCGCCCGTGAATTCGGCGTCTCGGTCGAGGATGTGACGGCCTTCGTGCTCGGCGGGCATGGTGATTCGATGGTGCCGCTGGTGCGCTATTCCGCGGTTGCCGGCATCCCGGTCCCCGATCTGATCAAGATGGGCTGGACGACGAAAGAAAAGATCGACGCCATCGTCACCCGCACCGCCAATGGCGGTGGCGAGATCGTGAAATTGCTCGAGAAGGGCAGCGCGTTTTATGCCCCGGCCTCCTCGGCGATCGCCATGGCCGAGAGCTATCTCCGCGACAAGAAGCGGGTGATGCCTTGCGCTGCCTGGCTCGATGGCCAGTATGGCATCAAGGGACTTTATGTCGGCGTGCCGGTGGTGATCGGCGCCGGCGGGGTCGAGCGGGTGGTCGAGATCGAGCTCAACGCCGAGGAGCGCGCGGCGTTCGAGAAATCTTGCGCCGCCGTGCGCGAGCTGGTCGAAGCCTCGCGCAAGCTGGTGGGCTGAGCGCGATGAACATCCACGAATATCAGGCGAAGGAACTGCTGCGCCACTATGGCGTCGCGGTGCTCGCGGGGCACGTCGCCTGGACCGCCGAGGAGGCGGAAGCGGCGGCGGCGAAACTCCCCGGCCCGGTCTATGTGGTGAAAGCGCAGATCCATGCTGGCGGGCGCGGCGCGGGTCACTTCGCCGACGATCCGGCCGGCAAGGGCGGTGTGCGGCTGGCACGCTCGCCGGAGGAGGCGCGCAAGATCGCTGGCCAGATGCTCGGCCACACCTTGGTTACGAAGCAGACCGGGCCGGCTGGGCGCAAGGTGCATCGTGTCTATATCGAACAGGGCTGCGACATCGCGCGCGAGCTTTATCTCTCGTTCCTCGTCGATCGCGACAGTGGCCGGGTCGCCATGATGGCGTCTAGCGAAGGTGGCATGGAGATCGAGGAGGTGGCGGCGCATCACCCCGAGAAAATCCTGAAAGTCACCATCGACCCGGCGAGCGGGTTCTCGTCTTTTCACGCCCGCAAGCTCGCCTACGGGCTCGGCCTTGCGCCGAGGGAGATCGGCGCCTTCGGCCGCTTCGCGCAGGCGCTCTACCACGCTTTCGTCGAACTCGATTGTGGCATCATCGAGATCAATCCGCTGGTGGTGACCGGGGCGGGCGAGGTCGTCGCTCTCGATGCCAAGATCAGCTTCGATGACAACGCGCTGTTCCGCCATCCCGATCTCGAAAAGCTCCGCGACGAGAACGAGGAAGACCCGAAAGAGCTGGAAGCGGCGCGCTACAGCCTCAATTATGTCGCCCTCGACGGCACCATCGGCTGCATGGTCAACGGCGCCGGGCTTGCCATGGCGACCATGGACATCATCAAGCTCTATGGCGCGGCGCCGGCGAATTTCCTCGATGTCGGCGGTGGCGCGACCAAGGAGCGGGTGACGGCGGCGTTCAAGATCATCCTTTCCGACCCGCATGTGGAGGGAATTCTGGTCAATATCTTCGGCGGCATCATGCGCTGTGACGTGATCGCCGAGGGCGTGGTCGCGGCGGCGCGCGAGGTTGCGCTTAGTGTGCCGCTGGTGGTGCGGCTCGAAGGGACGAATGTGCAACTCGGCAAGGAAATTCTCGCCAAATCGGGCTTGCCCATCATCGCCGCCGATAATCTTGCCGATGCCGCCGAGAAGGTGGTCAACGCCGTGAAGGAGGCCGCCTGACATGGCTGTTCTCGTCGATGCCGAAACCCGTGTCATCACCCAAGGTTTCACCGGCGCCCAAGGCTCGTTCCATTCCGAGCAGGCGATCGCCTATGGCACCAAGATGGTCGGCGGGGTAACGCCGGGGAAAGGTGGCGGGACGCATCTCGGCCTTCCGGTGTTCGATACCGTCGCCGAGGCGGTCGCGGCGACCGGGGCGAGCGCCTCGGCGATCTATGTGCCGCCGCCTTTCGCCGC
>JAJYXY010000171.1 GCA_021801465.1 Pseudomonadota bacterium
TTCCTACTGCAATACTATCCCGACCCCGCAAGGTGGTACGCATGAGGCCGGGTTTCGCGCCGCCCTCCTCAAGGGCCTTCGCGCCTGGGGCGAACAGCGCGGCAACCGCCGGGCGGCCCAAATCACCGCAGACGACATTCTCGCCCCGCTCTGCGCGAAATTCTCCCTTTTCCTTGCCGAGCCACAATTTCAGGGCCAGACCAAGGAAAAACTGACCACGCCCGAGGCGACGCGGCTGGTCGAGAGCGGGCTGCGCGATCATTTCGACCATTTCCTCGCCGCCGATCCGGCACAAGCCGATCTCCTGCTCGGCCATCTCATCGAGCGCGCCGAAGAGCGGCTCCGCCGCCGCGAGGCCCGCGAGACGCCACGCAAAACCGCGACCCGGCGGCTGCGCCTCCCCGGCAAGCTCACCGATTGCGCGCGTGAATCCGCCGCCGATACCGAAATCTTCCTCGTCGAGGGCGATAGCGCCGGCGGCTCCGCGAAACAGGCGCGCGACCGCGAGACCCAAGCGGTGCTGCCGTTGCGCGGCAAGATCCTCAATGTCGCCAGCGCATCCGCCGACAAGCTCCGCCAAAACCAGGAATTGCGCGATCTCATCGAGGCGCTCGGCTGTGGCGCCGGGTCGCGCTTTGATGCCGGCAAGCTGCGTTATGGCCGCGTCATCATCATGACCGACGCCGATGTCGACGGCGCCCATATCGCCTCGCTTTTGATGACGTTCTTCTATCGCGAAATCCCCGAACTGATCCGCCGCGGCCATCTCTTTCTGGCCCAACCGCCGCTCTATCGCCTGACGCAAGGCAGCGTCTCGCTTTACGCGATGGACGATGCCGAGCGCGACAAACTCCTCAAAACCGCGTTCAAACCCTCGGGCAAAGTGGAAATCAGCCGCTTCAAGGGGCTCGGCGAGATGCCGGCGAACATCCTCCGCCAAACGACGATGGACCCCAAGCGCCGTACGCTGCTCAAAGTCACCATCCCCGACGGCGCCGCCGCCACCACCGAGGATCTCGTCGAACAACTTATGGGCCGCAAACCCGAACTACGCTTTCAGTTCATCCAGACCCACGCCCACGCCGTCGAGGCGCCGGACATCTGACATCGATAAGGAAAAGCGCTTCTTTTTCTGAAGAAAAAGAAGCAAAAAGACTTTCTTTCCGTTTTCTCGGGGCGGTGATTGCCTCGGAAAAGGCAGTGCCTAAGGCACTGCCCAACAGATAAACGTTTTTTGGTTCTTTTTTTCAAAAAAGAACATTTTCATAGCCCCCTTCAAACCTCCCTTGCGCGCTCGCGCAGGACGAATTTCTGGGTCTTTCCGGTCGAGGTTTTCGGCAGCGGCCCGAAGACGACGTGGCGCGGCGCCTTGAAATGGGCGAGGTGGGCGCGGCAGAAGGCGATGATTTCCGCCTCGGTCACGGTGGCGCCGGGCTTGAGGGTGATGAAGGCACACGGCGTCTCGCCCCATTTCTCATCAGGTTTCGCGACCACGGCCGCATCCAGCACCGCCGGGTGGCGAAACAGGACCGATTCTACCTCGATCGTGGAAATATTCTCGCCACCCGAAATGATGATGTCCTTCGAGCGGTCCTTGAGTTCGATATAGCCGTCTGGATGCCAGACGCCGAGATCGCCGGTGTGGAACCAGCCGCCGGCGAAGGCTTCCTCGGTCGCTTTCGGGTTCTTGAAATAGCCCTTCATCACGATATTGCCGCGCATGAACACCTCGCCCATCGCGGTCGCGTCTTTCGCGACCGGGGCGAGGGTTGCGGGATCGGCGACCATGACCGCCTCGAACACTGGATAGGGCACGCCCTGGCGCGCTTTCATCCGCGCTTGTTCGGCGGGCGGCAAATCGGCCCAAGCCTCCTGCCAGGCGCAAACCGTCACCGGGCCATAGACTTCGGTCAGGCCATAGACGTGGGTGATCGCGAAGCCGAGCCGCTCCATCCCCTCGATAACAGCGGCCGGCGGCGGCGCCGCCGCCGTCATCATCGCGATCCGGCGGCCGCCGAAATCACGCCGCTCGGCCGCGGGGGCGTGCAGCAGAAGATTCATCACAATCGGCGCGCCGCAAAGATGGGTGACGCCGGCATCGGCGATCGCATCATACATCGCCCGCGCCTCGACGCGGCGCAAGCAGACATGGGTGCCGGCCAGCGCCGTCACCGTCCATGGAAAACACCAGCCGTTGCAATGAAACATCGGCAAGGTCCAGAGATAGACGGGATGCTGCGCCATCCCCCAGGTGACGATATTGCCGAGCGCGTTGAGATAGGCGCCACGATGGTGATAGACGACGCCCTTGGGGTTGCCGGTGGTGCCAGAAGTGTAATTAAGGCTGATCGCGTCCCATTCATCGCCGGGCAGCGCATGGGCAAACGCGGGGTCGCCCTCGGCGAGGAAGGCCTCATACTCGATCGCGCCGATCCGCCGCCCGGCGTCGCCGTCGGCGATATCGACGACCAGCGGCCGCGCATGCGCGGGCAGCAGCGCTATCGCCGCTTCAATGGTCGCGGCGTATTCGGTATCGGCGAGCAGTATTTTCGCCTCGCTATGGGCGAGGATGAAGGCGATGGTGGCGGCGTCGAGGCGGGTATTCATCGCGTTCAGCACCGCGCCCGCGAGCGGCACACCAAAATGCGCCTCAAAGAGGGCCGGGATGTTGGGGGCCATGACCGCGACGACATCGCCCCGCCCGATCCCGCGCGCGACGAGCGAGGAGGCGAAGCGCGCGCAACGCGCGGCGGTTTCGGCCCAGGTGAAACGCCGCATGCCGTGCACGACGGCGAGACGATCGGGATAGACCTGGGCGGTGCGGGCAAGAAAGCTCAGCGGTGACAGCGGCACGTAATTCGCCGTGTTTTTTTCCATCTCGAATGGCGACGCCGTCATCACGAATGTCCCTTCCTCTCTTTCTCTCAGTATAGCGCCGAAGCCCGCGGTCGCGAAGGCGAAGGATTGACGGCGGCACGCGTCGCGGCCAGTGATGCCAGCCGAAAGCATAGGGGAGAAAAAGGCCATGCACGTTCTGATCACTGGCGCCGGGGGGATGATCGGGCGCAAGCTCGCCGCACGGCTCGCGCACGAGAAAATCCTCGCCGGGCGCGAGATTGCGCGGCTTTCGCTCACCGATATCATGATGCCCGAAAAGCCCGCCGGGTTCGCCGGCAGTATCGACGCCTGGGCCGCCGATCTTGCCGCGCCCGGCGCCGCCGCGGCCGCCATCGCCAAGCGGCCCGACACCATCTTCCATCTCGCCGCCATCGTCTCGGGCGAGGCGGAAGCGGATTTCGACAAGGGCTATCGCGTCAATCTCGATGGCACGCGGGCATTGTTCGAAGCGATCCGGGCAGAGGGACAGAAATCCCCCTATTCGCCGCGCGTCGTTTTCACCTCCTCGATCGCGGTGTTCGGGGCGCCATTTCCCGACCCGATCCCGGATGATTTCTTCACCACGCCGCTCACCAGCTATGGGACGCAAAAAGCGATCGGCGAATTGCTGCTTGCGGATTATTCACGCCGCGGCATTTTCGATGGCATCGGCATTCGGCTTCCCACCATCTGCATCCGCCCGGGCAAGCCGAACAAGGCGGCCTCGGGCTTTTTCTCCGGCATTTTGCGTGAGCCACTGGTCGGGATGGAGGCGGTTCTGCCGGTCTCGGAGGACGTGCGCCATTGGCATGCCAGCCCGCGCGCTGCAGTCTCGTTTTTGATCCATGCGGCCACGATCGATCTCGCGCCCCTCGGCGCACGGCGCAATCTTTCCATGCCCGGGCTTTCGGCGACGGTCGGCGAGCAGATCGCGGCCCTCGGCCGGGTCGCTGGCGAGAAAGCGGTGCGCTTGATCCGCCGTGAGCCCGATCCTGCCATCGCCGCGATTGTCGCCGGCTGGCCGACGCGCTTTGACCCCAAACGCGCGCTCGCCCTCGGCTTTCGCGCCGAGACGAGCTTCGATGACATCATCCGCATCCATATCGAGGAAGAACTCGGCGGCAGGCTTCCGGCCTGATCGGGCATGAACGCGGCAGTGGCGAAGACACTGCCGCAAGAAGCCAAAGTTTTTTGGTTCTTTTTTACGAAAAAGAACCCCCTCCCTGGCCTTTTTCCCTACGCTTCCCCCTCATAGATAGCGGCGATGAGAAATTCGTGATTGCCGTCGGCGCCGGTGATCGGGCTTTCGGTGACGCCGAGCACGCGCCAGCCCGGAAGCCGCGCCCACCAGCCGAAGATTCGTTGTGCGACCGCGGCCCGCACGGCGCCGTCGCGCACGATGCCGCCTTTGCCGACGCCGTCGCGCCCGGCCTCGAATTGTGGCTTGATCAGCGCGATCGCGAAGGCGCCGGGGGCGGCGAGGGCGAGCGGCGCCGGCAGCAGGGTTTCGAGCCCGATGAAGCTTGCATCGGCGACGATGGCCCCTACGGGCTCGCCGATCCGTTCCTGGTCGAGAAACCGGGCATTGACCCGCTCATGCACGACGACCCGCGCATCGGTGCGTAATTTCCAGGCGAGTTGCCCGTGCCCGACATCGACGGCGTGAACCCGAGCCGCGCCGCGCGCAAGCAGCACATCGGTGAAGCCGCCGGTCGAGGCGCCGATATCGAGCCCGATGCGCCCGGCTGGCGAGAGGGAGAAATGATCGAGCGCGTAGGCGAGTTTGACCCCGCCGCGCGAGACCCAGGGGTGCTCCTCGCCGCGGCACGAGAGCGGCGCGTCCTCGGCGAGCAACTGGCCAGGTTTCTCCACCCGCCGTGTGCCGGAAAAAATTTTGCCCGCGAGGATCAGCGCCTGCGCCCGCGCCCGGCTATCGGCGAGGCCGCGCGTGAGCACGAGGTGATCGGCACGGGATTTCGCCATCGCGGCCCTGGGGCGCCGCTAACTGCGGCGGGCGACGACGAAGCGGGCCAGCGCGCGCAGATTGGCGGCGCGTTCGCCGAAAATGTCGAGATGCGTCGCCCCTTGCTCGGCGAGCAGAAGCGCCTGCGCCCGGGCACGCTCGGGCCCGAGGATGGCGACCAGGGTCGCTTTGCCGGCGGCCTCATCCTTGCCGGCGGTTTTGCCGGTTTCCTCGGTCGTGCCGAGCGCATCGAGGAGGTCGTCGGCGATCTGGAAAGCGGCGCCGACATCGCGCCCATACCAGGCGAGCGCTAGACGCTGGGCATGCGGGGCGCGGCCGAGGATGGCGCCGGCTTCGGTGCTGAACTGGATCAGCCGCCCGGTTTTCAACGCTTGCAGCCGCACCACCTCGGGCTCGGTCAAATCCTTGCCTTCCGCCGCCATGTCGATCATCTGGCCGCCGACCATGCCGCGTGCGCCGGCGGCATGGGCCAGCGCGAGCACGAGATCGGCGCGGGCCTGGGGGTCGGAATGGGTATCGGGGTCGGCGAGAATTTCAAAGGCGCGGGTCTGCAGCGCGTCGCCGGCGAGGATCGCCGTTGCCTCATCGAAGGCGCGATGGGTGCTCGGGCGGCCGCGGCGAAGATCATCGTCGTCCATCGCCGGCAGATCGTCATGCACCAAGGAATAAGCGTGCAGCATCTCGACCGCGGCGGCGACGCGCGCAGCACAGGTTTCGCTGACCCCAAACAGGGAAGCGCTTTCCATCACCAGAAAGGCGCGCAGGCGCTTGCCCCCGCCAAGCGTCGCATACCGCATGGCCTCGAACAGGCGCGCTTCCGGCCCCTCGGGCATGACGAGTAGCGTTTCGAGCGCCGATTCCACCCGCGCTTGCGCGCTGGCGAGGGCGGCGGCCAGCGCCGGGTCGCTGGCGCCATCGGCCGCCGGCGGGGTCATCGCGCCGCTCACATCGCCACCGGGCGGGTTTCGAGCCCGTCTTCATTGCCGACGATCGCCTCGATCCGCGCCTCGACCTCGGCGAGCCGCGCCTCGCAAAACTGGCGGAGTTCGGTGCCGCGTTCGTAAGCGCGGAGAGCATCTTCGAGGCTTTGGCGGCCTTCCTCGAGCGCGCGCACGATGCGTTCGAGCTCGGCCATCGCCTCCTCGAAAGAAAGGCTTGCTACCGGGCGCGGGCGCTCGCCGGCGTCTCCGGGCGCGGTCGGGGCCAGTGTCTCAGGCGCTTTCGCGGGCATGATCGCATTCCTCCGGCGCGTTTCTAGCAGGACCGCTGCTCCTATCGCGCCCATGCCGCGGCGCCAACCCCTCTCGCTCTGCAAGCAGGCAGGTTTACCATGCGAAACTCGGGACCGCGGCGATAGGGGCGAGATCTTCGCCCGCGGCAGCGGCTTCGATGGCCTGCGGGTCGCCGAGCAAGGCGTTGTGGATGCCGCCGATGACCCAGGCGCTCGCGAGCCCGGCCGCCTTGGCGCCGGCGATATCGGTGCGCAGCGCGTCGCCGATCGCCAGCACCGCCTGGCGCGGACAGCCAAGGGCGGCCAGCGTCGGCTCATAGATGGTGGGATCGGGCTTGCCGATCGCGCGCACCCGCCCGCCGAGTGCGGCATAACGCTGGGCCAAAGCCCCGGCGCAGAGCACGGCAACGCCATCGCGGATGACCTCGAGATCCGGGTTCGCGCACAGCATCGGCAGATCGCGGGCACGGGCGGCGCGCAAAATTTCTTCAAAGGCAGGGAGATCGATCATCCCCGTGGCCTCGTCGGGCCCGGTATTGAGCACGAAATCCGCGTCCTCCACCGCCGGGACCGCGAGATAATCGAGATCTTCGAAGACGTTGCGATCGCGCGCCGGCCCGAGATGATAGAGCTTTCGCCCGAGCGCGGCGAAAAACGGATCGCTCCGGGTTTGCAAGAGGGTGTGCGTCGCCTCGCCGCTGGTGATGATGCCGTTATAGAGATCATCGCCGATCCCCATCTCGCGCATCGCCGCCTGCGCGACACGGGCGATGCGCGGCGCATTGGAGAGCAGGACGACACGCTTGCCGGCGCCCTGCAAGCGCGCGAGACAATCGATGGCCCCGGGATAGGGCTTGATGCCGTCATGCACCACGCCCCAAAGATCGACGATGAAGCCGCGATAGCGCGGCACGAGGGCGCCAATGCCAGTCAAATGTTCCATGATCACTCCGCCAGAGCGGCCTGATCGAGGCCGCGTGCTTGAGTAAGATTGGTAAACCCGCCGGCCGCGAGGGCCGCCAGCAATTCGCGCTGGAGCCTTGGGATCAGCGCCGCGCCTTCATAGACGAAAGCGGTGTAGAGCTGCACGAGATGGGCGCCGGCGCGGACCATCGCGAGAATGTCGGCACCGGTCGTGATCCCACCGCAGCCGACCAAAACCAGACGGCCGGCGGCGAGCTCCGCGGCCCGCGCCAGCATGGCACGGGCGCGGGGAAAAAGCGGCGGGCCGGAAAGCCCGCCTGTCTCGGCGGCAAGCGGTGAGCGGAGCGTCGGCGGGCGCGCGGTGGTGGTATTGGCGATGATCAGCCCCGTCGCCCCACCCGCGCACGCGGTATCGACCAAGACGGCCAGCGCCTGATCGCTGAGATCGGGGGCGATTTTGACGAAGATCGGTGGCACCAAGGCGGTTTTGGCCACCGCGTCGAGGATCGCGGCCAACCGCGCGCCGGCTTGCAGATCGCGCAAGCCCGGCGTGTTCGGGGAGGAAATATTCAACGTCACGTAATCGACATAGGGCGCAACCGCGGCCACCAGCGCCGGATAATCGCGCTCGGGGTCGGCCCCCTCCTTGTTCGGCCCGACATTGGCGCCTAGCGGCACGCGACGCTGCCCAAGCGCTTGCAAACGCGGCAAGATGCGCGCGAGCCCCTCACCGGGAAAGCCGAGGCGATTGATCAGCGCGCGATCAGCAGCGAGGCGAAAGAGACGCGGCGGCGGATTGCCCGGCTGCGGGCGCGGCGTCACCGTACCGATCTCGACAAAGCCGAAGCCGAGCGCCATCAGCCCGCCGATGGCGCGCGCGTCTTTGTCGAACCCGGCGGCGAGCCCGATTGGGGTCGGAAAATGCCGGCCGAACAGGGTCTGTCCGAGGCGCGGATCCGAAGGCGTGTGATCGTGCCCGCCAAGCCCGAAGCTGAGCGCGCGCAAGGCAATGCGATGCGCGGTCTCGGGTGCCAAGCGTTGCAGAATGGGCAGGGCAAGGGCGGGAAGAAGGCTGGTCATCGCCGCCATCATCGCGGCAAATCCCTGAAACTGCAAAGCTGAGCCGGGCCAACCCGCCCTTCGACGTCCCTTGTCATTCGCGGCGATCGCGTCACATTGGCGCCGATGTGGTCCGAGCCCTATCTCGAAACCTGCTGCCGCGCCGCGCTGCACCGGCTATTTCTGAGCGGGCCGGCGGGACGGCCCGCGCCCGATAGCGCGCCTGGCGCTGCCATGAAAGACGGGCCCTGCCTTGCCCGCCTCGGCGCGATGGGATTGGTCGCGCGCGATAGCGGCGGGCGGTATTTCCTCACCGACAAAGGCGCCGCGCGCCACGCTGCCGAGATTCTGCGCGCGCGTGGCTGATCCGCGGCAGGCGGCGTAGCATGGGGGTTTTCGCCGCGCCACAGAGATGCCACATGACGGCAATGATTCATCGCCGCGCCGCCCTCGCGCTTCTCCCGCTCGCCCTCCTCCTCCGTCCCCGCGGCGCGCACGCCATCAGCGCGATGACGCTCACGCCGGCGGATCGCGCCGATGTCGAACGCATCGAGGCCTATCTCAATGGCATTCACACGTTGAAAGCGCGCTTCGAGCAAATCGCCCCCGACGGCAGCGACAGCCACGGCACGGTTTGGCTCGACCGGCCGGGCAAGCTCCGCTTCGAATACGACCCGCCAGTGCCTTATCTCCTCGTCGCCAATCATGGCGATGTGTATTTCCATGATTCCGCACTCAACCAAACCAGCGAGGTCGCGCTCGGCGATACCCCGCTTTCCATCATCCTCGCCCCGGAAATCAAGCTTTCGGGTGACATCATGCTCACCGACATCACCCGTGTCCCCGGCCTGATCCAGGTTACGGTGCTGCGCGCCGCCCGCTGGTGGCAAGGCTCGCTCAGCCTTGCCTTCGACACCGGCCCGCTCGTGCTCCGGCAATGGATCGTGCTCGATGAACAGCGCCGGGAAACCCGCGTCAGCCTCACCGATATCGAGACTGGCGGGCATTTTCCCGACTCTCTGTTCGATTTCAAGCCAACCCCGCCGCCGCCAGGTGGCGTCAAACGGTGAGGGTCGCGCAACCCGGCCTCGCCTCGTTTTCATAAGTGCGTCATAATCAGGCGATGAAACCACTGATCGGCATTTCCTGCTGCATGAAAACCTTCGGCATCTACGGCATGCCGAACCACGCTGCATCCGACACCTATGTCCGGGCGGTGGATCTGGTGGTCGGTGGCATTCCGCTTCTGGTTCCAGCCAATGGCCCGAACGCCGACATCCCGGCGCTGATCGCGCGCTTGGACGGGTTCATTTTCACCGGCAGCCGCTCCAACGTCGCGCCGGAGAATTACGCCGGCCCGCCGCAACCCGAAGGCACGCCCGAGGATCCCGCGCGCGATGCGACGACGCTTCCCTTGCTGCGCGCCGCCATCAAAGCCCGCGTTCCCGTGCTCGCGATCTGCCGGGGTCTGCAGGAAATGAACGTCGCCCTCGGCGGCAGCTTGCATCAGCGCCTGCAGGATCTGCCCGGCCGCATCGATCATTCGACCCCGCTGCAACCCTTCGCTGCGGTGCGCACCGGGCTTGCCCACCTCGTGCGGGCAACGCCGGACGGCTGGCTCCACAGACTCGCCGGACAACGCGAGATTGCCGTCAATTCACTTCACAATCAAGGGATTGACCAGCTCGCGCCAGGGCTTGCGATCGAGGCCGTGGCGGTCGATGGTACCATTGAGGCGGTGCGTGTCCTAAAAACGCCAGAGGGGGAAAACGCCGGCTACGCGGTCGGCGTGCAATGGCACCCAGAATATGATTTCGCAACCAATCCACTCTCGGCCCGTATTTTCGCCGATTTCGCCACGGCGATCCTCGCCGCACAGGGGGGAGAGAAAGAGCGCGGGAAGAAAGCGGCTCATTTTTGAACCCCGGCACCAAAGGCTTTCATGTTGGCCGCGCCGTCTGCGCCCCGATCAGATCGAGGAGCGCCATCCCCGCGTGGCCGCGGTGACGTTCACGGTGCCAAAGCACGCGAAAATGCCGTGCCGGCAACGCCAGCGGAACCCGCAGCACCCGCCCGGCGGCCAACGCTTCGGTGATGACATATTCCGAAAGCGCGCTTACCCCCGCTCCTGCCGCAACCGCGACCAGCACCGCTTCGTTGGCCGGCAATTCCAATACCACCCGCAGCGCCTCCGGCGCCATCCCGCGCGCCCGCAGCGCCGCCTCCAGCACCGCGCGCGTGCCCGAGCCCGGCTCACGCATCACCCAGTTCTCCGCCGCCAGCGCCGCGGCACTCGGTTCGGCGCCGGACAGCGCCCAGGGGTGGCCGGGCGGCGCGATCAGCACCAGCCGATCCTCCGCCACCGGCCGCGCCGCCAGCATCGGCGCCTCGCCCTGGCCCTCGACGAAGCCGAGTTCCGCCTCCCCCTCCCTCACCGCATGCGCGACCTGCGCGGTGTTGCCGATGGTGATGCTGAGAGCGATCTCCGGCCAGGCGGCGCGAAACCGCGCGAGATGGCGCGGCAGCCAATGCACGGCGATCGTTTGGCTTGCCGCGATCACCAGCCGCCCGCGTTTGAGACCGCTGAGATCGACCAGCGCCCGCTCGGCGGCGGCGGCGCGGGCGAGCACCGCGCGCGCTTCGTCGAGAAAAACCCGCCCCGCCTCGCTGAGCGTGATATTGCGCCCGACGCGGTGGAACAATTTCACTTGGAATCGCCCCTCCAGCGTCTGGATCGCGGCACTCACCGCCGACTGGGTG
>JAJYXY010000163.1 GCA_021801465.1 Pseudomonadota bacterium
GGCAATCGCTGACTTTGGCGCGAGCGCCAAGGGCATTCCGGTCGAGGTGGTAGCCGGCGATCATCAGAATAAGCCCGATATCGGCGCCGGCATCGCCGGACAGTGGTTCGATCGCGATGGCGTCGATCTCATCGTCGATGTGCCCAATTCGGCCGTCGCGCTTGCGGTTTCCAATGTTGGCCATCTCAAGAACAAGGTGGTGATCGCCTGCGGCCCTGGCACTGCGGATCTCACGGGGCCGCAATGCACGCCGAACACCATTCACTGGTCGTTCGATACCTGGATGCTCGCTCACTCCACGGGCGGCGCGATGGTGAAAACCGGCGGCGATACCTGGTTTTTCATCACCGCCGATTACGCCTTCGGCCATGCGATGCAGCGCGATACGGCGAACTTCGTGAAAGAAGCGGGCGGGAAGGTACTCGGCAACGTCGACACGCCCTTTCCCGGCAACACTGATTTCTCGTCGTTCCTGTTGCAGGCGCAATCGACCGGGGCGAAGGTGATCGGGCTCGCCAATGCCGGATCCGATACCGTGAACTGCATCAAGCAGGCGGCCGAATTCGGCATCAACAAATCTGCCCGCCTCGCGGGATTGCTGGTTTTCATCAGCGATATTCACGCGCTTGGCTTACAGAACGCGCAAGGACTCGTGCTGACCGAGACCTTCTATTGGGATCTGAACGATCGCACCCGCGCCTTCACCGAGCGCCTTCTCCCCAATACCGGTGGCGCCCGGCCCGGCATGGGCCAGGCCGGCGTTTATGGCAGCGTCATGCACTATCTCAAGGCGGTCGAAAAGCTCGGCGTTGCGCAAGCGAAGACGAGTGGGGCGGCGACGGTTGCACAGATGAAGGCGATGCCGACCGACGACGATGCCTTCGGCCCCGGCAGCATCCGCGCCGATGGCCGTGCGCTGCATCCCGCCTTTCTGTTTCAGGTCAAATCGCCGAGCGAGAGCAAAGGCCCCTGGGACTACTACAAGCTCCTTGCGACGACGCCGGCGGATGAGGCCTTCCGACCACTCAAGGATGGGCATTGCCCGCTCATTCCGGCTTGACGGCTAAAATAGTAGGAAATCGCCATGCAAATCTCCCGCCGTACCCTGCTCGGTGCCACCGCCGCCATCATCCCATTGGCTGCCGCGCCGCGCGCCCGTGCCACCGATAGCGTGATCAAGATTGGCGTGCTCAACGATCAATCCGGCCCTTATCGTGACGTCAGTGGGCTTAACTCGGTCGCCTGCGTCAAGCAGGCGATCCAGGATTTTGGCGCCTCTAGCAAGGGTTTTTCCGTCGAGGTACTGTCTGCCGATCATCAGAACAAGCCCGATGTCGGTGCCGGTATCGCGCGGCAATGGTTTGATCGCGACGGCGTCGACATGATCATCGATGTCCCCACCTCCTCGGTCGGGCTCGCGGTCGCTAGCGTCTGCCGTGAAAAGAACCGCGCTTACATCAATGTTGGCGCGGGCACAGCGGAGCTCACCGGCAAGCAATGCGCGCCGACCACGATCCATTGGGCGTATGACACCTGGATGCTCGCGCATTCCACCGGCGGCGCGACGGTGAAGGCCGGGGGTGATTCCTGGTATTTCCTCACCGCCGACTATGTGTTCGGCCATGATCTTGAGCGTCAGACCTCCGGCTTCGTCACGGCGGCGGGGGGTAAAGTGCTCGGCAGTTCAACCTATCCGTTTCCGAGCACAACGGATTTCTCCTCCTATCTTTTGCAGGCGCAGGCGACTGGCGCGAAAGTGCTCGGCCTCGCCAATGCTGGTGCCGATACCGTCAACAGCATCAAGCAGGCGCATGAATTCGGCCTCACCAGCAAGATGCGCATCGCCGCCCTTTTGATGTTCATCACCGATGTCCACGCCCTTGGCCTCGAGACCGGTCAAGGCTTGGTGCTCACCGAGAGTTTTTATTGGAACTTGAACGCAAAGACCCGCGCCTTGTCGATGCGTATCAAGGAGAAGACGCCGAACAACATGCCGAACATGGTGCAGGCCGGCTGCTATGCCGGCAGCCTCCATTACATGAAGGCGGTCGCCGATATGGGGGTCGCGGCGGCGAAGGCGAGCGGCGCTGCGACCATCGCGCGGATGAAAGCGATGCCGACCGAGGATGACGCGTTTGGCACCTGCCACATCCGCGAGGATGGCAGGGTTCTCGTTCCGGCCTATCTGTTCGAGGTCAAGACGCCCGCGGAAAGCAAGGAACCTTGGGATTACTACAAGCTTCTCATCACCACGCCGGGTGATCAGGCGTTCCGGCCGCTCAAGGATGGCAACTGCCCGCTGATCCCCGCCTAACCGCAGAGCAGAGAGCACGATGTTCAGCATTTTCGGTGTTCCCGCCCCCCTTTTGTTCGGCCAGCTTTTGCTCGGCCTGATCAATGGCGGATTCTACGCCATGCTATCGCTTGGTCTTGCCGTGATCTTCGGCATGCTGAACATCATCAACTTCGCTCACGGCGCGATGTTCATGATGGGCGCCTTCGTCGCCTGGATGTTGCTTAATTATCTTGGCGTGAATTACTGGTTCGCGCTGATCTTGACGCCGCTGATCGTCGGTCTCTTCGGCGTGGTGTTGGAGAAAACCGTCATCAGTCGGCTCTACAAACTCGATCATCTCTATGGGCTTTTGCTGACCTTTGGCTTAGCCCTAGTGATCGAGGGGCTTTTTCGTAACGAGTATGGCAGCTCGGGTATGCCGTATCAGATCCCGACGCTGCTCAGCGGGGCGGTCAATCTCGGCTTCATGTTCCTGCCAGTCTATCGCGGCTGGGTGATCGTCGCGGCGCTCGTGGTCTGTCTTGCGACATGGGGATTGATTGAGAAAACCAAGCTCGGCTCTTTGCTTCGCGCCGCGACCGAGAATCCGGCGCTGGTGCAGGCTTTCGGCGTCAACGTGCCACGGCTGGTGACGTTGACCTTCGCCGGCGGCGTCGCGCTCGCGGCTTTTGCCGGGGTCTTGGCGGCGCCGATCTATTCGGTCAATCCCAATATGGGCTCGAATTTCATCAACACTGTCTTCGCGGTGGTGGTGATCGGTGGCATGGGTTCGATTTTCGGCGCCATCGTCTCGGGCTTTGGCCTCGGTGTGATCGAGGGGTTGACCAAGGTCTTCTATCCGCAGGCTTCTGATACGGTGATTTTCGTCGTCATGGTGCTCGTTCTGCTGACCCGGCCCGCGGGTCTATTCGGAAAGGCGGCCTGAGATGCGAGGCACGAACAGTTCTCAGGCAGTGGCTTTCGCCGTGCTCATTGCGCTGGTGATTGTCTCGCCGAGCGTGCTCTATCCGGTTTTCGTCATGAAGGTTCTGTGCTTTGCACTGTTTGCCGCCGCCTTCAATCTTTTGATCGGCTATGTCGGTCTGCTGTCGTTCGGGCATGCCGCGTTTTTCGGGCTTGGCGCCTATGTCACTGCGTGGACGGCGAAGACGTGGGGCCTCACGCCGGAGATCGCGATCTTGCTCGGCGGCATCTCGGGAGCTGCACTCGGCACCGTATTCGGCTGGCTCGCCATCCGCCGCCAGGGGCTCTATTTCGCGATGATCACCTTAGCTCTCGCGCAGATGGTATATTTCTTCTGTGTCGAGGCGCCGTTCACCGGCGGTGAAGACGGTATCCAGCAAGTGCCGCGCGGCAAGTTATTCGGCGCCCTCTCGCTCGCCAACGATATGGCGATCTACTGGGTGGTCGCGGTAATCTTTCTCATCGGCTTTTTCCTGCTCAACCGCACCGTCCATTCGCCGTTCGGTCAGGTGATGAAAGCGATCCGCGAGAACGAGCCGCGCGCGACCTCGCTCGGCTATCGCACCGACAGCTACAAACTGATCGCCTTCATCCTCTCGACCTTTATCGCCGGGATTGCCGGCGGCACCAAATCGCTGGTGTTCGGTATCGCGACGCTGACGGATGTGCATTGGTCGATGTCAGGCGAGGTCGTGCTGATGACATTGCTCGGCGGGCTCGGGACGATTTTCGGCCCGGTGATGGGGGCACTCGTGGTGACCGCGATGGAAAATTATCTCGCGCCGTTTGGCGCCTGGGTAACGGTGACGCAGGGTTTGATTTTCATCGCCTGCGTGCTCGCTTTCCGCCGCGGCATCGTCGGCGAAATCGCGGCGCGTTTGAAACTCGCGCTTTAGTGAGACGCTGATCGCCAGTGCTTTGATCGCCAGTGCTTTCCCCGGGGGAGCCTCGCGGATCGCGCTGATCAGGTCAGCACGCCTCCGGAGAGAAAAGCCGGTGGGGTGCCACCATCGCCTCTTGCCCCGCGATCAGGAGAAGCTCGCGCCTCTCGCCGGTTGCGGATAGGATGGCGAAAAGCCGCGCCGCCATCCCCGCGAGCGCCGCCGGGCCATCGCGCGTGCGGAGGAATTCATGGAAAAACAGTGCCGCCGCGAGGTCGCCGGCACCGCTCGCGATGAGCCGGAGTTTCGGCGTGCGCACCCGAAACCATGCGTGATCGGCAAACAGAAGACAATCGATCTGCGTCGCCGGCGTCTCGGCGAGGGTGAGGCCGGTCGCGAGCAGAAGCCGCGGCCCATCCGGGCGCAGCCGTGCCGCGAGGAGATTGGCCGCCTTTTTCGCCGCGGCGAAATCGGCAACCGCCATCCCGCTCAGAAGACCAAGCTCGAACGCGTTCGGGGTCAGAAGATCGGCCATCGGCAGCGCTTGTGCGGCGAGGCGCTCGGCGATGCCGGGGCGGACATAGACGCGCCCGTGATCGCCGATCACCGGATCGCAGGCATAAAGCGCGCCGGGGCTCGCCGCGCGGGCGCGCGCAACCGCGGCGAGCACGGCGTCGGCCGTCTCGGCGCTCCCGAGATAGCCCGAAAGCACGCCGTCCAGCCCATCGAGCGCGCCGATCGCGGCCATCCCCTCGGTCAAAGCGGCGATTTCGGCGGGAGACGTGATTTCGCCTTGAAAATGTCCATAGCCGGGATGGTTGGAAAACCGCACCGTGGCCACCAGGGCAACCTCGGCGCCTAGGCGTTGGAGCGGGAAGATTTGCGCCTGGGCGCCGACATGGCCATGGGCGACCGCGGAGTTGAACAAGAGGAGCCGGGTCATCCTTGCCCGCCCTTGTCACGCGGGGGGCGGCGTTTTATCCGGGGGGCCGAGAATTCGCGCCCTTTTCGAGGAAGCCAAGCCGCATGAGCGCTGTCCCGCATCTGTTTCAGCCCGTTACTTTCCGCTCGGTCACCGCGCGCAACCGCATCACCGTCTCGCCGATGTGCCAGTACAGCGCCGAGGAGGGTCTCGGCAATGATTGGCATATCCAAAATCTCGGCGCCAAGGCGGCCGGCGGCGCCGGCATTGTCTTCACCGAGGCAACCCACGTTTCGGCGATCGGGCGCATCACCCCGGGCTGCCTCGGCCTGTGGAACGACGCACAGGAGGCGTTTTTGGCCCGCCTCGCCGCGCTTATCAGCCGCCTCGGCGCAGTACCGGCGATCCAGATCGCCCATGCCGGGCGCAAGGCGAGTGTGACCCCGCCGTGGGAGGGCAACAAGCCGATCCCCCACGCCGCCGGCGGCTGGACGCCGCGTGCCCCAAGCGCCATTCCCTATGGCGAGGGTTACACGGTTCCCGAGGCGCTGCGGCCAGGCGACATCGCCGAGATCGTCGGGCAATTCGCTGAAACCGCGCGGCGGGCGCGCCGTGCCGGCTTCAAGATCGCGGAAATCCACGCGGCCCACGGCTATCTTCTCCACTCCTTTCTCTCGCCGCTCGCCAACCACCGCAATGACGCCTATGGCGGTGATCTCGCCGGGCGGTCGCGCGCGCTGATGGAGGTGATCGACGCCGTGCGCCGCGAGTGGCCGGCGGAATTGCCGCTTTTTGTTCGTCTCTCCTGCACCGATTGGCTGGAAGGGGGCTTTAACATCGAGGAGTCGGTGACGCTCGCCAAGCGCCTCAAGGCACGCGGCGATGTCGATTTGATCGATTGCTCGTCCGGCGGGCTCTCGCTGCAACAGCGCATCCCCTCGCTCCATCCCGGCTATCAGGTGCCATTCGCCGAAACCATTCGCAAGGAGGCGGGGATCGCAACCGGCGCCGTCGGGCTGATCCACGCCCCCGCCCACGCCGAGGAAATCCTTGGCAATGGCCGCGCCGATCTGGTGTTCCTCGGCCGCGCCCTGCTCGCCGACCCCGCCTGGCCACAACGCGCGGCGCGGAGCCTCGGCCTCACCCCAGAGATGCCGCCACAATACCTGCGCGCCTATCTCGCGTGAGGGGAGAGTGTTGGAAAGCAAGAGATGTTCTTTTTTGAAAAATGAACCGTGTGTAAACGGCCCGCTGGGTTCAAGGGGGTTTGGCGAGATTTGGGCATGGGTTCGCGTGCGGTCATGTGTCCGGCCTGTTGGTGCGGCGTGGTGACCGCGTGGCCCGGATGATTTCCGCGAACGACCTCCCAACAAAAAGGCGGCATTGTCTGCCGTGGTTCTTTCGGCGTGTGTCGTTCGTCGGTGCGACCGTTGACCATCTCTTGTCAGCCCTTGAACCGTCTGCGTCAGCGCGCGGATCCGGCCGGGATCGGCGAGCGCCGATAGGCCTCCCCGCGCGCCATCCTGGCCCAGGCCGCCCCCGCCCGCCAGACCCAGTTAACGTGACAATGCTCGCGCCTCTGTGTTGCGAGGCGCCATTGCGGCGGGCCGCGCCCCGCCATATCTCAAGGGCTGGCTGGCATTCGACAGGAGGCGCTGCGATGAAGGCCTTGGTCTGGAGTTTTCTGCTCATCTCGCTTGGCCTGACCTTGGGCTGTGCGAGCCAAAGCAATCAGCCCGTCGTGCAAGACAATGAGACGATGCAGCAGCATATGGGGCTCTGGTAATCGCGGTGGTTGTTTCGGCCGGCTGATTTAGCGCCGCGTCTCCATTTGAATGGGGCCCTCGCGGCGGCCATGGGTGAATTGATCGACCAGCGGATTGCCGCTCGCCATGAGATCGGTGGCGGCACCTTGCCAGACGATCTGCCCGCCATAAAGCATCGCCGCGCGATCGCCGATCCGCCGTGCACTCGCCATATCGTGGGTGATGGCAATTGCCGTGCTGCCGAGGCGTTTGACGCAATCGACGATCAAGCCATCGATCACCGCGCCCATGATCGGGTCGAGGCCGGTGGTCGGCTCATCGAAAAACAGGATGTCGGGACGGGCTGCGATGGCGCGGGCAAGGCCGACGCGCTTTTGCATCCCGCCCGAAAGCTCGGCCGGATAGAGGCCGGCAATGTCGGCGCCGAGCCCGACCTGCGCCAGCACCTCGATCGCCGCCGCCCGCGCTTGCCGCCGCGTGACTTGGTGGCGCGCAAGCAGGCCAAAAGCGACATTCTCCCAGACCGGCAAACTATCGAACAGCGCCGCATTCTGAAACAACATCCCAACCCGCGCCCGCGCCTTCTCGCGCGCGCGGCCCGAGAGCGTGTGCATGGCGACGCCATCGATTTCGACCACCCCCGCGTCAGGCGTGATCAGGCCGAGAATGCACTTGATCAGCACAGATTTCCCCGACCCCGAGCCGCCGATCACGACCAGCGAGGTACCGGCGGCGATATCGAGATCGATCCCGGCCAGAACCTGCTTATCACCAAACGCCTTGGTGAGGCCGCGCAGCCGGATCATCGGCACGACGCCACTCATCGCGCGAAAAACATCTCGGTCAGCACATAGTCGAAGGCGAGGATCAACACCGAGGCGCTGACCACCGCGCTCGTGGTCGCGGTGCCGACGCCCTCGGCCCCGCCGCGGCTGTTATAGCCATGAAAACAACCCATCAGCGCCACCAAAAAGCCGAATACCGCCGCTTTCGCCAGGCCCGAGACCACATCCATCGTTTGTAGGAAGGAAATCGTATTGGCGAGATAGGTGTGCGGGTTGAAGCCAAGTTTGGCGGTCGCGATGATGAAGCCGCCGAGAACGCCAATGATATCAGCGATCAAAACCAAAAGCGGCAGTGCGATCGCAGCGGCGAGTAAACGCGGCGCGACCAGATATTTCATCGGGTTGGTGGACAGCGTCGCCAGCGCGTCGATCTGGTCAGTCACGCGCATCGTGCCGATCTCGGCCGCCATCGCCGCGCCGACGCGGCCTGCGACCATCAGCCCGGCAAGCACCGGCCCCAATTCGCGCGTCACCGACAGCACGATGAGGTTGGCGATGGCTCCCTCGGCGGAAAACCGGGCAAACCCGGTATAGGATTGCAGCGCCAGCACCATCCCGGTGAAAACGGCGGTGAGCGCGACCACGGGCAGGCTGAAATAGCCGATCTCGACCAGCGCGCGGGCAAACATCCTCCCGTAAAATGGTGGACGGAAGAGATGGGAAAGCCCCGCCAGCGCGAAGAGCGCGAGGCGGCCGGCAAAGCCGCAAATATCGAGCACGAAGCGCCCGAGCGCCGCAAGAAGTGCCATTGGCCGTGCCTCAGAAGGGGACCGTGGCGCGAGGGAGGCGCGCGATGCGCGGGCCGAGACTTGTCAACACCTCGTAGGGCGAGGTGCCGAGCAGGGCCGCGATTTGTTCGGGCGGGGCTTGCGGGCCGATCAGCTCGAGCCAGCTCCCCGCCGCGATCGCAGGATGGTCGGTGATGTCGCACATGGTGAGGTCCATGGAGACACGACCTACCAGCGGAACCGGGGTGCCGTCAAAAAACGCCACCCCTTTGCCGGCGAGGCGAAACCGCCAGCCATCGGCATAGCCGATGCCGAGGGTTGCAATCCGGCTTGGTCGTGGCGCCCGCCATGTGGCGTGATAGCCGACAGGGGCCCCGGCCTGCACGTCGCGCACCTGCAAAACGCGCGCGGTGAGGCGGCAGGCGAGACGCATGGGATTGCCGCCGCAGCCCGCCTTTGGCGTCGGGTTGATGCCATATAGTGCGGCGCCGGCACGCGCGAGGTCGGAGGCGAAGGCGGGGCCGAGAAAAATCCCGGACGAATTGGCGAAACTGCGCGCAGCCGGCGGCAGCTGCGCGCAGGCGGCGAGAAACCGCGCCCGTTGCTCCGCGTTCATCGGGTCGTCGGGGTTTTCCGCGGCGACGAGATGGGTCATCACAAAGCGGAGATCGAGCGCTCGTAGCACCTCGGGCGCCGCGATCACCCGCGCCAACGCCGCGCGATCGAGGCCTAGTCGCGCCATGCCGGTATCGATGTGCAAGATTGCCGGCAAACGGCGCGCGCGCCGCCGCGCCGCCGCGGCATAGGCGCTGACCTCCTCCCACGAGCCAAGAACCGGGATAAGATCATGCGCGGCGAAAGCCTCGATCACGTCCTCGCTCGGGGAGGGGCCGAGACCGTTCAACACCGCGAGCATGGCATCAGCAAGCAGCGGACGAAGCGCCAGGGCTTCCGAAAGATGGGCGGTGAAAAAATGCCGGCAGCCGGCCTCGCGCAACGCGGGCGCGACCAGCGCCGCGCTCAGCCCATAGGCATCCGCTTTTACCACCGCCGCGACCGCGCCGCCCGCATGGCGCGCCCCGAGCAGCCGCCAATTGGCAACGATGGCGCCGAGATCCACCGCAAGAATTGCACTCGCCCCGAGCATCACATGCACCCCCTGGGCCGGGTCAAGGGATCTTGATCGCCGGTCATCGGCGACATTCACCAGCGCGCCGCTGCCGCCTCATCCGCTGCGCGCGCCTCCACCCAAACCTCGCCGCCATCCGCAAAGCTCTCCTTCTTCCAGAACGGCGCCTTGGTTTTCAGCCAGTCGATGAGGAAGCCGGTGGCCGCCAGCGCCGCCTCGCGGTGGCGGGCAGCGGCCAGCACGAGGACGATCGGCGCCGCCGGCAAAAGACACCCGACGCGATGGATGATCGTGCCCCCGAGCAGTTCCCAGCGCCCTTCCGCCTCGGCGGCGATGGCAGCGAGCGCGCGCTCGGTCATCGCCGGGTAATGTTCCAGCGTCATCGCCGCGAGCGCCCGCCCCCCGACATCGCCGCGCACCGTGCCGACGAAGCAGCCAATGCCGCCAATATCGGCGCGCCCGGCGGTGAGGGCGGCGAATTCGGCACCGACATCGAACGGCGCTTCCTGGACGCGGATCGCGAACATTCAGCCCCCGGTCACCGGCGGAAAAAAGGCCACCTCGTCGCCCGGGCCGATCGCCGCCTCGGGGCCGGCGAAACTCTGGTTGATTGCGGCGCGCACCGATTTTCCAGCGGCGAAGGCGCTCGCGTAACCCGGGCCACGGGCGGCGAGCCACGCACTGAGCGCGCCCAGCGTGCGGATCTCCGCCGGCACTTCGATCTCCTCCTCGCCACAACCGATGCGCTCCCGCAGCCAGGCGAAATAGAGGAGATGGACCCGAAACCCGCTCATCGGCGCGCGCCCCACGTCATTTTGGTGTCGGGATGGTGCGGACACTGCCATCCGGCATGATCACCGTGCTGGTGCCATCGCCATTCGGGATCACGATATTGCCGCCCTGCTCAGACGTACTGCCGCCGCTGATCGGCGCCGGCGGCGATTTGCTGGGTGGCGTGCTCGGCGGCGGCGTGGTCGGGCGGTATTGCTTGATCTCCTGCTCTTGGGTGCGTTCGAGATCGGAGAGCGTTGGCTCTGTTTGGATCGGCCCCGGCCAGACATTGCCGGGCTCGGTGGTCAGCGGCGCCTCATTGGCCGGCTGCCCTTCGACCCGGCGGACATTCTCGGAATCCCCGATCGGCAGATGCTCATCGCCGTGAAAGCCATACGTGTCGCCCAAGAAGGTGCCAAACCCGGAGCAGCCGGGCAAAAGCAGCGTAAGGCCAAGCAACCAACCACGCGGGGGGGAGAGGGAGGGGCGCGGGAAAAAGGGCATGCGGCGGTTCTCGTCGGTGTGGTGAAG